>JAVBOV010000056.1:0-22715 GCA_031550205.1 Alphaproteobacteria bacterium
TTCATTTTTAGTCTTTAGCTAAAAATGGAATTGATGCACTAAAAAGAAGAACAATATTTGTATGAAAGCAAAGCGCTAGGCATCGAGCCGTGGCAGGACTTTTGGTTCCTTTTGGTCTCAAAAGGAACGTAAAAAATTTGCAGGTAAAGGACTGGAAGAAAAATAAAGATGAGATTGCCGCATTACGGCAAACCGCAGGTTTTTACAAACAAAACCTTCTTCGACCAAAACTGGCCCGGCCCCTTTGCCCTTAAAAACGAAAACCCGCTGACAGAAGAAGAGCTGACAAACCTGCACAAGCACCTAAAAAAATTGTTTAACTAACACCTCTAACAATCTCATCAACCGTCCTGATATTATCCAATCTATCGGCAATTTTCATACGCGATTTTTCCAAATCATAAAGATTCTGCAACTGCAAAAAATGTCCGTCTTTAAGCTTAAAAAATTTACACAAACGCAAATCCGCATCAGGAGTAACCCTTCTCTTGTTTGCAAATATCTCAGATAACCTCGGAGCATGAATCTGCGTATGCATCGCAACCTCAAGCTGATTAAGCCCATATTTAGCCATCAGCCTTTTAATCTCACTAACCGCTTTATTCTCAATCTCTAAAAGCTTCATAACCACCTCCATCCATATCCATGTCACACAATTTTCTCTCTATAAGACACCACATGACAACTCTCTCTTTATAAAAGAAGTACTGCATCACAATCTTCTCTTTATAAAAAAGACACCACATAACAACTTTCTCTTCATAAAAAAAATACCGCATTATCCAACTATTGTCAATTTAAATTACCAAATACCGAAAATATTATCGGTATTTGGAAACAAACAAATTACAATAAACTTCACATATCCAACTTTAAACCAAGCCGCAATAAGCTGTGCGTATCCAAATTTAAACCAAGCCGCAATAAGATTTACATCTCAAATATTGCCATAAAAAAAATTGCACCATACAATTCAGCATGGTGCAAATCATGAAAATCAGCCGACTCTAAGCCCTCAGTTCTCCTCCGCACTTAGACTTAACTGCCTGAATAACCTTGTTCATCAAGGTCTCAATCTCGGCATCGGTATACGTTTTCAAAACAGGCTGAAACGTCACCGCCACGGCCAAAGACTTCTTGCCATCCGGCAAATTGGCGCCTTCATAAACGTCAAACAAGCGCACGTCAAAAATATTATCCTTATCCGCCGCCTTAACCGCCTGCAAAACATTTGCCGCCAAAACATCTTTCTCAACCACAAAAGCAAAGTCTTTTTCCACTGCCTGCAGTTGATAAAGCTCCAGCTTTTTCTTGGCCTTATCCGCACTTAAACGCGGCTCGGGAATGTTGTCTAAAAACACCTCAAAAGCCACTGCCCTTTGCTTCAAGCCAAACGCCTTCAAAACGCTCGGGTGCAGCTCGCCGAAACATGCCAGCACATTCTTGCCCAAACGCAAAGCACCTGAACGCCCGGGGTGATAATATTCCGGAGCATCCGCTGTAACCTGCAAACTCTCGGTTGGGCCTCCTGCTGCCGCAATCGCGCTCATCGCATCAGCCTTTGCATCATACGCATCTGCCTCGCGCGGAGATTTGTTCCAAGTCTTCTTAACCGGGCTGCCCAGCTTAACACCCGTTGCAACCAGATTTTGCTCAAACGGATTCTTCCCGAAAAACTCCGGCCCAATCTCAAACAAAGCCAAATTGGCAAACCCGCGGGCAATGTTGTTTTTGCAAGCCAGCAGCAAGTTCGGCAAAATACTCGGGCGCATCTCGTCCAAATCAGAAGCAATCGGGTTGGCCAAAAACACCGGCTCCTTACCTTTTCTAAAATATTTTGCGGTCTCAGAATTGGTAAAGCTCCAGGTCACCGTTTCATATAAACCCTTGGCAGCCATTGCGTGCCTAACCTCAACCACTCTCTTCTGCTTGGGCGATAATACCTCGCTCGGAAACTTATCGCAAGGCATGGAAACCGCCGGAATTTCATCCAGACCAATCATCCGCACCACTTCCTCAACCAAGTCGTGCTCGCCCTTAATATCTCCGCGCCAGGCCGGAGCTGTAGCTTTTAAACGCTCTTTTTCTTTTTCTATTTTAAAGCCGAGCTTTTCCAAAATCTCCGTAATCTTTTTTTCAGAAACCTCCAGCCCGATAAGATCTTTCAAACGAAAAGGACGAATGTAAGCAACCGATAATTCCGGCTTCTCGCTTCCGGCAATTTCAATTCCTGAAGCCTCGCCGCCGCAAATTTCCAAAATCAACCCGGTTGCATAATCAGACGCCAAACTGCTGTTGGAAGGGTCCACAAACCGCTCATAACGATAACGAGAATCAGACTCAATCTGAAACTTGCGCCCGGTTCTGGCAATCACTTCCGGGTTAAACACCGCCGATTCCAAAAACAAATTTTTAGTTTCCGCAGAACAGCCTTTGCCGATGCCGCCCATAATTCCTGCCAAGCACTGAACGCCCTCGTCATCGCAAATTCCCAAAGACTGCGCATCCAAAGCATATTCTTTTTCCTCGAGCGATACAAATTTTTCGCCCTCTTTAGCCATGCGCACCACAACATCGCCCTTAAGCTTGTCGGCATCAAAAGCGTGCATCGGCTTGGCCAAATCATAGTTAACATAGTTGGTAATATCCACCAGCGGAGAAATGCTGCGCAAACCGATTGCCGTTAACCTATCCTTCATCCATTTCGGTGTAGAAGCTTTGTTGTTCACACCCTTAATATATCTTCCCACATATGCCGGACAAGCTTTAAAATCTTCAATCTTAACTTTAACCGGTGATTTTAACTTGCTCTCAAACTTGGCAATTTTCAGCTCTTTCAGTTTTCCCAAACCGGCCGCCGCCAAATCTCTGGCAATTCCCCTAACGCCCAAACACTCGGCACGATTCGGCGTAATATTAATTTCAACCACCGGGTCAATGCTCAAAACATCTTCCGCGCACAACCCAATCGGCGTCTTGGCATCAAGCTCAATAATCCCGTCATGGTTATCACCCAAACAAAGCTCCTTTTCAGAACACATCATGCCAAAGCTTTCCACATCTCTAATCTTGCCCACCTTCAAAGCTTCATTATAAAGAGGAATCACTGTGCCCACCGGCGCAAAAATCCCCACCATGCCCAGCTTGCAGTTCGGCGCGCCGCAAACCACCTGCAAAGATTCTTTGCCGGTGTTAACTTTCAATAAATGCAGTTTATCGGCATTCGGGTGTTTGCAAAAATCTTCAACTTTTGCTGTAACAAAGCCCGCCAAGTTGCTGGCCGGATTAAAAACTTCTTCAACTTCAAGCCCGATCTTGGTCAGCGTATCGGTAATTTCTTTCAAGCTTGCGGTTGTTTCCAAATGTTCCTTAAGCCAAGATAATGTAAATTTCATTACGAAAGTCCTCCTGTCAAAGACGGTCTTTTCAGCGGATTAAATCCGTAATGTTTCAACCACCGAATGTCCGATTCAAAAAACGTGCGCAAATCCGGAATGCCATATTTCAGCATCGCCAGCCTGTCAAGCCCCACACCGAAAGCAAACCCCTGATATTTATCCGGGTCAATGCCGCCGGCTCTTAAAACATCCGGGTGCACCATGCCGCAGCCCAAAATCTCCAGCCAGTCTGAACCGGCGCCGATTTTAAGCTCGGTCTTGGTCTTCAAACAGCCAATATCCATCTCGGCCGAAGGCTCCGTAAACGGAAAAAAGCTCGGGCGATAACGCACCGGAATCTCATCCAGCTCAAAAAACGCCTTCACAAAATCATACAAACAGCCCTTCAAGTGCGCCATGGTAATATTGGTATCAATCACTAACCCCTCAACCTGATGAAACATCGGTGTGTGCGTGGCATCATAATCCGAACGATAAGTGCGCCCCGGCGCAATAATGCGAATGGGCATCTCGCCCTTTTCCATGGTGCGGATCTGCACCGGAGAAGTGTGCGTTCTTACCACGTAACCTTCATCGCCTTTAATATAAAACGTATCCTGCATCTGGCGCGCCGGGTGGTTTTCAGGCATATTCAGCGCCGTAAAGTTGTGAAAATCGTCTTCAATATCCGGCCCTTCCGCCACCTTAAAACCCATCTGCCCGAAAATTGCCGCCACTTCCTCAAAAATCTGGCTGACCGGATGAATGGTGCCGGAAAGCATCGGACGGCTCGGCAGCGTAATGTCAATTTTCTCTAACTTCAGTTTTTCATTAATAAAATCTGCCTCAAGCTTGACCTTTTTGGCCTCCAGCTCTTTTTCAATTTCTTCTTTCAAAATATTAAGAGATGCCGCAAACGCCTTTTTCTCCTCCAAATCGGAAATAGAGGCAATATCTTTCATCATCAAAGTCACCGTGCCTTTTTTGCCGAAGGTAGAAACTCTGATTTCTTCCAAAGCCTGCAGATTTTGGGCATTTTTAATATCGCCCAAAAGCCCTTTTTTCAAATCATTAATATCGCTCATCTCAAAACATTCCTTTTTCTTTAAAGTATAAAAGAGTCATCTTAGCTAAGATAACTCTTTTATTTTTTATTCCAATTTCACACTTATTTCAAAGAGTTCTTGGCTTGTTCAACCAACTTAGCAAAAGCTGCAGGCTCTTTCAAGGCGATATCGGCCAAAACCTTGCGGTCAAGTTCAACACCGGCTTTCAAAAGCCCGTTCATAAATCGGGAATAAGTCAAACCATTAAGGCGGGTAGCCGCATTAATTCTTTGAATCCATAAAGAGCGGAAAGTTCTCTTCTTGTTTTTGCGGTCACGATAAGCATATTGCAGCGCTTTCTCAACCTTTTCCACGGCAACGCGGAAAACGTTCTTGTTGCGACCTCTATAACCTTTTGCCATAGCAAAAATTTTCTTATGGCGGGCGCGGGCGGTAACCCCTCTTTTAACACGAGACATCTATCTTTCCTCCTACAAATACGGTAAAAATTGTTTAACAATCTTAGCATCGCTCTCAGAAAGCAGAGTGGTGCCGCGGGCTTGTCTTTTCATTTTGGTAGGTTTGGCAAACAGACAGTGTCTCTTGTTTGCAAAATTTCTTTTCAATTTACCGGTTCCGGTAACAGAAAAACGCTTCTTCACAGAAGACTTTGTTTTCATTTTTGGCATTTTATTTCCTCTAAATTTAAGGTTAAACAGCGGCGCTCAGGCATGCCATTACGCACCAAGACGCCTTAAAGAACCCCCTTTATACACCATTTCTCAAAAGAATCAACACCTTTTTTCTGACATTTCCCTCTCCCCTCGTGGGAGAGGGTCAGGGTGAGGGGGTAAAACATCCATCCTTATCATGCTGAGCCCGCCGAAGCATCTTATAGAAAAAAGCACTTCCTCTATGTTTCAGCAAGATGCTTCGACAAGCTCAGCATGACAATTTTTCACCATTTCGTCCAAAAACCTCTTTACTTAGACCAAAATATAAGCTACATACACCCCAAACTAATATTATTAAAACTTATCATTATGAAAAAAACATTATTTAATGGCAACACTTTAGAGGTTCGCCCATCACGCCTTACTTCAAGACGCCAAGTTGTGCTTATTAGAAGTCAGAACGGCAAAAAGCTTTTCAAAAAAGTTTTCTCTCCTATACAGGATGTGAATATTGAACAAAACATTATCAGAATTTCTAAATTTTGGATAACTGCAGAAGGTTTAGTCTTAAACGATTTATACCGAGGTTTGGAGTTCTTCCCAAACAAGCACATCAGGGCAACCAGCCGTAAAACCGATTTTGTCGGCGTAATAGATGCTTTAGGCCAAGAAGCTGTTCCTTTTAAATATAACATGATAAAAGTAATACCTGAGGTCGGATATAAGCTGTTCAGCATTAAGTCTGTTGACGGCACATCCTCTAACTTTAGCACTAAAACCAAAACAGTTGATTTCAATGGAAAAATCATTACTCCTAAGAAGTTATATTGAATAAAAAACAGGCTCTACCCAGAGCCTGTTTTTTTTATATCCACCCTCTTCCTTTCTTTCTTCCTCTTTTCTGCCTTAGGAAAAGTATTTAGACTTTGTTAGCGTAGTCTTGCGTCCTTCGGTTCGCAGCGGTTCTACCGAAAGAACAATAAGACAGCCAAAGAATGATAATAGAGGAAGGCAGAACTTTAGCGGAGAAAGCAAGGCGGAGCTTACAAAGTCTTAATGCTTTTACTCAGGCAGAGTCTTTTGGGCACGATGGGACGCCAAAGTAACTAAACCCCGTGCAGGTAAAAAACTACGAAAAAAGATTCGGATGAGATTGCCGCGCTTCCGTCTCCGCTTCGCTCCGTCGCGACAGGCCGCTCGCAATGACGTTTTAAATGGGATTGCCGCGTTCCACCATCACTGACCACTGACCTCTGCCTCTGACCACTATAAAAAAACGGGCATATTGCCCGTTTTTTTATCACCAATCAGAATTAGACCTCAAATACCCGCTTAAATCCGCCGGCGTAATATACCCGTCCTTATCCGTATCCATAATCGCAAATTCTTCGGCCGGAGTTTTATATGTTCCTTCTTTCTTATCTTTCCTAATCTGGCGCTCCACATCTCTGGTAACCACTTTGCTCTTATATTCATCCAAAGTCAGCTTGCCGTCGCCATCCTTGTCCATATAAGAAAACATATAATCCGCGTTCTTATCATTTTGCGTCCTAATCCCTTCCGGAGTCTTATACTTCGCCTGCACCGCCAAAGCAAACAAACACATCAAGCCCGCCAATAAAACTTTTTTCATGCAACACCTCCTCCAAACTCGTCATCCTGAACTCGTTTCAGGATCTCCTCAATTAAATGTCTTAATAAAAATTCTTACCTTTAGCAATAAAGCTTGCCGCCCGCAAATCCTGAATCTTCCCGTCTTTTAATGAAACCTTCCTGTCCATCTTGTCGGCCAGCTCAAAGTTATGCGTGGCAATCAGGGCTGAAAGCTTGGTCTCTTTCACAATTGAAAGCAGCTCAACAAACACACCGTCTGCCGTATGCGGGTCAAGGTTTCCGGTCGGCTCATCGGCCAGCAGAAGCTTCGGCGTGTTGGCAAGCGCTCTGGCAATCGCCACCCTTTGCTGCTCTCCGCCTGAAAGCTGCGCCGGACGGTGCTTAAAACGCTTTTCCAAACCCAGCTTGGCCAAAAGCCACTTGGCTTTTTCCTTGGCTGTTCTGGCAGGCAGCCCGCCAATCAACTGCGGCAGCATCACATTCTCCACCGCGTCAAAATCCGGCAAAAGGTTGTGATACTGGTACACAAAGCCCAAATAATCTCTGCGCAAAGCCGTGCGCAAATTGTCTCCAAGCTTAGAACACTTGTGCCCGTCCAATAATATATCACCCTTTGTTGGTTTATCAAGCAGACCGGCAATTTGCAAAAGCGTAGACTTGCCCGAACCCGAAGGCCCCAAAAGCGCCACAATCTCTCCGGGCGCAATCTCCAAATCCACGCCTGTTAAAACTTCCAGCGTCTGCCCGCCCTGCTTAAAAGACTTGTGCACGCCTGAAAGGCTTAATGTCAAATTGTTTTTAGACATATTCAAAATCCCTATATGAAATTTATTTACGAAGAAACTGAATTTTTTTGTTTAAGTAGAGGAAGCCGCGAAGCACAGCACCGGAGTGTACGCTGTTGGTACATGAGGATGCGAGCATCGAAGCGACCGCGCAATTAAGCAAAAAAACAGTTTATTCATATCTCAGCGCCTCCACCGGGTCAAACTTTGCGGCTCTATACGCCGGGTAAATTGTTGCCAAAAAGCAAAGCACCAAAGATATTCCAACCACCACGGCCACCTCCATTGCATCAACCTTTGCCGGCAGCTTGGATAAGAAATATATCTCGGCCGAAAACAAATCTTTGCCCACGACCGCCTGCAAACCGCGGCGAATGTTCTCAATGTTCTGACAAAACAGCAAGCCCAAAACAAAGCCTATTAACGTGCCGACCATGCCGATAAACGCGCCGTCAATAAAGAAAATGCGCATAATCATGCCCTTGGTAGCACCCATGGTGCGCAAAACCGCAATATCTCGCCCCTTGTCCTTCACCAGCATAATCAAACCGGTAATAATGTTGAAAGCCGCCACCAAAATTATCAGGGTCAAAATAATGAACATCACGTTGCGCTCAACATCAATCGCATTAAAAAACGCGGCGTTGGTCTGCTTCCAATCATAAACATACGCTCCGCCGCCAATGCTTTCTTCAATCGCCACCTTGGTCGGCTGCAAAAGGTTTTCATTCTCCAAAGTCACGTCAATATGGGTAACCGCTCCTTGTTTTCCAAAATAAAGCTGCGCAGATTCCAAGGGCATAAAAATAAAATTGCTGTCATATTCATACATGCCCACTTCAAACGTGCCAATAATGTTATAAGATTTCATCCGCGGCACTGTGCCAAAAGCGGTCACCTTACCGTTTGGCGAAATCAGCGTAATCTCATCACCAATCATCAAACCCATTTTTTGCGCCAGACGAGAACCGATAATCACATTGTTGTCGGCAAAATTATCCATATCCACATCGCGCAGCGCATCGGCCATAATCTCGCGCTTTAATAAATCTTCGGCCGAAACACCCCTGACCATGGCGCCTTCGGTGGCGCGCCCGGCAGAAACCAAAAGCTGGTTTTCAATCATAGGCACAGCCATTTTAACATTATCAATGCTTTCCAAGTCCACCACGGCCTGTTTATAATTATTAAACGGCTGTCCGGCCACCGCCATAATGCCGATATGCCCGTTAATGCCCAAAATCCGCGACAACAGCTCAGCCCTAAAACCGTTCATCACCGACATCACAATAATAAGTGTGGCCACGCCCAAAGCAATCCCGGTAAAGGCAAAACCGGTGATAACCGAAATAAAGCCCTCTTTTCTTTTGGCGCGCAAATAACGCCAGGCGGTCATTCTTTCAAACTTAGAAAATATCATCAAAAACTCCTCAAACATCCGTGCGGATTATAAATCAAAAATCAAAAATCAAAAATCAAAAATAGATGCCTGTGTGCATAAAACTGGACTTTTAAAATAAACCGTGCTAACATGCCCCGCATGTAACCTAATTATTAACTAAAACTATTACACTATGAGCAGCATTCTTGTATCTTGGTTTGGTGCGAACGAACTGTCCGCATTTATAGGAGCCGGCATCGGGCTATTATTCTTAATCGCCATGATTTTCTCTTTTTATAAAGACATCATTATTGATGCCAGAAGAGAAGCTAATCAAAAAAAACAATAAAAAGAAAGAAAAAATCCCCAGGATATTATCTGACTTTTTGTTTTACTAAAAAAGCTGAAACGCTTGTTTCAGCTTTTTTTTATCAACCTTATATTAATCTTATATTGATATTTCTTATGACGTGACTACTTGGACTAAAAAAATAACATTCAAACCAAGGAAGTAAACATGAAAAAACTTTTATCTCTCACCATCATTTCCACACTTTTATGCCCAAATCTCGGCAATGCCGGAGAAAGCACTCAGCTTAAGAATGCGTACATCTCTTCAAAAGTCATCTATGCCAGACAAAAAATTGAAGACCCTTCGGTCAAGGTTTCCGGCACCAAACAGCCTGAACACACCAGAAAAGACAATGCCGAGGGAATTTCTCTGGCTTTGGGCTATAAT
Organism: Alphaproteobacteria bacterium; assembly: GCA_031550205.1. Taxonomy (GTDB): domain Bacteria; phylum Pseudomonadota; class Alphaproteobacteria; order RF32; family CAG-239; genus JAVBOV01. Next base: position 9,617 of record JAVBOV010000056.1, read on the forward strand.
TATAACCCGATTCGCGTTGAGACCGAACTTACCTTAAGAAACAATCTTGATACCGGCGGCGCCAAAATCGAGTCTCACACTCTCTTTGCCAATGTTTATTACGACTTCAAAAACTCCACGGCCTTTACTCCTTACATCGGCGGCGGAATCGGACTTTCCATAATAGATTTCAAAATCAAAAATCCGGCCTTTACCAAATCCGATTCTTCAACCAACTTTGCTTGGAACATCGGCATCGGTGTCGGATATGAGCTTTGCCCGCAAAACCGCATAGACTTGGGTTATCGCTTCGCCGACTACGGAACCGCCAAATTTGCCAAAGACATCGGCGGCGGAGCCCTCTTAAAAGTCCATGGCAGACAAACCGGAAATGAGCTTACCCTCGGTTTCAGACACGATTTTTAAACAGCCGGCAACTCCTCCTGCAAAAAACCCCTGCCGTTCTTGACAGGGGTTTTTTACATCTGGTTTACTCAAAAACTACTGAGCGGCTCTGGTCATCAAACCTTCGGAAATCTGCAAATTGGTAGAAATCATTGAATCAATTGCGGTCTCATTAAGTTTGTTCATGTTTTTGCCAACTTCCAAAGTCTTGCCTGAAACATAATCGGCCAGTTTAATCAAGTTCTTTTTAGTATTGGCAGGCAGCGGGTTTTTCTTGTCTGAAGCCAAAGTTTTAATATAAACCCAAAGCCTCATATTGTTGTCAAGCGCAGTCGCCATATATTTCTTGTCTTTGTTTTCTTTGGCATTGGAAAGATCGATTGCGCATTTTAACAAAGTAAATGCTTCTTCCGAAGCCAAAGAGTTTTTAACGGCCTGCATTAAGCCTTCGGAAATCTGCATATTAATATTAACCAAACAGTCAAAATCCTTTTTGGTCATCTTGGAACCTTTGGAAAGGGTAACTCTTTCCACAAATTTAGACAATTTATACAGATTGTCTTTAACATCTGCCGGAAGCAATTTCTTTGCGTTCTTGAGGGAAGTTTCTATCTCCACCCATAGTCTCAGGTTGCTGTCCAAAGCGGCAACTTTTTCAACTTCGTTTTTGCTTTTGGCAGCCTTGGTCAAAAACAAAGCCTGGTTCAACAGAACAGAGGCTTCGGTTTCAGCCAATCTTACTAAGTCCATATCTTGGTTATTCATATTTCGCTTCCTTAAAATTAAAAAAAATTAAACAACTTAGAATAATTTGACATACTTTGACATACTAGGACATCTAGTACCTAAAATAAGGTTTTAAAGGGTATCCTTAAAAAAATTGTTAACAAACCCCTTTTCCCGCAAAAAAAGTCTGTTTTTTAAAGTTTAGGGATAGGGAATAGATAAAAAACAGACTTTTTATTAGGGAGATATGCAAACCGGAATAAACTGGGGAGAATCTCCGATCCGCACCAGACCTGTTTTAACAGACCTGTATACATAATAATATGGGAAACTCTTGCTCTACTCAAAAATCTTGGAGTTTGAGGCATATAATAAGATTTGAGAGAAAGAAAAATTTTAGTGTACACTTTTGTACATGAATTTTTCTGATCTCGAAAAATCTGTATTAGATGGCCAAAATACGAGATTTTTCTAGAACGGCGAGATAATGTCGAGTATCTGCGTACCGTATCTCGGCTGCTGAATGTCTGAAATAACACCCTTGCCGCCATAAGAAACCCTAAGCTCGGCAATCTTGCTCGATTCAATGCTGTTGTCCGAACGAATATCCGCTCTTCTGATAATTCCTTTCACACTAAGCTGCCTCAGCTCATAATTCACCCTGATTTCCTGAGCTCCGGCAATCACCAGATTACCGTTCGGCAAAACCTGAGTAACGGTAGCCGCCATGGTCACATCAATTTTTTCCTTACGGTCAATTTTGCCGTCGCTTGAAATCTCCCGGTTAGAATTAATGTCTAAAACAGAAGCATGATCAACCCTGTCCGGCAGATAATCGCCCATATACCCTTCATAACCTGCCAGCGAGCCGATACCCATCTGCTCCTTGTTGTTATCGCGGTTTTGCTCGGTCTCATTTTCCATAATCGCCGCATCTTTGGCTGAAACCTTAACGGTTATAATATCGCCCACCCTGGCTGCTCTCTGGTCTTTGAAAAACCCGGTTGAACCGTGCTTCCACAAAGAATTGGCTCCGGCCGTTTTATTCATCTGCTGCTCTTCCGGCATCGGCATTGAAACCGGCTTATAATCTTTTTTCTCTGTCGGGCTCTCAATTGAAGACAAAGGCGGTTCTTTGTTCACCTCTCTAAGCCTGTCCATCATACCGGCGCATCCTGTTAAAGATGTTGCCGTCATCAATGCAAGCGCAATATTTGTAAATTTATTCATAACTTAACTCCCCTTACTCTGCCTCAACCGTGTCGGCATCAATAACCGTAGCGCTGACCACCTTTTTGCTCTTCGTGTTCATCACCTCAATTTTTTCTCCCTTGCCGCCGTCGTTCAAAGCCTCAACCTTAGCCATAATCTGCATTTTGCTGGTTTTATATACAATGTTCACAATCTGACCTTTCTTTACCAAAACCGGCACCCCGATTTCTCTGTCTGTTACCAACTTTCCGGCCGCCAGCGTTTTTTTGGCCTGTTTGCCTTCCAGCTTGTCTTTTTCCACCACATTTGCAGGTTTAATACGGTTTCTTCTCAACCTGATTTTTTCTAAACTGTCTTTGTCAATAACTTCGCCCTTATTTATAATTCTTGAGGGCACATAAATATCTTCCAAAACATAATACTTGCCGTAAATTTCAGTTTTTTCAAAAGGCCTGCCATCGGCAAAAACCTCCAAATTGCATGAAAACTTGTTGTTAAGCTCATCAAGCTTCAAGCCCGTAACCAAAATTTTAGCATCTTCAGCAGCGTCGAATTGAAAATTGGTTTTCCCACCAAAAAATTCCAAATCAAGATTCTCTTGAACTCCCTGTTCCAAGAACTCTTTTTTGATTGCGTTTGTAACCTCATCTTCCCTCACCATCAGCGGCTCTGATGCCGCAGCGCTAAAAGACCCGACAAGCAAAAACCAAACTGCCAATATTTCAAAAAAACGTTTCAAACTCAAAATCCTCAATCAAAAATCTAAAATCCAAAATCTAAAATTATTTAAGTTGGTTAACGGTTTGCAGCATCTGATCAGAGGTCTGAATAATCTTCGAGTTCATCTCATATGCGCGTTGGGCTGAAACCAGTTCCGTAATTTCGGAAACCGGATTCACGTTTGATGTCTCCAAATATTCCTGTAAGATCGAGCCGAAACCTTCCGTATCCGGGTTGTCAATAATCGGGCTGCCTGAGGCCTCTGTTTCCAAGAATAAGTTCTGACCCATGGCTTCAAGACCCGCCTCATTGGTAAAAGCGGCCAACTCCAGCTGTCCGACATTAATTTCGTCGGTTTCGCCGTCAATTTTCACCCAAATTTCTCCGGAATGGTTAACATAAACGTCAATTGCATCCTCAGGAATGGTAATTTCCGGCTGCACCACATATCCGTCATGAGTGGTAATCACGCCGTCGCCGTTGCGCTGAAACGCGCCGTCGCGAGTATAAGCAATGCCTTTTCCTTCCGGCAGCTCAATTTGAAAATAGCCGCGGCCTCTGATGGCAATATCCAGCTCATTGCCGGTGTTAGTCAAACCGCCGCCTTCCGTAATGCGGTAAACCGCCGCCGTCTTCACACCAAGACCGAGCTGAATGCCGGAAGGCACAATGGTCTGCGAAGAAGTCGAAGGCGAACCCGGACGAATAATGTTTTGATAAATCAAATCATTAAATTCGGCTCTTCTTTTGGTAAAAGCGGTTGTGTTCATGTTGGCGATGTTGTTGGAAATAACGTCAACATTGGTTTGTTGAGCAAGCATTCCCGTAGCGCCGATATGTAAAGATCTCATTTTCTTTCTCCCCTATTAAAATCCGAAATTATTCGTGCAAAATTTTGTTTTTGGTTAGTAGATAAAGTTAAAATAATTAGCGCAGAAACTTGAGTGTAGATTTAACTACATGAGTTTCGAGCAATTTATTTTGGCTTTAGATATTGCCAAAAACAAATTTAACACAATAATTTAAGCCATTTGCGCAAAGGCTTGAATGGTATTGCTGATACGTTGATGTTCCGTATCAATCATCTGTTGTACAAATTCGTAAGAACGCTGCACATTAATCAGTTTCGTCATCTCATTAATGGAATTCACGTTGGATTTCTCAACCACGCCCTGATGAATTTTGGCATCACCGTTAGCGGCCATAATCTGGTTGCCATCTATGTTTTCAAACATGGTATCGCCGATTTTCAAAAGCTTTTGATTGTCCTCAAACTTAATCAGCTTAACCCGTCCGATTGTGCCGTTTTCCGTAGAAATCTCTCCGTCTTCGGCAATTACGATTTCTTTTTCGCCCGGAGCGAAGAAAAACGGCGTTCCGCCTTCGGATAAAATCGGATTACTGTTATGGTCAACCAGCATGCCGTTGGCATCTAAATGGAATTGGCCTTTTCTGGTGTATTTCTCACCATCCGCAGTATCAATTGCAAAAAAGGCATCACCGCTGATTGCCAAATCAAAAGCGTTTCCGGTCTCGCTCATCATTCCTTCGGAAAAATCTTTATACGCCGCAAAATCCTGCGTGAAATAAACCGGAGCCTTGCCGATGCCCTCGGCATTGGTGGTTTGCGCAATATAAGAAGAAAACATCGCATCCTGAGCCTTAAAGCCCGAGGTGTTCATGTTGGCCATATTGTTGGAAACAATTTCCATCTGCTTCCAAAGCCCCATCTGGCGCGATAATGCTATATATTTTGTATTATCCATCATATTCTCCCCAATAGTCGGATAATTAACTCTGCAAACATATATGCAATTCCCGTGCCAATTTTTAAAAAATGGTTAAAACATATCCATATTCAAACCTAATATTTTGACATCTCTATATATTACCAATTACGGAACACGTGTTCCGAAATTGGTAATATAAACTCATCCCTTGTCCCCCATCACCACCTTTCACCACTGACCACTGACTACCGACTACCGACTACCGACTACCGACTACTTTTCACTAAATTTAATCCTTGTTAATAAATTCTGTTTATATTAAAATGAAGCTTAATAGTTAAGGCGTTTTGGTTTTAAGGCGACAGATAGAAGTAAAAAACGAAGCGCAAAACCGGAGTGTACACTTTAGTACATGAGGATTTGAGCATCGTATTTTTACGATTAGATGTCCCTTAAAACCGAAACCGAGAGTTTCAGGATAAATATGCTCAGACAGTACGAACTTGTAGACTTAGTTAAATCATATGATAAAGATGCCGATGAAGACGCGCTTAACCGCGCCTACGTTTTTGCCATGAAAAAACACGGCGCCCAGCTCCGCGCCTCCGGCGACCCTTACTATTCCCACCCCATTGAAGTTGCCGGCATCTTAACCAAATTCAAACTTGACGCATCTTCCATAATCGCCGGCCTTCTGCACGACACGGTTGAAGACACCGATACCACCGTTGCCGAGGTTAAAGAGCTTTTCGGCGACCAGGTGGCCGCAATTGTCGACGGCCTCACTAAACTGGCCCTTTTGGAACAAAAATCCGGCAACAACAAACAGGCGGAAAACTTCCGCAAACTGCTCTTGGCCATGTCTGAAGACATCCGCGTACTGCTGATAAAACTTGCCGACCGCCTCCACAACATGCGCACCTTACACTTTATCAAAGACCCTGAAAAACGCGCCCGCATTGCCAAAGAAACGCTTGATATATATGCCCCCTTGGCTGAACGCATCGGCATGCAGGAACTCAAAAGCGAGCTGGAAGAAATTGCCTTTGCCGAGCTCTATAAAGAAGCCCACAACTCCATCGTTGCCCGTCTAAACTTCCTGCGCGAACAAGGCACCAACCTCGTTCCCAAAATCATCACCCAATTAAAAAAAGACATGAAGGATAACGGCATCAAAGCCGCCATTTCCGGCCGCGAAAAAACGCCATATTCCATCTGGCGCAAAATGCAGCAGAAAAACGCCTCGTTTGAGCAGCTTTCCGACATCATGGCCTTCCGCATCTGCGTTGAAGACATCGCCGCCTGTTATCAGGCCCTGGGCATCATCCACAGCAAATATCACATGGTTCCGCGCCGTTTCAAAGATTATATCTCCACCCCAAAGCCCAACGGCTACCGCTCGCTGCACACCGGCATCATCGGCCCGTTCAACACCCGCATTGAAATCCAAATCAGAACCCATGAAATGCACGAGATTGGTGAAAAAGGCGTGGCCGCCCACTGGGCATATAAACAAGGTGAAAAAGCCGAGGGCAAAAGCTTCCGCTGGGTCAGAGAACTTTTGGAAATTTTGGAACAAGCCTCCAACCCTGAAGAGTTTTTGGAAAACACCAAGCTTGAAATGTATCACGACCAAGTGTTCTGCTTCACCCCGAAAGGCGATTTAATCGGCCTGCCGGTCGGCTCCACCCCGGTAGACTTTGCCTACGCCGTGCACTCATCCGTGGGCGATAAATGCGTCGGCGTCAAAATCAACGGTGAAATCAGACCCTTAAGAACCGTTTTGCAAAACGGCGACCAGGTTGAAATCTTAACCTCCAAAGCCCAGCACCCCTCAACCGAATGGGAACGCTTTGTGGTCACCGGCAAAGCCAAAGCCGCCATCAGACGCTATGTCCGTTCTCATAAACGCGACCAGTTCATCACCTTGGGGCAGCAGATTTTAGAAAGATTGTTTAAGGCTGAAAATCAAGAATTTAATGAAAAAGCGCTTGTAAATATTTTGCAAAACTTTGAAGCTGAATCTGTTGCCGATGTTTATGCCAAAGTCGGCGAAGGCCTGGTCACCGGCTGGGATGTTTTAAAGGCGGTTTACCCGGCATATAAGCAGTCAAAACTGGATAAAGTTGTTAAATCCATTAAGATTCCCACGTTTAAAAAGACCGTCAAAAAAGAAAAAGAGTCGGAACCTCTCAAAATCAAAGGTCTTATCTCCGGCATGGCTGTGCACTTTGCCGGCTGCTGCCACCCGCTTCCCGGCGACCGCATCGTCGGCATTGTCACCACCGGCAAAGGCGTTGCCATCCACACCATCGACTGCAAAACTCTTGAAAAATTCAACGAGGAGCCTGAGCGTTGGCTTGACATTGCCTGGGGCGAAGGCGCCGAGAACGACATTTACACCGGCCGCCTAAAGATAATGCTCAGTAATGAGCCCGGCTCATTAGGAGAACTTTCCACCATCATCGCCAAAAACAACGCCAACATTTCAAATTTGAACGTGGTTTATAAAACCGTCAGCTATTTTGAAATGGTTGTAGATGTTGAGGTCAGAGATTATAAGCATTTAACTGATATCATTGCCGCCTTAAAGGCCTCAAAAGTTATCAGCTATGTGGCCAGAGCCAGTTAGGAGAAATCAAAATGATAATCGGCATCGGCTCAGATTTGGCCAATATTGAAAGAATGGAAAAGGCCATTGAAAACTTTGGAGAAAAGTTCATCAATAAGGTTTTTTCAAAAAAAGAGAAGGAAGAAATGCTGCGCCGCAAAAAAGTATCTGCCACCCGCTACGCCGCCAGCGCCGCCAAACGCTTTGCCGGCAAAGAAGCCTGCTCCAAAGCCCTCGGCACCGGCTTCAGAAGAGGCGTATATATGAAAGATATTGAAATTTTGCACCAACCCTCCGGCAAGCCGGAAATCACCTTATATAACGGCGCCCTAAAACGCCTCCAAGAACTCGCCGGCTCGGAAACATCTCTCCACATTTCCATGACCGACGACTTCCCCTGGGCCCAAGCATTTGTAATTATTGAGAAATAAACACAAAAAAACGTCATTGCGAGTTTAACATAACAGGTCAGCCGGGCGAAGCCCGATGACTACGGAACGTCATCCTCGGAGAGGGCCGTCTGAGACGAAGTCGAACTAGGTTGAACCCGAGGACCTAGCGCGGCAATCTCATCTGAATCAAAAAAAGAGCGGTTCCCCGCTCCTACAACACGTCATTGCGAGCGGGTGTCTACCCCGACCTGTCCGCCGTAGCCTTGGCGAAGGGGGAAGCAATCCAAAAAAAAATCTAGGTTTATAAAAACCTAGATTTTTTCGAATCAGACTTATTTGACTTTTTTCATCTTGCTTTTAATATAATTCAAATCCACTTCCGGCTTTGAAGGCCCAAGCACAACCAAACTCGGATGAACAAACACCTCTTTGGCAAACTCCATAATGTCTTCTTTACCGATGCTTTCAATTTGTTTTTCCTGTTTCTCATAATCAACACATGTTCCATTCGCAACCATTGCTGAATATTCTGAAGCAAGAGATTCCAAGCCTGACAAGCTTCGCCAACGAGTTACCTTATAAGATTTTTGCGCCGCCGCCAATTCCCTGTCTAAAACCGGATTCAGTTTAATTTTATTAATCTCTGAAACAAAAACATCCAAAATTTTTTTCACATTTTCAGGAATACATTCCGTGTGAAATGATAAGAAAGATGCATCGCTGTACAAAACATAATCAACACCCGTTGAATATGCCAAAGCTTTTTTGAAACAAACATTAGACATAACCCTGTTTTCCAATATGCTGCTCATAACACAAAGTACTGCGTCATCTCCGAATTTACAAAAAGTATTAAAAGACAAATTAAGCATTATATTACTGTTTTCTCTCAATATGCAGTCTTCCCCATTTCCATAAGAAGTTCTTCTTCTGGTTGGAACGCTCATATAAGGCAAACAACCAAAATAATCTTCACTTAACGCCGCTGTCTTTTCCGGAGTAATATCGCCAACAAACATCAAAGTCAGATTAGCACGGCTATAAAACTTTTTATAAAAGCTAACCATTTCTTTTCTGGAAAAACCGCTAACAGTTCGTTTTCTGCCCATAATGGGCTTAGATATCCCGGATCCTTTGAAAAGCAAAGCATGCATTGCATCACAAACCGCAACAGAACAATCATCAGCCTCATTTTCCAATTCATGCAGCACTATTTTTCTCTCTGCATCAATTGCTTCTTTGGGAAAAGAAGGTTTGCAAAGTATATCTGAAAGCAAATCAAGAACCTGGAGCAAGTCTTCTTTCAAAAATGTAACGAAAAAAGTTGTTGTTTCCAAATTTGTCTCGGCATTCCAAACAGCCCCCAAAGCATCAAAGTCCAAAACAACCATGTTCTTCGACCGCCGCTTGGTTCCCGTAAACACCATGTGTTCCACAAAATGCGCCAGGCCGCTTTGTTTCAGCGTTTCATCCCGAGAGCCGGCCCTAAAGGTTGCAATAACTTTCATCATCTCACCGGGGAAAGGCATCGTAATAACTTTAATTCCGCTTGGAAGTACGTTTAATAAATCTTTCATATAATAATATTTTTAATAGTTTTTAATAATTTGTTTAAGGAGCCCAATATATTTTAAACAAAACCTTTTGTCAATTGATACAATCAATTAACTATTGTATTAAAAAAAAATTTGTTTATATTTAGGAACAAGTTTTATAAAGAGGAAAATATGGAAAAAGAAGACAGCATTAAAGAAACCATCAAAACAATTGTATATGCAATTGTTATCGCCATGCTTATCAGAAGTTTTATCTTTGAACCCTTCAAGATTCCTTCCGGCTCCATGTATCCCACTCTTTACATCGGAGATTATCTCTTTGTTTCCAAATATACCTACGGCTATTCAAACCACTCTTTTCCCCTAAGCCCGCCGCTTTTTAACGGCCGCATCTGGGAAGATGAACCCAAACGCGGCGATGTTGTGGTTTTCCGCTCTCCTCGCGATAATAAAATAGATTTTATCAAACGCGTTGTCGGCTTGCCCGGCGACAAAATATCCTTAAAAAAAGGCCGCCTTTATATCAACGGCAAGATAATGCCTCGCGAACGCATTGAAGACTTTGTCATCAGAGATGAAAACGGCTCTGCCGAGCGTTTCAAACAATATATTGAAACTTTGGAAGGCGGCGTTAAACACCCTATCTTAGAAATCTCCGATCATGAAATGGTCGATAATTATGAGGAAGTTACCGTGCCCCAAGGCCACCTCTTCATGATGGGCGACAACCGCGACAAATCTGACGACAGCCGCTTGAACGTCGGCTTTGTGCCCAAAGAAAACCTGGTTGGCAAAGCCCGCTTTTTGTTTTATTCCCACAACAACCACGGCGCTTGGTACACTCCTTGGACTTGGCCCAAAAAAATCCGCTGGGAACGCCTTTTTGACAAGATTGAATAAATGAGCGAAATTGAGAAAAAAATCGGTTATATCTTCAAAAACCCCAAACTGCTGGATGAGGCTTTAACCCACTCCAGCCTTTCGCCTTCTTATAACTATCAACGCCTGGAATTTTTAGGCGACCGCGTCTTGGGTCTTTGCGTGGCATCTTTGTTATATGAAAAGTTCCCCTCAGAACCTGAAGGCTCTTTATCGCAAAGGCACACAGCTTTGGTTTGCAAAGAATGTGTTGCTGAAGTGGTTTCAAGCTTGGGCTTAGATAAATTCATCAAACTTGCAAATGAAGAAAACCGCCTTAATGAAAACATGCTTTGCGACATCGGCGAAGCCTTAATCGGCGCCATTTTCATGGACAGCGGCTATAATGACGCCTTTAAGTTTGTTCAAAACAACTGGCAAAAGCTGGTTGAAAAGAACCTCTCTCCGCCCAAAGATTCAAAAACCGCTCTGCAGGAAATCGCTCATATCAAAGGGTTTAACGCTCCGGTATATGAAATTGTCAAAAAAGAAGGCTCAGAACACCAGCCGGTGTTTTTGGTGGAGGTCAGCATTGAAGATATCGGAGAGCAGCAAGGCAAAGGCCGCACCAAGAAACTGGCCGAACAAGACGCCGCTGCCAAAATGCTGAAAATATTAGGGTAAATTGAGATAATCGCAATGTTAAAAAAAGATAATAACAAAACCACTTCTGGTGAGGCAGATGGAAGCAAAACACGGAGCACAGAAGCGGAGTGTACAAATCTAGTACATGAGCATTCGAGCACCGGATTTTGCAATCAGTTGCCCGCCAGAAGTGGTTTTGTAACTTTAATAGGCGCGCCGAACGCCGGCAAATCTACCATCACTAACAACTTTGTCGGCTCCAAAGTCTCCATTGTTTCACCCAAAGTGCAAACCACCCGCACCTTGGTCAAAGGCATCGGCATTTATCAAAACACCCAAATTGTTTTCATCGACACCCCAGGCATTTTCAAACCCAAACGCCGCTTAGATAAAGCTATGGTAAAATCCGCCTGGTCGGGCGTGCAGGACGCCGACATCACCGTTTTGGTGGTTGACGCCAAACGCGGCTTTGATGATGAAACCCGTTCGATTATTTCCGGCCTCAAAAAAAACCATACCAAAGCCGTGTTGGTTTTAAATAAAATAGATTTAATTCAAAAAGAAAAACTTCTGGCCTTAACCGCCGCCTTAAATCAAGAATTTGCTTTTGAGCAAACCTTCATGGTCTCGGCCTTAACCGGTCAGCATATTAAAGATTTTTATCAATACCTGGCCGATAACCTGCCTCAAAGCCCTTGGTTTTATCCTGAAGAACAAATTTCCGACATGCCCTTAAAACTATTGGTGGCCGAGGTGGTCAGAGAAAAACTGTTTAATTTTCTGCATCAGGAACTGCCCTATTCTCTAACTGTTGAGCCCGAACTTTGGGAAAGAAAAGAAGACGATTCCATCCGCGCTGAAATGACAATATATGTAGAGCGTGAAAGCCAAAAACAAATTGTCCTCGGCCGCCAGGGCTCCATGATCAAGCGCATCGGTCAAACCGCAAGGGTAGAGCTGGAAAACCTGCTCGAAGAAAGAATTCACCTCTTTTTGTTCGTAAAAGTCCGCGAAAACTGGCTAAACGACCCCGCCAGATATTCAACCTGGAACCTGGAATTTGAATAACCCCCGCATCCTTCCTCTCCCCTCTTCCTCTTTCCTCTTTCCTCTCCCCTATTCCCCGCCTTCCTCCTTCCTCTTTCCTCTTCCTCTTCCTGCCTTAGTGCAGCTTTTTATATTTTGTTTGCTCGTTTTGCGTCCTGCAACGAGCCGTTTTGCCGAAAGAAAAGTAAGACATAAAAAGAACAATAAAGAAGGAAGGCAAAATATTGCGAGGAGAGCAAAGCGGGCATTACAAAATCTTAGAAAGCGGAACTCAGGCAGGAGCCTTTGGTTACTTTGGGCGCCAAAGTAACAAAAACCCATGCAGATAAAAGCCTCGATAAAAGATTCTGCTGAGATTGCCGCATCGCGTACGCCCCCTCAATAACGTTTATTTTTTTGAGTTTTAAAAACAAAAAGTATGGAAATTCCTCTCCATACTTTTGCCAACTTTTATATGAGTAAAAGTTATCTTCTATTCTTCATCACCAAAATCATCATTACCGTCAAACTCGGCATCAAAGCCTTCTTCGCCCAAAAGCTCGTCATCTAAAGATAAATCACCGTCGGTGTCCAAATCCAAATCGGCCTCGCCGTCAACATCTTCAATCTGCATATTTTCAGCCACATCAACGTCTGATAAAAGACCGGAGAACTGCTCGTCCAAATCGGCCAGCTCTTTTTCGGCGGCCAAAATTTCCAATTCCTCTTCTTCCGGCTCTTCCACTTCAACATATTTTTGCAAGCCCATAACCAAAGACTTTTGCAGCTCTTCAATTGAAACCGTTTCGGCGGCAATCTCGCGCAAAGCAATCACCGGGTTTTTATCGTTGTCCTTAGCCACTGTCAGCGGCGAACCGGCAGCAATATCCTTCGCCCTCTGCGAAGCCACCATCAAAAGCTCATAACGATTTGGAATCTTATCAACACAATCTTCAACTGTAACACGTGCCATCTATCTTATCCTTTTCTCTATTAAAACGTCATTGCGAGGCCTTCAGGCCGTGGCAATCTCGGCTATATTAAACTCTACCAACCTTATACACCAACCTTTTTCCCAACAGCAAGAAAAAAGATAAAATATCAATTAAAATCAATACTCTAATCCGATTCGCACCCGATTCGCTTTCCAACCGATTTTTTCTATTATCGCGGCGGCGGGGGGCCGGCGGGGGGGGGGGGGGGGGGGGGTGTGGGGGGGGGGGTGGGGGAGCGCGGGGG
>JAVBOV010000012.1:0-5699 GCA_031550205.1 Alphaproteobacteria bacterium
ACGGCTACCAATGGCGTTCATGGCCGGCTCCAAGCGGCGCAAGCATCGACCAGCTTGCCAACGTGATAAAGCGCATTAAAGAAAAACCAAACGACCGAAGGCTGATTGTAACCGCCTGGAATCCGGCGGAAGTTGACAAGATGGCTTTGCCGCCTTGCCACTGTTTGTTTCAGTTTTATGTGGCGAACGGCAAGCTTTCATGCCAGTTGTATCAGCGCAGCTGCGACACTTTTTTGGGGGTGCCGTTTAACATTGCCTCATATGCTTTGTTTACAATGATGATTGCGCAAGTTTGCGGACTAGAGCCCGGTGAATTTATTCATACCTATGGTGACACGCATATTTATGCCAACCATTTTGAGCAGGTTAAAGAGCAGCTTAGCCGCGAGCCTAAAAAACTGCCGGTGATGAAGATTAACCCGAATGTGAAAAATATTGAAGACTTTGTGTTTGAAGATTTTGAACTGGTCGGGTATGATCCGTGGCCAAGTATTAAAGCGCCGATTGCCGTGTAATTAAAAAAACGCTTTCTTAAAAAAGAAAGCGTTTTTGCTTTGTTAAGTTTCTACAAAAACCAGATGATCTACCTTGTCTTGCAGGCGATACTGCTTATCTCTGATGAAGACTTTTTCACCATGTTTGATGGGAATGAAAGCGTCTTCCGGCAGGGTTGAAAACTTGTTTTCGCCGGTTTCAACAACATAAATTGCGTGACCGCGGTGTTTGCCGTTGGCAAGTCTGCCTATAAAGCAGGCTCTGCCGCCGTACATTGCTGCGAAAAAGCTTGTAACCGTGCAACTCTTGCCATTGGCAATGTCTGTGATAATTCTTCCTGCAGCCAAAGACGAGTTAAGCTGGTTAGGGTGCATAGGTTTGCTCATAATGTTTGTGTGTTAAGGTTAATAATTGGGTTAATTATAATTTTTCAGAACCTATATTCTAAACATATATGATTGTATATTGCAAGCAAAATCTTGCAGTAAAACGGACAAAAGGTGTTTTTTATATGTGTTTTTTGATTGCGGTTATGGCTTCTTGCAGTCTGGTGGCATCAGGGCCGCCGGCTTGGGCCATGTCGGCCCTTCCGCCGCCGCCTTGACCTCCGACTGCGGCTGCGCCGATTTTAACCAGATCCACTGCAGAATATTTCCCGGTTAAATCTTCGGTTACGCCGACCACAATGGAAGCCTTGCCTTCATTATTTGAAGCCAAAACCACAATGCAGGAGCCGGTGTTTTGTTTAATTTCATCAACAAAAGCCTTAAGCTCTTTGGCAGGAATATTATCTAAGATTTTATCTATAAAATTAACGCCGTTTATTTTTCCGACTTTGTCTTGATTATCGGCAGATTTGTGGCTGACAAAGGTTTTTTTCAGATTGAAGATTTGGGCATCGAGAGCCTTTTTCTCTTCCAAAAGGGCGTAAATTCTTTGTTCCAAATCATTCGGGCTGGATTTTAGTAAAGCGCAGGCTTTGTGCAGTTTGGCCTCCAAGTCTTGCACAAATTTCTCGGCGTGTTTGCCGGTTACGCACTCAATGCGCCTGATGCCGGCAGCAACCGCGCCTTCGGAGATGATGTTGAAATAACCTATATCGCCGGTGGCGTTGACATGGGTTCCGCCGCAGAGTTCAACCGAGAAAACCTCGCCGTCTTTTTCCATTGAAACCACACGAACCTCGTCGCCGTATTTTTCGCCAAACAAAGCCATGGCGCCTTTTTTAATGGCATCATCTGCGGACATTAAGGTGGTTTTTACCTTATAATTTTTGCGAACGGCGTTGTTGACAATGTTTTCCACCTGTTCAATTTCTTGAGCTGTAATTTGTTTGGGGTGAGAGATGTCAAAGCGCATTTTGTCGTTGGCAACTAAGGATCCTTTTTGGGTGACGTGTTTGCCCAAAACGTCTCGAAGAGCGCGGTGTACCAGATGAGTTACCGAGTGATGAGCTCTGATTTGGCTGCGGTTGTCTTCATCTACGGCAAAGGCGGCGGAAGCTCCTTCTTTGACCTCGCCTTTTATCAGTTTGCAGCAATGGACAATTAAACCGTCGAGTTTCTTTTTAACGTCGAATACCTCCAGCTCAAAGTCAGAGCCGGTGATTTTGCCGATATCTCCGACCTGGCCGCCTGATTCTCCATAAAACGGAGTTTGGTTGGAAATAATGTACAGCACATCTTTGTCTTTGGTAACAGATAAGATATTGCATTCGGCGTGCAGAGTGTTATAGCCCAGGAAATCAGTGATGCCGAATTTATCGCGCAGTTCAAACCAGATTTTATCTACGCCGGCATCTCCGGAGCCTGCCCAGTTTTTGCGGGCGGCCTGTTTTTGTTTTTCCATGGATTCATTAAAGCTTTTGGTATCAACCTCAATTTGTTTAAGGCGCAGAGCGTCTTGGGTTAAGTCTAACGGAAAGCCGTAGGTGTCATATAATTTGAAGGCGGTCCGGCCGTCCAAGGTGTCTCCGGCTTTTAAGTCTTCGGTTTCATCGGCAAGCAGCTTTAAGCCTTTTTCCATGGTTTTGATGAAGCGGGTTTCTTCAAGCTTTAAGGTTTCAGAAATTAAGTCTTCAGCGCGGAAAAGTTCGGGGTATGCTTCGCCCATTTCCATTTGCAACTGCGGGAAGATTTGGTGCATCATCGGTTCTTTGAAACCGAGCAGGTTGGCGTGGCGCATGGCGCGGCGCATAATGCGTCTTAAGACGTATCCGCGGCCTTCGTTGGAAGGCAGTACGCCGTCGGCAATTAAGAAACTGGCGGAGCGCAGGTGGTCGGCAATTACGTTATGAGAAGCTTTTAACGGACCGCTCGGGTCGGAATTGGCAAGGTCGGCAATTTTTTTAATCAGGTTTTGGAATAAGTCAATTTCATAGTTGGAATGCACACCCTGCAAAACGGCGGTCATTCTTTCCAGACCCATGCCGGTGTCTACCGAGGGTTTGGGAAGCTTGAT
Organism: Alphaproteobacteria bacterium; assembly: GCA_031550205.1. GTDB lineage: Bacteria > Pseudomonadota > Alphaproteobacteria > RF32 > CAG-239 > JAVBOV01. The sequence continues at coordinate 2,956 of JAVBOV010000012.1, forward strand.
GCGGCTGCCGTCTTCCAGGTCTTGAAACTGCATGAACACCAAATTCCAGATTTCAATGTAGCGGTCGCCGTCTTCTTCAGGGGTGCCGGGTTTGCCGCCCCAGACGCTGGGGCCGTGGTCATAAAAAATTTCAGAGCAGGGACCGCATGGACCAACATCGCCCATTTGCCAGAAGTTGTCTTTGGTGGCAATGCGGATGATTTTATCATCGCCAAAACCGGTCACTTTATGCCAGATGTTGTAGGCCTCATCATCGTCATGATAAACGGTCATTAAGAGTTTGTCTTTGTTCATGCCGAAGTCTTTGGTGAGCAGATCCCAGGCAAATTTAATGGCGTCTTCTTTAAAATAATCTCCAAAAGAGAAATTGCCGAGCATTTCAAAAAAAGTGTGGTGGCGCACGGTATAACCGACGTTGTCCAAGTCGTTGTGTTTGCCGCCGGCGCGCACGCATTTTTGCGAAGAGGTCGCGCGTTTGATGTTTGCAGCCTGTTGGCCGGTGAAGATGTTTTTAAACTGCACCATGACGGCGTTGGTGAACATTAAGCTGGGGTCGTTATCAGGCACCAAAGGACTGGATCTGACAATTTCATGCTCGTTTTTGTTGAAAAAGTTTAGGTAAGTGTTGCGGATGTCTTTTAAAGTGTTGGTCATGGCTGCTCAATGATTTTGGATTTTAGATTTTTGATTATGGATTGTTTTGTTCCAAAATCTGCAACCTAAAATCTGAAGTTGGTTAAAGTTGCTATTAATTTAAGATAAAAATTATTGGGAGTCTATAGAAAACTGTTGGGTTTTTGTTTTTTTTGATATATTATCTTCTGCATGCAGTTTGAAGAAAAATTAATTAAGGGTGAAATTGTCGGCTCTTATCACGACGTTATTTTAGATGTTAAAATTGACGATGATGTTGTCGTGTCGGTTTTCTGCCCGCAGGCAGATGTGATGAAAACCCTTTATACCAGAGGTGTTGAGGCATATATTTTGAAAAATCCGAACCGGAATAGAAAAGTTAAATATGAACTGCAGATGATTAACCGCGGAGAAGGTTTGATATTTGTAAACTCCGGCCGCAACAAACAGTTGGCTTTGGAAGCGCTTGAAAACAACTTATTGCCGGATTTTGCCGATGCCGAGGAAATTGAGCAGGAAGTTGATAAGGAAGAGTCAGCTTTTGCGTATTTGGCAATAACCAAGAAAAACGGTCAAAAGCAATTTGTTTATATTGAGAACATATATGGCAAAGCCGGCGGGTATGCCGTGTTTCCGTCTTATGTCAGTTTTGAATATTTGAATATGCTTGAAGAATCTGCCAGGCTCAGAGCAGAAGGGCATGAGACTGCGGTGCTGATGATTGTGCCGCGGGCTGACTGCGCTGATGTAAAATTCAGCTGGGCGGTTGACCAAGCCGCTGCCGCAAAAGTTTTTGAGGCGGCCAAAAGCGGTTTAAAATTTTTTGGTTATGCTTGCAATTTGGATAAAAACGGGGTAAGTTTGGGCAGAAAATTAAACATCTTGTATTGATTTTATAGGGTATCTAAAAAAGAGGAAGCTTTTAAGTGGCAACAGTTAGAAAAGACGGAATTACGCTTTATGAGGCGGCAGATTTTGAAGGGATGAGAAAGGCAGGCAAGCTGGCTGCCGAGGTTTTGGACTATGTTACGCCTTTTGTTAAAATCGGCGTTTGTACCGCAGAAATTGACGATTTGGCTCGCGAGTTTATCTTAAAACGCGGGGCGGTTCCGGCGTGCGTGGGTTATAAGGGATATAAACACACCACCTGCATTTCAATCAACCATGTGATTTGTCACGGCATTCCGGATTATAACCGCAAGTTTGTTGATGGCGATATTTTTAATATTGACGTGACGGTGATTGTGGACGGCTGGTATGGCGACACTTCGCGTATGTATTATGCCGGCAAGCCTTCAATTAAGGCCAGGCGTTTGTGCGATGTTACTTATGAATGTTTAATGCGCGGACTTGACGCGGTTAAGCCCGGAGCCAGAATGGGCGATATTGGCGCGGTGATAGAGGAGCATGCCGAGAAGCACGGATATTCGGTGGTGGATATGTTTTGCGGGCATGGTTTGGGCAGAGTTTTTCATGATGCTCCAAACGTACTGCATTGTGGCAAAAAAGGCACCGGAGAGTTGATTGAAGAAGGTATGTTTTTTACCATTGAGCCGATGATTAATGCCGGAAAAAAAGAAGGGATTATTTTGCAAGACGGCTGGACGGCCGTGACCAGAGACAAGTCTCTTTCTGCACAATTTGAACACTCTTTGGGGGTGACTAAAGACGGATGCGAGGTCTTTACGCATTCCTTAAAAGGGCTTGATAAACCACCATATAAGATTGATTGAAAAACATGACTGAGGACTATAGCGGACATAGAAAGCGTTTACGCGAGCGTTTTTTGAAAGACGGCGGAAAATCGATGCCGGATTATGAGCTTTTGGAGCTGATGCTCGGTTATGCAATTCCTCGCCGCGATACCAAGCCGATTGCCAAAGAGCTGATTAAGAAATTCGGTAACTGCGCCGGCGTGGTGCATGCGCCGGTTTCGGAACTTTTGGAGTTTGATTTTATTACGGAAAATTCGGCGGCTTTGTTGAAAATTGCCAAGGAAATGGCAATAAGAATGTCTTGGCAGGTGCTGGAGAACAAAAAAGAAGTGGTGATTTCAGGCTGGGATGAGATGATTGATTATCTTAGGATGACCATGGCGCATAATGAGGTTG
>JAVBOV010000029.1:0-9106 GCA_031550205.1 Alphaproteobacteria bacterium
CAAGCTCACCATGACAAGGATATTTTATCCACTCACTGACCTCTGGCCACCGACTACTGACTACCGACTACTGCCCACCGACCACTCTTCCCTCTCAAAATATGGCATGATTTTTGCATATATCTCCATAAGATATATATTTGTGAGGTATGAAATGTTGATAAAAAAACTCTTAAACGCTGCACTCTGCGCCGGTTTTGTGCTTTTTTCAAGCCAGGCTGATGCCGCTTCGCGCATTAAAGATATTGCCGATTTTGAAGGCGTCAGAGAGAACCAACTGGTCGGTTATGGCCTTGTTGTGGGCTTAAACGGCACCGGAGACAACATCAAATCCGTCAACTTCACCAAAGAAAGCCTGATTTCAATGCTCGACCGCGTCGGCGTAAACGCCCGCGACGGCCAGTTAAAATCCAAAAACATTGCAGCCGTAATGGTCACCGCCAGTCTGCCGCCGTTTGCCCGCCAGGGCTCAAAAATCGACGTTATTGTCAGCGCTCTGGGCGATGCCAAAAATCTTCAGGGCGGAACCTTGCTGGTAACCCCGCTTACCGGTGCCGACGGTGAAGTATATGCCATGGCTCAGGGTCAAATTGCCGTAAACGCTCTGGCTGCCGGCGGAGCCAGCCAAAGCATCTCCCGCGGTGTGCCGACTTCCGGCCGCATTGTGAGCGGAGCAATCATTGAAAATGAAGTAAGCTTTGCTTTAGAGGACTTAAAAACCATTCGCCTTGCTTTGCGCAACCCCGATTTCACCACCGCCCGCCGCACCTGCGACGCCATTAACGCCTATCTTGGCATAGATACTGCCAAAGCAGTTGATTCCGGAACAATCTCCATGGACATTCCTGTTGAATATCAGGACAGAGTTGTAGATTTAATGACTAAGATTGAACAATTAAGAGTAACGCCGGATCAGCTTGCCAAAGTGGTGATAGATGAAAACTCCGGCATTGTGGTAATCGGCAAAGATGTGCGCATTAATAAACTGGCCATTGCCCAGGGCAACTTAACCATCAAAATTTCTGAAACTCCGTTTGTTTCCCAACCCGCACCGTTTTCAGACGGCCGCACCGTTATCGGCACCGTTACTAATATAGACATCAACGAAGACACCGACAGCCGTTTGGTAACCGTTGAAACCGGAGTCAACCTGCAGGAACTGGTCGACGGCTTAAACGCTCTTGGTGTTGGTCCCAGAGACTTAATCAGCATTTTGCAGGCCGTAAAAGCCAGCGGTGCGCTGCAAGCCGATATTGAGGTAATGTAAAATGATAAATGCTTTAAGCAACATAAACGTTTCACAAACGCCGAACGCAAACCTGAAAAAAGCTGAAGCTGCGGCCGAAGACTTTGAAGCTTTCTTTCTCTCAAAAATGGTTGAAACCATGTTTGAAGGAGTTTCCACTGAGGGAATGTTCGGCGGCGGCCATGCTGAAAAAGTTTACCGCTCTCTTTTGATAGACGAATATGGCAAGGCCATGGCCAAAACCGGCACGGTCGGCATCTCGCAGGAAATTATGAGTTCAATTTTAAAAATGCAGGAAGCAAGAGGTTAATTATGGAAGAGGAAATTTTACAAAAAGTCGATGACTACAAGGAAGTTGTGTCCGCCTTTGCTGATGTCTTAAGACAGGAAAACGAGGCTCTTAACGATTATGACATAAAAAAAGTAAGCGCTCTTTATGAAACCAAAGCCAAAGTGGTCAGCGCTTATCGTTTGCTTGTTTCTTACCTCATCAAAAACCAGGAAGCTTTGAATTCTCTGGAAAAAGAAGAGAAAGAAGACTTGAAGGAAATATCTTCGGAATTAAACGAGCTTTTATCAACCAACAACATCTTGCTTAAAGCCCGCATGGAAACCAGCAAAAATGTTATGAGTTCGATTGTGAGTCTGGCCAAAGTTGCCACCAAAGCCAACTCCACCTCATATGCTGCCGGCGGCGGATATTCTCCGCTTAACAGCACCCGCTCGGCCATAGCAATAAACAGAACTTTTTAGGAGTTTATAACCATGGTAATGGCACCAAGTTTATCAACATCTATCACCGGCATGAAAACGGCTCAGGGCCAGTTGGAAATTATCGGCCGCAACATTGCCAATGTCGATACGGTCGGCTACACCCGCAAATATGCCGAACAAAACAACGTGGTTCGCGCCGGATATAACATGGGCGTAGACTTAGGCCACACCCTGCGCCGAGTCGACGAGAGTCTCTTAAAAAGCTTTTTGGCTTCAAATTCCAGCACGTTTAACCTGGGCGCCCAGGCCGATTTTTTAAACAAAGCGGATATTCTGCTCGGCACTCCGGAGGGCAACAACTCCATTGCTGCAAACGTTTCAAACCTGCAGACCGCTTTTGAAACTTTCGCCGCCGCCGTAAACTCTTCTCCGGCTCGCTACAGTTTAATGACCTCTGCCGATTCGCTGGCCACCCGCCTGAATTCTTTAACCAAAGAAATTCAAAAATTAAGAGGCGACGCTGATATTGCCATTGCCGGAGCGGTTGATAAGACCAACCAATATCTTGATGAAATTGCCGCCTTAAATGACAGCATTGTAAAATATACGGTTTTAAATTATGACGGCCTGGCAGATTTGGAAGATAAAAGAGATACGGCGCTCAGAGATTTGAGCGGCATGCTGGACATTACCTACTTCAAGCGTGAAAACGGCGAAATTGTCATTCAGACCAAAGAGGGCATAACTCTTCTGGACCGCAAACCGCATTATCTTTCTCATGATGCCGTTTCTCAGGCCGGACCCACTGTCACCTATGCCAGCGGCAGCATTGCCGGCATCTTTGTCGACGGCAAGGACATAACCGGAAGCATCCGCGACGGGGAAATCAAAGGCTTAATTGAAATCCGCGACAACACTTTGGTGTCTTTGCAAGCCCAGTTAGATGAGCTGGCCGGCGTTTTAAGAGATACCGTCAACCAAATTCACAACCGCGGCACGGCATATCCGCAGACCCCGAGCCTGCTTGAGGGCAGCCGCACCTTTATCGATTCTTCCATACAGCAGATCAGCATTGATAAAGGCGATGTCCGCTTCACTATTTTTGACTCTGCCGGCAAACAGGTAAAAACTACAACGCTTGTCGGCGGTCTGGGTTTTTCTTCCGGCACGGTTGATACCATGGCCGCAGCCTTAAACGCCTGGCTGACTTCTCCTGCCGGCGCCAACCTGCCGCAGGCTGAAGCCTCGATTGTTGACGGCAAATTTGTAATTAACACCGGCGACAGCAATTATACTTTCTCGGTTGTCGATGAAGCTTCTTCAACTCCGGGAAGCCCTCAGCAAGATGCATCTCTCAGTTTCGACGTCGACGGCGACGGCATTTATGACCGCAAATTTGAAGGCTTCTCAAGCTTCTTCGGCTTAAACAACTTTTTCACTCCTGCCGCCGCAGAATCTTTATACGATTCCAAAGTAATGGATCGCAGCGCCAACCTTGGCGTAACCGCTCCCATCATTTTGCAGTTTTCAGACACCGCTCATCCCATGAGCTACGCAACGCTGAGCGTTTTTCCCAACGACAGCCTGCAGGATATTGTCAACCGCATTAACAACGACCCGACCTTAAGCCAGAACTTGGTGGCCTCATTAGTGCCCAACGGCAACGGCGTAGTTTTAAGAATTATGAACACTGAGGGCGAGCAGCTTGAAATCAGCGAAACCGGTTCAAATACCGGGTTCTTAGACCGCATAGGTTTAAAGCCTTCTCACACCGGCGCTTCCGAGCAAATCTCCGTAAGAAGAGAAATTAAATTAAGTCCGGGTTTAATTGCCGGCGGCTCTCCGGAGTTTAACCATTCGGCCGGAGAATATGAACAAAACGCCTCTTTCAACAACATTGCCAACCAAATGGCCAAAGCTTTTACAACCGCTCAGCAGTTTGTGCAGACCGGCAATCTTGCCACCATGAGCACCACCATGGCTGACTATGCCTCAACCTTTGTCGGCATCATCGCTTCGCAAACGCTCAACGCTGAGGCAGACTTGGCTTACCAGGCGGAATTAAGCAATTCCATTGCCACCAAAGAAGCCCAAATCAGCGGTGTTGATATGGATGAAGAATTAGCCCAGCTCATATTATTTCAGCAGAGTTATGCGGCTTGCGCCAAGTCTTTCACGGCGGCAACCGAAATGCTCGATACGCTGATAAATATGGTTTAAGGAGAATAAAAAATGAGAGTTCCAACCTATCAAAATTATATGAACATGCTTGACCAGACTTTGCGCAACAAGTCCACCTTCGAGCTTTATAACTTCCAAACTTTAACCGGCTTAAAATCGCCTAACTATGCCGGCTACGGCATGCAGGCGTATAACATTGTCGGCATGGAGGCGGCGCTAAATCTCAATGAAACGTTCATACAGAACAACGCCATCGTTAATACTGAAGTTAAAGCCATGAACACTTCGCTCGATTCCATTTATAAGACCGTAAACAATTTCAAAAGCATGCTCACCTCTTTTGGCGGCAATGCTTCTTCCAATATCACGCCCGATTATACCGGCGGACAAATTACCTTCACCAACGACACGGTGGCTGACTATGTCGGGCAAACCATAACCGTAGACGGCACAACCTATACTTTCGGCAATGTTCCGGGACCAGGCATAATCGATATTTCCGCCGCCGCCGATGCCGACGGTGTCATGGCCGCGCTTTACGCCGCCGTTTCCATTAATCCGGATATCACCTATAACGGAACCGATACCATCAATTTTCCGCTTTACACGGTTGACGGTCCCTCAACGGTTTTAAATGTCAGCGGCGTTACCACCGGCGAGCCGTATCTTCCAAGTTCAGACCAAGTGTTGGCCATGCAGGAACTGCAGACTTACGCTTTCTCAACAATGCTGATGATGGCAGATAGTTTAAACATCAACTTAAACGGCAAATATTTGTTCGGCGGCGGGGTGTCCAATGCTGCTCCGGTCGATTTTCCGTTCAGAAATCTGGAGGAGTTTCAAAAATATTACGACGGTGTGAATATTCTATATCCGACCAATTCGGCTGCGGATTTATCCAGCGTCTCTTTTAACGCCTCGGCCACCGGAGCCATTACCCTGGCTCAAACCGGCGGAAACACCGGCACCATCACCGCCGCCAACACCGGAGGCTTTCTAAAAGAAGCCATCATAGGCAATGCCAGCACGGTCGGAACGCTCACTTTTAATACGGATAAAAACACCATTAACTCAACTGAATACGGCGCTTTTAATACGCTGAAAGCCGGAGACACCATTGTCATCGGCGGAGCTGCCGCCGGCGTTCAGGCCAACTCATATGTAATTAAAGAAATTTCAACTGATGGCAAAACCATCACAGTAGATGAAACCTACACGCCGATTCAAGCCAACGGCACCATCAGCCCCAACAATGACCTCACCTTTAGCACCTCGTTTCCAATCGGCTCCGTGGTAAACATGGAAGGATTCGGACCCAACATTGCCCCGGAGGTTCAGGTAACCGGCGTCAGCGCTGACGGCACAACTCTTTTGGTAACCGCTGATCCCAGCCGTTTTCCGAACACCGTCATTCCGGTCTCTTCACAGTGGTCATTAAACTCAAGCTCATATTATCAAGGCGGAGACTTAGTCACTGAAAAAAGAATTTCCGAGAACCAGTCTTTAGTCTTTGATATCAACGCCAACGACCCGGTTTTTGAAAAAATCTTCAGAGCCTTGGGTATGGTTGCGCAGGGAAATCTGGCAGATACCAGAAACCCGGCTGACGCCGCAACTAACATAGACCCGAACAATGCGGCAAAAAGATGTCAGGAAGCTCTGGATTTGATATATGAGGCGCTTTATGACCCGCAGGCTTCCGGCACCCGCAACGCAGACCTTTATACCGTCATGGCCAAGGTAAGCTCAAATTATGTAGTGTTGGACAATTGCATAAATAATCAAACTCTGGTGGAAAATAACTTAAAGAATGATATATATTCATTAAAGAATGTTGACCAGACCGAAGCGGCCACCAAATCTTTAATTGCCAAAAACAATTTGGACGCCTCTTATGCAGTCTTGCAGCAGGCCTTAAACACAAGTTTGCTTAACTATATAAAATAAAGGAACATTTATAATGAAAAGAATAATTTTATCTTCAGTCTGCGCGGCTTTTTTGCTTAGCTCTTGCGCCACAGACCCATATACCGGAGAGGAAAAGGTATCAAAAACCGCCTGGGGCGCAGGTATCGGCACTGCTGTCGGCGCCGGAGTCGGCGCGCTGGTCGGCGGTGAGAAGGGCGCTTTAATCGGCGCCGGAATTGGTGCTGCCGGCGGTGCTGCCACCGGCGGGTATATGGACATGCAGGCCAGAGACTTGCGCAAAGAACTGGTTGGCACCGGCGTTCAGGTTAAACAGGTTGACGGCAAAATACACTTGATTATGGCCGGCAACATCACCTTTGACTTCGACCAGTCCAACATTAAAGAATCTTTCAAACCAACCTTAGATTCCATTGCCAAAATCATGAAGAAATATGACCAAAGCAAAGTTCAGGTAATCGGCTACACCGACAACGTCGGCAAGCTGGAATATAACCAGCAGCTGTCGTTAAAACGCGCCCGCATCATCACCACCTATTTAAATTTGCGCGGCATCGGCAATGAAAGAATGTCGGCCTACGGCGCCGGCCCGGCCAACCCCATCGCTTCCAACAACACCGAAGCCGGCCGCGAACAAAACCGCCGCGTAGAAATTACATTGCAATAACCCACATAGTGTCATTGCGAGCGGGTGTCTACCCCGACCTGTCCGCCGTAGCCTTGGCGAAGGGGGAAGCAATCCACAAAAGAAGCTCCCTAAAGGGAGCTTCTTTCTCATATTGTCATCCTGAGCCTGACCACCAAACTTTGGTGGTCAGGCGTGAGGATCTCGGCCTTATGACCTATGCTTCCTCATCTCCGGTACATGACCTCTCATTCCGTGTCTGCGGTCTTGCATTTTTTCCAAAAACTTAACTCTTTCTTCTGTCGGCATCTTGCGCACTTTTTCGGCAAAATCCAAAGAAAACTGCCTGAACATTTCTTGCTGCATGCGGGCAACTCTGTCAATCTGAGCCATAAATTTTGCCTGGTCAAATTTATCTGCCTTCAACATGTCAAAAGCAACGTTTCTCTCTCTTTCAATTTCTGTACGCAGCTCATTGTGGCTTTTCATAAAGTCCTTCATCACTCTTTCCATGCCGTGACGCTGCGGCTTCATAAAATGCCTTGCTCCGCCGGCCATAAAGCCAACCAAAAATAAGTTCAAAGCCAATGAAACAATCAATAGTGTCTTAAGTTTTTTATCCATGTTTTCTCTCCTTTTTCAAAAAGACGTCATTGCGAGCGTAGCGCGGCAATCTCATCTTTATTAATTATAAAAATATAGTCCGTCCATAAATTCAGTTGCATCTGTAGCCGGATATAAAACCAGATTAACAACCAGCCCTAGGGCAAAAATCGCCGGTGCCAGATAATATGGATTAAGCGGCTTAAAATCTGCAAACAAAGAGCTAAAAGCGGCAAGCCAGCTTTGCTTTTGGGCAATCGCATAAGATTTAAGGATAATTCTCTCTGCAAAGTCTTCGCTGCAATTTTCAAATTTTCTCTCTAACATTTTCCATATCCTTCTTAATGTTTTCTTTGGCTCTCATAATCAAAGACTTAACCGCCGAGGTCGTCGTTTTCATAATTTTTGCCACTTCCTCATAAGCAATTTCCTGATAAAGTCCAAGGTTTAAGGCCTTTTGCTGAGAAGCCGGCAGTTTGTTAATGGCTTTTTCCAAGCTTTGTTTCAGCTCTTTTTTATAAACGCTTAAATGCGCCTCGTCTTCTTTGCTCTCAATCTCGGTTTCTTCAATGTCTTCAAAAAAAGCAAAGTGCTTGCGTTTATAATCAATGCATAGGTTAATAATAATCCTCGAGAACCAGGTTTTAAAGCTGGCGCCTCTGTCCGGCTGATATTTATAAGGAAACTCCCAAAGCTTTAAAAGCGCTTGCTGCACAATATCTTCAGCCGTCTGCTTGTGACCGATAAATCGATAAGCAATTGCATAAAAATATTTAGAATGCCGCCTCACCAAAACCGCAAAAGCCTGATGATTCCCTCCATTTATCTTTACCAATAAGCTATTATCATCCAAATCAAGCATTTTTCATCCTAAAAAACCATCATCCTGAACTTCCCACTACGTCATCCTGAACTTGTTTCAAGATCTCCTCTCTTCTCCCTCCCCCTCGACGGGGGAGGGTTGGGGTGGGGGTGATAAACCAATCATCCATACAACCTACCACAAAAAATTAGAAAATCCAAAGGCAAAATTGCGGTTAGAAAAATAAACGCTCGAACCTTGGTAATAATAAGGAGTGGTATAAACCACCTGCCTCATCGGCCCAGCCCGATAAGAGCGGCAATGGCAGCCTCCGCGGCCATGTCCGCAGTCTCTGTTGACCACCACCACCCGCTCATTGCGTCCTCTATCGTTGCGTCCGTGATGATTATCGCCTCTCCTGTCTCTTGCCTCAGCCACAGAAGCAAACAATGTAACAGCAGTCAACACCAATAAAAATTTCTTCATGCCTTCCTCCTTTTTTCAACTTCTCCCTCCCCCTTGATGGGGGAGGGTTCCTTTTCTTCTCCCTCCCCCTTGATGGGGGAGGGTTGGGGTGGGGGTGATAAACCAACCATCCTTACACCTGTTTATACGAAGCAAAAATAAAAAGTATTCGGTCAAATCTGAATTTTTTTATATTGACATTATGTACATAATCTTGTACAGTTGTTTTTGTAAATAATTGTTTGGGGAAACGAAATGGAAGCTATAACGTACACCAGTGCGCGGCAGAATATGGCAAGGCTGATGGATGAAGTCTGTCAGAATAGTGAAGTTAAAATCATCACCAGAACCAACAGAGATTCTGTGGTCATGATGAGTCTTGAAGACTATGAATCTTGGATGGAAACATGCTATCTGATGTCCAGTCCTGAAAATGCCAAAGTGCTGCGTGAATCAATTAAGGATCTTGAAAATGGCAAAGGCAAGAAAAGAAAACTTATCAGAAGATAACATAATATTTTCTCCTCAAGCATCCAAAGATTAT
>JAVBOV010000011.1:0-48675 GCA_031550205.1 Alphaproteobacteria bacterium
CAAACACCAAGACTTAATCATCAATCCCATCCACTTGGGCTGCATCTACAATCATCTTGGCCAGTTATATGACTGCGCCGCCAAATATATGGATAAAAAACCGATAAACTATTATAAAGGCGCCATCACCTATTACCGCTACGCCCAAAAGTTTTTAAACAAATACAACTACCCGTATGATTACGGCTATATCTCATATAAGCTGGCCAGACTGTTCTTTAACTTCTGGCGCCAAAAAGAAGACATTCAAGCCCTGCGCGATGCAGTCTTCCAGTTAAGAGAAGCGGAAAAAATTTATACCTATGCCATCTTTCCCGAATTTTGGGCAAACCTGCAGGGAAATTTGGGACATATGCTTGCCATTCTGGGCAACACCACCAAAAGCGGCGACATTTCCGACCTGGCCATCGCCAGCTATAAAAACCAGCAAAAGGTCATAACTGAAAGAAAAGACCCGCTGACTTGGGCGCGCATTCAGGAAAAAATCGGCGAAATATATCTGCGCCAGGGCAAAGAAAACTTAGATAAAGACTTGTTAGAAGAGTCTTTGGAATATTTCCACGACGCCCTTTATATTTTTGAAAATATAGATTTAAAGGAAGAAGTGGTCCTCCTGACCAAAAACATCGCCCGCGCCAGCCAACTGCTTAACCAAGTGTAAAACAAGCCCATCACAATATCATCTCAAACCCCAATAATGTCATCTCGAGCTAAATCGCGACGTAGTGCAGCGAAGACGGATGTCGAGAGAACCAAGTCAAACATACAGCAAATTACTCCACCGCATCAACCAGCTTCTCAACCATTTTCAAAATATCTTTCTTAGAAACTTCCAGCGTCTTTAAAATTGTAATCATTTCCACAACGTCCAGCCTTCTATTGTACAATTCTATTTGTGCAATAACCGAACTGTATACACCAACTTTATCCGCAAGCACACGCTGAGTTATACCCTTTTTCATTCTTTCATAAATGATTTGGTCAATCAATTTGCGATATTCATCGCGAAAAATCGTTTTTTGCATCTTTTTCATCTTGCTTAGAAGATTAAAGCAAGATATTGTTACTTAGAAATTCTAAGTAGTGACAACCCTATGAAATACATTTTACTCATATTGCTTTTCTGCCTGCAGCCCGCTCGTGCGGAAATACGCCCATACTTCTCGCCCTCGCCTGACTGCGAGCGTGAAATCATTCAAGAAATTAAAAACTCCAAAGCCGAAATTAAAATCGCCATCTACGCCTTAACCAACAAAAACATCATCAAAGCCTTGGAACAAGCTCACCAAAAAGGCGTTGTTTTGCAAATTATCGTTGATAAAACCCAAAGCCATAACCCTAATTCCGGTTATGAAATCTTAAAAAAGCAAGGCATAAACATCCAAAGACATAACAAATATAAAATCGAACACAACAAATTTGCCGTCTTTGACAAACAAAAACTGGTAACCGGCAGCTATAACTGGACCGCGGGCGCCACCAAGCACAATTCCGAAAACTGCATATTTATCTCCAACCAACCCCAAACCATAAAAAAATACCTCCAACGCTTTGAGTTCTTGTGGAATAAGCATTAAAAAAATCTCCCCATTGATGGAGAAGGGTTGCTCTCATCCTTTCCCCCTCCCCCTTGATGGGGGAGGGTTGGGGTGGGGGTGGTAAACCAACCATCCTTATAAAACCAAAAAAATCCACCAAAAGGTGGATTTTTTTAATTGGAGCGGGTGAAGGGATTCGAACCCTCGACATCAACCTTGGCAAGGTTGCGCTCTACCCCTGAGCTACGCCCGCAGTTAGTAGAACGGATATTAATTAACATCATCAACAAAAAAAAGCAAGAGCTTTTTATCCAATTTTAAAATTTTTATTCCCAACAAACCCTCCATCCTTCCTCCTCCTTTCCTGCCTTAGTGTAGCTTTTTAGATTTTGTTTGCCCGTTTTGCGCCTTGCGACGAGCCTTTTTGCCGAGTTAAAAAGTAATATAGCCAAAGAACAATAACAAAGACAGGCAAAAAATTGCGAGGAGAGCAAAGCGGGCATTACAAAATCTTAGAAAGCGGAACTCAGGCAGGAGCCTTTTGGTTACTTTTGGGCGTCAAAAGTAACAAGCCCCATGCAGATAATAGACTTGAAGAAAAATTCTGATGAGATTGCCGCGCTCCGCTCGCAATGACGTTATTTAAGACGTTTTCATCCTTTTTGCGTCATCAAAAAACATTCCCCCTTCACTCTTCCTTAACCACTTTCAGGTAATCATTAGTAAATAATAATATTTTAAAGGAAACCCCATGGACATCCAAAAAACCTTCAGAAGCTGGTTCAAAAAAGAAAAAGCTCACGTTCGTTATTGGTTCTCGATTAATGAAAAAATCCGATTCGCCATCGTTGCCTCGGGCGATATGGTCATCAGATACCTTCTTTTCATCGCCCTGCACATGTTTTTCAAAACCCTGCATTACCAGACCACCCTCATTTTAATGTGGTTTTTATCCTCATTCATTGCCTTTATGTCATATAAGCTTCTGGTTTTCCGCACCGAAGGCAACCATATCCGCGAATATTGCAAAAGCGTGCTCAATTGGACAATAAGTTATCTGATAAATGCCGGAATCTTGCATCTGATGGTTGAAAACCTGCACCTCCATGTATACCTCTCTCAAGGTGCCGCCACGCTCATAATTCTGGTCATCAACTATTTTCTGTTCAAACACTTTGCTTTCAGAAAACACCTGACCAAGTGGCAAAAGTTCTTATTAATATTAGACGATATCAACGAAGCGGAGGAAAAGAAATGAATTTAGACAAGAGACGTTCCATCTATGCCTTGGGCAGCAAAGAAGTTTTAAGCAAAGACAAAGTTGTTGAGATTGTTGAGCAAAGCGTCAAACACTGCCCAACCGCTTTTAACAGCCAGTCTTCTCGCGCTTTGGTGCTCTTTGGCAAGCACCATGAAAAATTTTGGAACATCGCCCTGGAAGCCTTAAAAAAAGTGACTCCTCCCGCCCGCTTTTCAGATACTGAAACCAAAATCAACACCTGTTTCAAAAGCGGCTATGGCACCGTTTTGTTTTTTGAAGATTTTGCAGTGATTGAAGGTTTGCAAAAACAGTTTCCGTTATATAAAGACAACTTTCCAAAATGGTCCGACCACGCCTCCGGCATGCTCCAGTTCGCAGTCTGGACCGGCCTGGCTGAAAATAACGTCGGCGCCACCCTGCAGCACTATAGCCCACTGGTTGATGAAGCCGCCTACAAGGAATGGAACATCCCCAAAACCTGGAAACTAATCGCCCAAATGCCCTTCGGCTCTATAGAAAAACCCGCCGACAAAAAAGAGTTCTCCCCAATTAAGGATAGAGTAAAGGTTTTCAGATAACAGGTCTGCCTGGCACCCTGTCCGACGTAGCTCTGCAAAAGCGAAGTAGGAAGCCAGCAGACTACGGAATGTCATCCTCGGGCTCTTGTCCTCCGTAGCCTTGGCGAAGGATGGATGACCCGAGTATCCAGCACCAATTTGCCATATTATTAAGCTGGATTGCTTCGTTACGCTCGCAATGACGTTAAAAAAACTCCCCCTCCGACTACCGACTACTGACCACTGACTACCAAAAAAGGGCTCCCAAAGGAGCCCTTTTTTCCTAATACATCCCCGGCATTCCACCGCCCGGAGCCGCATGTCCGCCGCAGCCGCAGCCTTCTTTTTGCGGAATATCGGTCACCATAGCCTCTGCCGTAATCAGCAAACTGCCGATAGATGCCGCATTTTGCAAAGCGGCGCGAACCACCTTGGTTGGGTCAATAATGCCGGCCTTAACCATATCGGTATATTCTCCGGTCTGAGCATTATAACCAAAATTGGCGGCTTTGCTTTCCATCAGTTTTCCGGCCACAACCGCGCCGTCAACTCCGGCATTTTGGGCAATCTGACGAATTGGCGCCTGCAAAGCTTTGCGAATAATATCAATGCCCACCTTCTGGTCTTGATTCTCCGGTTTCAGCTTATCCAAAGCCTTGGTAGAGCACAACAAAGCCACACCACCGCCGGCCACCACGCCTTCTTTAACCGCAGCCTTGGTTGCGTGCATAGCATCTTCGATTCGGTCTTTCTTTTCCTTAACCTCAACCTCAGATGCTCCGCCAACCTTAATCACCGCCACACCGCCGGCAAGCTTAGCCAGCCTTTCCTGCAGTTTTTCACGGTCATAATCGGAAGTGGTTTCTTCAACCTGAACCTTAATCTGCTTAATGCGTCCTTCAATCAAATCCTTGGCGCCAAAACCGTTGATAATGGTGGTGTTGTCCTTGTCAATCTCCACGCGCTTGGCTGAACCCAGCATATCCAAAGCCACGTTCTCCAGCTTCATACCCAGCTCTTCGGCAATCACTTGCCCGCCGGTCAAAATGGCAATATCTTCCAAAATGGCTTTTCTGCGGTCGCCAAAGCCCGGAGCCTTAACCGCCACAACCTTAAGCCCGCCGCGCAAACGGTTAACCACCAAAGTTGCCAAAGCCTCGCCTTCAATATCCTCAGCCACAACCACCAAAGCACGTCCGGATTGCACCACGGCCTCCAAAACCGGAATCAGCGGCTGCAAATTGGTCAGCTTCTGGTCATATAACAAAATATAAGGGTTATCATATTCCACATTCATCTTGTCTGTATTGGTAATGAAATACGGAGACAAATACCCGCGGTCAAACTGCATGCCCTCAACCACATCAAGCTCTGTTTCCAAGCCTTTGGCATCTTCAACCGTAATCACGCCGTCATTTCCGACCTTATCCATGGCCGATGCCAAATATTCGCCGATTGTGCGGTCGCCGTTGGCAGAAATTGTGCCCACTTGAGCAATTTCTTCATTGGTCTTAATCTCTTTAGAGCGGGTTTTAATGTCTTCAACCACGGCCTCAACCGCCATGTCAATCCCACGCTTCAAATCCATCGGGTTCATGCCGGCAGCAACAGCCTTACAGCCCTCAACAATAATCGCTTCGGCCAAAACCGTTGCGGTTGTGGTGCCGTCGCCGGCCTTGTCAGCGGTTTTCTGAGCCACTTCCTTAACCAGCTGCGCACCCATGTTTTCAAATCTGTCTTCCAGCTCAATCTCTTTGGCAACTGAAACGCCGTCCTTGGTAATCTTCGGCGCGCCATAAGACTTGTCCAAAACCACATTGCGGCCTTTCGGACCCAAAGTAACCTTAACCGCCTTGGCCAGCGTTTCCACGCCTTTTAACATTTTGGCTCTGGCATCAACGCCAAATTTAATATCTTTTGCGCTCATTTGTTTTATCCCTCTATAATCGCTAAAATTTCAGATTCTTTAACAATAAGGCGGTCTTCGCCATTAACCTTAATCTCGGTTCCCGACCACTTGCCGAACAAAACCTTGTCGCCAACCTTAACGCTGAGCGGCGTAACCTTGCCGTTTTCGCCCAATGTTCCGGTTCCCACCGCCTCAATAATTCCTTCCGACGGTTTTTCCTTGGCCGTATCCGGAATAATAATTCCTCCGGCAGTTTTGTTATTCTCCTCAAGTCTCTTCACCAAGACCCGATCATATAACGGTCTAATTTTCATAACCACTTTTCTCCTTAATATTTAACTACAGAAATAATTAGGGAGTTAACTCCTCAAAGTCAACCCCCTAAACACAAAAGGAATTTGTTTTTAGGAGAGCAGATAGAAGCAATTTAAGAGTCGAGAAAATTTTAGCGTACACTTTAGTACGTGAATTTTCGAGAGCTCGCAAAATTGCGATTAGATGCCTCATAAAAACAAATTAAAGCCTGTCTTTGGCCTCAAATCTCTTATTAACTATTTCAGCCACCACGCTCATCAGGAAGCTCACCACCACCAACAGCGATGTAAACAGGAAGGAAATAAAGAATATCCAGGAATTGGGGAACAACACCATCACCGGCTTGGCAATGCTTGAATACCAGCCGTCAAGCGTAAACACGCGCAGCAGCGTCAAGGCCGATTCACCCAAATTTGAAAACTCGATAAAGAATTTGCCGTAAAGCCACACGCCCATGATTGCAAACACATAAAAGAAAATGCACAAAACCAAAAGCATCGCCAAAAAGTTGGGCAGGAGCATAATAAACACATTAATCATCTTGCGCAGACGCCCGAACTTGTCGACATATTTTAAAAGACGGAACAAACGAAAGGCTCGGAATATGATGAAATATCCAAAGAAAGATACTGAGGATATGCCAATTACAATCAAATCAAAGGTGTTCCAACCGTTTTTGAAAAACTTTGTGCCAAAGGCATAAAGCTTCATCAGCATTTCCACAATAAAAATTGCCATAAACAAGCGGTCTAAAACAAACAACTCACGGCCGATAAGGCTGTTTTTATCAAAATAAGTCATCAGACCTAAGGCAATTGCATCCAAAAAAATCAGGTTCAAAATTAGCAAATCAAAGCTCTGACATTCAACCAGTTTTTTAACTTTTCTTTTGTCTTTTTCAAAAGTTTTGCTTGTCATGGAAAAATCCTCTAAAGATTAAGATGAGCTTATTTTAGCCTCATAAAAATAAAAATGCAACCACAATAGCAGCCGCCGAAATTGCCGGACCATAAGCCCCTTCGCGCCTGCGTTTGACAAGTGCATAAATAAAGAACAAAACGGTGGAAAGGATAATCACATACAAAAGCTTTTCCAAACCAAACCAGGCGCCGATTGCCGCCAGCAGCTTAACATCACCGCCGCCAAAGGCGTTTTGGTGTTTCCAAACCACAAACAAGCTTGCAATAAGCGGCAGAAAATATCCGCCAATAGCGCCGATAACGCTCTCTCCCGAACCCACCCAAACGCTCACAAACACCGCATAAGCAAAACCCAAAATAAGCAGCGGAATGGTCAAAACATCCGGCAAAAGATACATGCGCGCATCAATCTCAGAGAGCAAAAACAAAGACCAGAAAAAGAACAAATACCAGGCAATGTGTTCCGTCCCAAACTTATACGCCGCCAAATAACTGATGCCTGAAACCACAAACCCATAAACCACGCTGCGCCACGCCAGCTTTTTAGTAAGAACTGAATGCCTGGCTCTCTTGGCCTTCGGCTTTTTCGCAATCTTAAACAAACTCCAAACCGCCACCGCAGCCGTCGCCGGCATAAACTTCTCAAACTTCCTGGCCATCGCCGGCACAAGCATCCCAAACAAAAACCCATAAACCGCATATATCATAAAAAAACTCCTACCTTGTCATTGCGAGGCAACGCCGAAGCAATCCAGTCAAACCATCCATCCTTGTCATTCCAGCGAAAGCTGGAATCCAGGTCAAACAACCCATCAATATTGTTCCTCAAACCCAATCTATATCACCTCGAGCCCCTTAATGTCATCTCGAGCTGAATCGCGACATAGCGTAGCGAAGACGGATGTCGAGAGATCCAGAACAACCAACAATCCTTATCCACCATACCCCAAATTTATTAAAACGAGTTTAACCTCCCTTGCCAACAACAAAACGATTGCAAAAACCCCAAAAATGTGCTACCCATAGCCTCAATCAATTATCATTATGTAAAACCTAAAAAAATATTTATATGAAAACTATTATTATTTATTTTATTGCAATTGCTTCAGCCATTCTAATAATCTATCTGGCAATCTGTTATGTTGAACGTAGGCGCTCGAAAAAAAACCGCCCTATCCCTTCAAAGCCCAAACCTATCGTATCAGAAACGCAAATCAACGGCGTAACCAAATACGCGCCTGAAAATGCCTCTCTACCGAACGCCCAGGTTGAAGTCTTTGACGAACTATGGAACATAACCATAACTTTGAACGAAACCCATAGCATGTATTTTTATCTCTTACGTAGAAAAGAAGATAAGCTTACTTTGGTTAGGAAAGATGGAAAGCTCATAGGCTGTCTTGACGGAACAGAAGTTTCTTTTTCCATGCTTCCCGGCATGAAGCATTCCATCAACGGAAACTCTCCTGCCCCGGCTAATGTTGAATTTTTCTCTAATGAAGTAGCACACGTCTATGTTACCGAATTAAGACCGTATGATCACAAAAGAATGCATTATCATAGCCTGGTTACCCCTTGCGGCATACCAACAAGCTAAAAACAAAATCGCCCCTCCGGGCGATTTTTGCATTATAAGCCTTTACATCCCCTTCAAAATATACTCGCTCAACTTCTCGGCAAAAAAGCTCGGGTCTGAAATCGCCTCGCCTTCGGCAATTTTAGCCTGGTCCATCAACATCTTCGCCACTTCTTCAATCTTTGCAGCATCGTCAATTTCGCTAAGCTTAATAATCAGCGGATGATACGGGTTAATCTCCAAAACCCTGGAACTGCCCAAAGCAACCTGCTGGTTATGATTCTTCATCAGCCTCTCCAAATGAATGCTCATCTGCCCGTCTTCCACCGTCAAACTCACCGGACTTTTAGAAAGCTTTTCTGTTGCCCTCACCTTACCCACTTCGTTTTTAAACATCTCTGTCAGCCTGTCAATCAGCTTTTGTAAAGAGCCTTCCTCGGCCTTCTTTCCTTTGCGCTCAAAGCTCAAATCAATCTCGGCGCTGTTCACATGTTTCAAGGCAAAATCCTTATACTTACCCAGCGTCTGCACCCAAAACTCATCAATCGGGTCGGTCAAAAGCAAAACCTCAATGCCTTTTTCCTTAAAAGCTTCCAATTGCGGATTATTCGCCAAAACCTTAACATCATCTCCGGTAATATAATAAATGGACTTCTGCCCTTCCTTGGCTCTTTCCATATATTTATCCAGCGAGGTAAACATCTCTAAACTGTGCGTAGTGTTAAACCTGCACAAACCGGCAATCTCCTCCCGATTCGCCAAATCCTCATAAATGCCTTCCTTAAACGCCGTGCCAAAGGCTTTCCAAAACACCAAATAATCTTCTTCGTTTTTAGCCTTGTTTTTCAACTCTTTCAAAACCCGCGTCACAATCGCATTCTTAATCTTGGCAATCAAAACGTTGTGCTGCAGCATCTCCCTGGAAATATTAAGCGGCAAATCCGCGCTGTCCACCACGCCCTTCACAAAACGCAGATAATGCGGCAAAAGCTCTTCCACCGCGTCTGAAACAAAAACCTTTTTAACATAAAGCTTCAAACTCTGCTTGCGGTCCGGCTGAAACAAATCATACGGCGGGGTTGATGGAATATATAAAAGCCCCGTATACTCAATGTTTCCCTCCGCCTTAAAATGCAGCGTCAGCCAAGGCTCGTCAAAGTTTTTGGAAACATGATGATAAAATTCCACATATTGTTTTTGCGTAATATCCGCCTTATGCCGCGCCCAAATCGCCGAAGCGGTGTTAACCTGTTCAATTCCCGCTTTACCCAAATCAAGCTCAATCGGATATTCCACATGGTCGGAATAAGTGCGAATAATATGGCGCAGCTCAATCGTGTCTAAAAAGTTCTTGTCTCCGTCTTTTAAAAAGAGCTTAATCTCCGTTCCGGCCTGCTTCTTTTCAGCCTCTTTAATCTCAAAGCCCGAAACCCCATCCGATGTCCACTTATAAGCCTGTTCCTCATCCGCTCTTTTGGTCAAAATCTCAACCTTGGAAGCCACCATAAAAGCCGAATAAAATCCAACGCCGAACTGACCGATTAAATTCATCATTGAGCCGTTGTCCTTGGCATTGTTCACAAACTCCGCCGTGCCCGATTTGGCAATCGTGCCTAAATGGTTCACCAAATCATCCCTGTTCATCCCGATTCCATTATCGGAAATAATCAAGCATTGCTCTTCAACATTTGGAATAACGGTAATTTTCAACTCTCCGTGCGGTTTAACCTTCTTGTCCATCAAGCTCATATATTTAAGCTTATCGCAAGCATCAGAGGCGTTGGAAATAAGCTCTCTAAGGAATATATATTTCTCGGAATATAAAGAATTAATCACAATATCTAAAAGTTTACTGACTTCGGCTTTAAATTTCATCTTGCTTTCCTCCTGCAACTAAGTTAGGAATTAGTTTACATTTTTGCAATAGGTTTGCATCAGGAAGGACAAAAGTTATGCATAAAGATTTATACGATGTGGTCGGCATCGGCAATGCCATTGTCGACGTTCTGGCCAAAGTCGGCGACGGTTTCTTAAAAGAAAGAAACTTAAACAAAGGCACCATGACCTTGGTAGACGCCGCACAGGCCGGAAACATTTATAAAGACATCATCGCCGAGCGCGAGGTTTCCGGCGGTTCGGTTGCCAACACCGTGGCCGGCATTGCATCGCTTGGCGGCACTCCGGCTTTCATCGGCAAAGTCCATGACGATGAACTTGGCAAAGCCTTCCGCAGAGACATCGGCGCCAGCGGCGTAGATTTCTTCACCCAGCCCCTAAAGCAGGGTCCATCCACCGCCCGCAGCGTCATCTTAGTCACTCCTGATGCCGAGCGCTCCATGTTCACCTATCTTGGCGCCTCAACACTGCTTTCTCCTGAAGATATTGACGAAGAAATCATTAAATCAACCAATATCCTATATCTGGAAGGCTACCTCTGGGACAGCGCCAAAGAAGCCATGATTAAGGCCTGCGAATTTGCCAAACTTCACGGCAAAACCGTGGCTTTTTCACTCTCCGACCCCTTTTGCGTAAAACGTTATAAGAATGAATTTTTACCTTTCATCAAAGAATATGTCACCATTCTCTTTGCCAATGAAGAGGAAATCAAGTCTCTATATGAAAAACAAGACCTGTTTGAAACTCTGGATCTGGTCAAGCACGACTGTTTAGTCGCTGCCGTAACCCGAAGCTCTAAAGGCTCGGTTGTGGTTTCCGGCAAAAGCAAAACTTTTGTAGACGCTGAAGAAGTTGAAAACGCGGTTGACACCACCGGCGCCGGAGATCTGTATGCCGCCGGTTTCTTATACGCTTTTTCTCAGGGTCGTTCCTTAAACACCTGCGCCATTGTCGGCGGAATTGCCGCTGCTGAAATAATTTCTCACTATGGCGCCCGCCCTGAGGTTTCGCTAAGAGGCTTCGTCAGAAACAAGCTAAAACAATACGGCAAAATTATATAAAACCAGTCAATATGCTTTGCATATTGACGCAGGAAGCGTCATCCTGAAATTTTGCAGAGCGGATGTCGAACTATGCGAGACGCGAGCGAATGCAAAATGAAGGATCCATTCCTTATTTAAAACCAGTCAATATGCCGCTGACCACAAAAAAAGGCTTCGTTAAAAACGAAGCCTTTTTTATCATTTCCTGGCACTGCTATATGCAATTTTGGCAACAATAATATCCAAAAACACCAAACCGACTGCCGGGATCAAAGCCATTGGAATCACAACTTGATCAAACAGCGTTTTATATACCCTATAATCTCCGCTTTGAACTCCCGCAGAAAACGGACCCCAGAGACAATATCCGAATACTGCCCAGACAATAAGCCTTGTCCACCAAGTATAATCTGCCCCGGCATAACAAACTCCGAACCTGCTCTCAGGATAAAGCCTTGCAGATTTTGCCGTAAATACTCCAAGCACAACAAAGTGCGCAATTACCAAAACAACCAGAAATATAAGCGCATTTATAGGAACTTCGTACTTCCAGCAATATAAAAACCTTTCAAAGAAGGTTTGCTCAATCATTTTCATAACTCATTTTTTTAAGTAATTAATGCTTTTTCTTGTTTCTCTCGGCAATTTTTGTTGCAAAATAAATGAAGATTTTCTGCCACAAAAAACCAAGTAGTATAACAATAACCACCGCCAATAAAATTTGATACCAGTTAAAAGAATCAAAATAAAATGAGCTCAGAAAACCGCCGATAAACGCCAAGAAGGCCTGAATCCATGCCAATCTCTTATACGCTTCTTTTCTTTTTGCAGAAATATAAGAGTACGACGTCCCGTCGGTTTTTTCATAAAAGTTTTTTATAATCGCAAAATCGGCAATAAATGCCAGCAATAAGGCCGCGGCATAAGCCGCCAAGATATAGATATAGCTTTCCATAATAATATTTTTTATAAGTTAATAATTAAATTTACCCGTCTTTTATACTTCATTTAGACAAAACTGTCAATTATTTATCTCAACCCGCCAAAAAAAATCGTCTCCCGGAAATGGGAAACGATTTTTAAGATAATCAAGCTATGACAAATTCCAAACAACACGAACATTACCGCTGGTGCTGCTCTTAGCGTTGCCGCTCACCGTGCCGATGTCCATAACGCAGACAAAAGCACTGTCCTCGTCATACTCCTCATGACACCAGTGCCTTCCGTTTCGCCATTTTTCAGCTTTTTTAACTCCATTTTCAAGCAAAACATCAATCGTTGCGTTAAATTTGGTTTTTTCAGCAAAAAATCTTCCGCAGTCGCCGTCAAAGTGCTTCATCAGCGAACCTTTTTTATCCGCCGCTGCCTTTAAAGCCATTTCCCAGTTTGATCTTTTTTCATATCCAAGAGCAACCGCTTTGCCGCCTAAAACAATAGCCTTAATATCGCTGCTTCGGCTGCGGATAAACTTGGCAATAACTTCTTCGGTTCCGTCCGCATTGCTGTACACCAGGGGCAGGTCTGTCGGAATAGGCATCACATCTTGTACGTTGCTCAAAAACTCAACTTTTTCTTCTTCACCCAATTGAGCAAAAGCTTCTTCCACTTCTTTAACATTCATAATTTTGCGTTTTTAAATTAATAGATACAATTATATTTTTAACCCGGCCACAATAGCACATATATCGCACTTTGTCTAGACAAAAATGTCAATTAATATACTCCTCCCCTTTCAAGGGGAGGCCGGGAGGGGTCAAACCAACCATCCTTAACAAAACTCTTGCAACTTAAAATCAGAGTGTTATTTTCCGCCTCAGAAAACAGTAGAAAAACCGTCATTGCCCTTTTTCCCCTCCCCCTTTCAAGGGGGAGTTGGAGGGGGTCGGCAATCTCGGCAAATTTTAGAAAAGAACACCAAAATGTTAAGAAATATTGCGATAATAGCCCACGTAGACCATGGTAAAACCACTCTCGTTGACGGGCTTTTAAAACAAAGCGGCACTTTCAGAGACAATCAGAAAGTGGCCGAATGCGCCATGGATTCCAACGAACTGGAACGCGAGCGCGGCATCACAATTTTATCAAAATGCACCTCCATTGACTGGCGCGGCACCCACATCAACATCGTCGACACTCCCGGCCACGCCGACTTCGGCGGCGAGGTTGAGCGCATTTTATCCATGGTCGACGGCGTGGTTTTGCTGGTCGACAGCTCTGAAGGCCCCATGCCCCAAACCAAATTTGTTCTCGGCAAAGCCCTTAAAGTCGGCTTAAAACCAATCGTGGTAATTAACAAAGTGGACAAACCCGACGCTAGAGTCGACCAGGTTTTAGACGAGGTTTTTGACCTCTTCTGCTCGCTTGAGGCTTCAGACGAACAGCTTGACTTCCCCGTGCTCTATGCCTCCGGCCGCAACGGCTGGGCGGTAAGAGAACCCGACCATGAGAAAAAAGACCTCACCCCTCTGTTTGAAACCATTCTTTCCCACGTCAAAGCCCCAAGCTGCGAGCCAAACAAACCATTCTCCATGCTGGCCACCACCTTGGAAGCCGATAAATTCTTGGGACGCGTTTTAACCGGCAAAATCTGGTCCGGCAAAGTTAAAATGGGCGAAACCGTAAAAGCCTTGAACATTGAAGGCAAAGAGGTTGACCGCTTCCGCATTTCCAAAATCTTAGCCTATAAAGGCTTGGTTCGCGAGGGCTTGGAAGAAGCCCGCGCCGGAGACATTGTAGCCTTGGCCGGAATGGGCAAAGCCACCGTTGCCGACACCATCTGCGCTCTTGAGGTAACCACCGCCATCAAAGCCCAGCCGATAGACCCGCCAACCTTGGCCATGACCTTCTCGGTTAACGATTCGCCTTTAGCCGGCCGCGAGGGAGACAAAGTTACCTCCCGCGTAATTGGTGACCGCTTAAAAAAAGAAGCAGAGGGCAATGTTGCGCTAAAAATCTCTGAAACCAATGCCAAAGACGCCTTTGAGGTTGCCGGCCGCGGCGAACTGCAGCTCGGCGTTTTAATCGAGACCATGCGCCGTGAAGGCTTTGAGCTCTCAATCTCTCGTCCCCGCGTGCTGATGAAGAGGGATGAACACAATCAATTGTTAGAGCCGTTTGAAGAAGTTGTGGTCGATGTTGATGAAGAATTTTCCGGCGCCGTGGTAGAAAAGCTTGGCCGCCGCCGCGCCGAACTCCAAGAAATGATTCCCTCTCAAATCGGCAACAAAGTAAGGCTGATTTTTCACGCCCCTTCCCGCGGCTTAATCGGTTATTATTCAGAATTCTTAACCGACACCCGCGGCACCGGCGTAATGAACCGTCTGTTTTATAAATATGCCCCCTATAAGGGCGATATTGAAGGCCGCCGCAACGGCGCATTGGTCTCATCTGAAACCGGAACCGCCGTGGCTTATGCCCTATGGAAGCTGGAAGACCGCGGCCCCATGTTCATTGAGCACAATACTCCGGTATATGTCGGCATGATAATCGGTGAACACACCAAATCCAACGACTTGGAGGTCAACCCGACCAAAACCAAGCAGCTCACCAACATCCGCGCCGCCGGCAAAGACGAGGCCATCAACTTAACCCCGCCCAGAAAACTGCCGCTGGAAGAAGCCCTGTCTTACATTGAGGACGACGAACTCTTAGAAGTAACCCCCAAAAGCCTGCGGCTGCGCAAAAAAATCCTCGACCCCCACCTGCGCAAGCGCGCCAACAAAGTAGATTAACACCAAATACTGTCATTCCAGAAAAATTTTTCAATTTTTCTCTGTCGACCTCAGGGAGCAGAGATAAAAAAATTGTAAAATTTTATCTGGGAGTCGATAGTTGGCGATTGACGAGCCTGAAAGGCGAAGACAGAGCCCTACGAGACGAAAGGGGCACTTTAGGGAATTTACAATCCAGGATAAATCAGTCTTATCTTTCTCTGGATCTCTCGACAAGCTCGAGATGACAAAACCCCTCTTTCCCGCCTTTGTGCAGATTTTTAGTTTTGTATGCGCAAGCTTTGTGTCTCTGCTCGAACGAAGCTTGACGTAGTGAGAGAACAAAGCGAGCAAATACAAAATATTAAAATCAAACGCAGGCGAAAGCTTTTGGTTACTTTGTGCTACAAAGTAACGTAAAACCCTTGCAGGTAAAGTACTACAAAGACAATAAAGGTGAGATTGCCAGTCGCTGACCCCTCCCAACCTCCCCTTAAAAGGGGAGGAGAATAATAAAAGCAATGACATTTATACCACAAAAAACCTCCCTTACCGGGAGGTTTTTTACCTTAGGAGAATGAAAATTTTAAAAACTAATTATCTTCCCTGTTCTTTAGACATAGAACTATTATTTCTAGCCTCAGCCGCCTTCACAACCCTCAATCCCAATTCTGGCTCAACAGACATCAGATCAGCCGCAGGAGAAATAATCTCGATTCCTCCCTCTTTGGTAAATGCAGACCTGCAAGTAGGCTCGCAATTTGAAGCTAAAGCATCCTCAAGCTCTTTAGATTTAATAAATTTCGTTTCTTTATCCATGTTATTATCCTTCCTAAATTTCTTTCTTTTGTCCATTATCGCAATTAATTAAACTTTTGTCAACAACAAAATTGCGATAAACTCACAAACTATATAGATTTAATCCGAAGCTTAACATATAATACACCAAAATCAATAAAATATTCTTAATAGGCCACACCCAATGTCTCTTCTCAAATCCATCGCCACTTTCGGCAGTTTCACGGTCTTAAGCCGCATCACCGGCTTTGTTCGCGACATCATCCTGGCCAAATATCTTGGCGCCGGCCTGGTTTCAGACGCCTTTTTTGTCAGTTTCAAACTGCCCAACCTCTTCCGCAGCCTTTTTGCCGAAGGCGCGTTCAACTCCGCCTTCGTGCCCATCTTTTCACAAAAACTTTCCAAAGACAACCCCAAAGACGCTGAAAACTTCGCCATTGCCACCATTTCTCTCTTAAGCTTTGTCTTGCTCATTTTCATTATTTTAATGGAAATCTTCATGCCCTATGTGGTCATCATCCAGGCCCCGGGCTTCGTTGCTGATGACGGCAAAATCGAGCTTGCCACCTACCTCTCGCGCATCATGTTTCCGTTCTTACTTTTGATTTCAATTGTTTCCTTCCAATCCGGCATCTTAAACTCTCTGGGCAAGTTTGCCGCTCCGGCTGCTGCTCCTGTCATCTTAAATGTGGTCATGGCCATATCGGTCTTTGTGCTTTGGCCGCTCGGCAGTTCTCCGGCGCAAAGTTTTGCCATCGGCGTCACCGCCGCCGGCTTTTTAGAGGTAATCTGGTTAAATTATTATATCCGCAAAGAAAACATCCACTTAAAACCGCGTTTTGACATTTTCACCATCGCCCGCGACAAAGACACCCGCACTTTGTTCAAGCGCATGGCCCCAAGCGTTTTAGGCTCCGGCATATATCAAATCAACGTCATGGTTTCCACCATCATTGCCTCCTTAGTCGGCTCCGGCGCCATCTCTTGGCTCTATTACGCCACCCGCCTGCAGCAGCTGCCCTTGGGCGTGGTTGGCGCCGCCATTGGCGTGGCGGTCCTCCCGCTGCTATCCAAACAGCTTAAAGTCAAAGATTTTGAAGAAGCTGAAAAAACCATGTCGCAGGCCGTTGAATATGGCGCCATTCTCTCCATTCCCGCCATGTTCGCACTAATCGCTCTGGCCGAACCCATCATCAACATCCTTTTCCAATATGGCGAATTCGGCAGTTTTGAAACACAAATGACCGCCAAAGCTCTTATTCCTTTTGCCATCGGCATGCCGCCGTTTATCGCCGTCAAAGCCTTAAGTCAAAACTTTTTTGCCCGCGGAGACACCAAAACTCCGGTCAAATATGCCTTTATCTCCTTTGTGGTCAACATTGTCTTTGCGCTCCTCTTAATGGGGCCTTTCGGCCACGTCGGCATTGCCTATGCCTCCACTCTCTCCGCCTTTGTCTCCTTTTATCAATTTGAACGCGGCTTAAAGAAAAGAAAACAGTGGGCATTTTCCGCTCCCTTAATCAAAGAAATTCTCAAAATCACCCTTGCTTCCTTCCTCATGACTGCGGCCGTAACCTTAACCTCTGCCGGTTTTGACCTCTGGCTTGGCGGCTGGCTTAACCTTCATGTCTTCGTCAAAATCCCGATTTTGGGCTTTTTATGCGCTTTAGGTGTTGCAACTTTCGTCTTTACCGCTAATATATTAAAGGTTAAAAGCATCAACCACATATTGAGCCTTACCGCCTCAATCGCAAGGAAGAAAAATGTCAAGAAGCCTGTTTCATAAAATCTTTATCAGACCGTTTCAAAAGCTTGCCCGGTTCTTAAGCTCCTGGGGGCATGCCGTGGCTTTCTGCATTTTTGCTGTTGTCTTCCTATATTATCCCTTCGGCGGCGCCAAAATGCACGCCTTAAGCAAATTCACCGAATATGAAGCCGCCGCGCCTGAGCCCAACAATTCCGCCACAGTTGAAACCTTGGCCTTCATCATTGACCAAGAGGTTAACCAAAACTATTGGACGCCGGCTCTGCCTTTCTTTTTTCCGTCATATTTCTTGGATAATATGCCCAGCTACCAGCTTGGCATCCTCTCCTCCTTAACCAATTTTTCTGCCGCCTTTTCCAAAAAAATCAGCAACAAAATTGTTGATGAAACTTCTCCGGGACGCCTCAAAGAAGCCGCCCAATTTCTAAACGACAACGGCAAAACCTGGCTTTTTTCAACTGAAAAAAAGCTAACCTCGTCTTCCGCTTCTGATTTCCGCCGCGCCCGCAAACAATACTTAAAATATGACAATGAACTGGCAAAAGGCTCTGAAATATTTTATAAAAATCCTGAAGACTTGGCCTTTTTTGTAACCGAAATCAGCAAAAGCCTTAATCAAAGCCAAATCGAGCTTGAAAAACAAATCAGAGAAGAAAACAGCTCCTTCATAGATTTCAAAGCCGACAACATCTTTTATTACCATCAGGGGCGCATGTATGCATATCTGCTCATTTTAAAAGGCCTTGGCCGCGATTATAAAGACATCATTGTTGAGCACAATCTTTACCACAGTTGGGTAAAAACCCTCAAGGCCTTGGAAGACGGCGTAAAGCTTTCTCCCTTAACCGTCAGAAACGCCGCTCTCAATTCGTCGATTGCCCCCAATCATCTTGATTATCTGGCCTTTGACTGTTTAAAAGCCCAAAAAGCCATGCAAACCATCAGCTTAAAACTGGGAGATAAGCAGCTTGATGAAGAAAAAACTAACTAGTTTTCTGCTTTTTTGCATGTTTTTTGCAGGAAATGCTCAGGCATTAACTGTAAATGAACTTAAAGAAACCTTCAAAGAGCACCAATATAAAGACTATATCTACATGCCAAAATGGCAATATCCGCCGGTTTTTATCAACTCTCTTCCCTCCAACTGGGCAAGCATCAAAGATTCCTCCGAGCGCAACCGCCTGTTCATTATGATTTTGACCCCTTTAGCGCTTAAGGTTAACCTTGAAATTTCCGTTGAAAGAGACGAACTGCTGCTGCTTGAATATGAATTTTTAAAAAACGAAGGCTTAACTGAAAAACAACAGCAAACCCTTGAAAATGCAGCAAAAAAATATGACGTATTCACCAGGCTGCAAGGTTTCCGCCGCAGCAGATTTTTGTTTGAAAAACTAAAAGAGAAAATAGATACCGTGCCTCCCTCCATCTTAATTGCCGCCGCCGCCATAGAAAGCAACTGGGGCGATAGTCCCGCCGCCATCAAAGGCAATTCCTTATACAAAGAAAAAAATTGGTATTCAACCGAAGGCCTGGAAACCGGAGATAAAGAAGACGCAAGCTACAAAATCAAAACCTTCCCCGACCTCATCTCATCCATGCGCTCCTACGCCTTAAAAATCAATTCCAGCCTAAATTACGACCAATTTCGCATCGTCCGCGCAGAACTGAGATATCGTGAAAAGCCTCTCATTGGCCGAAACATGGTTCATACCATGATATTTGACTCGAACCTTGAAAATTTTGCCGGACTTTTGGACTACACCATCACTTTTTATGAACTGACCAACTTGGATGAGGCGTACTTGTAACAAAAATTTAACAGGATTTTAATTAAATTCTGGTGTAATATATACTTATGTATAGGTATCAGAGGTGAACAATGAATCCTTATAACGAAATTTTGAGCAAAAAAGACCTCGAGCTCTTGTCCAAAAATCCTTCGGTTGATAACAAACGCAAGGCTGTACGTAAGGTTGCCGATTATTATAAAGGCAAAATCATCTCTGAAAAAGAATTAAAACTGACTGAAGATATTTTCCGCGTTGTGGTTAAAGATATTGAGATTGAAGTCAGAAGAATTCTCGCCGAAAGCCTGCAAAACGCCAAAAATATTCCTCAAGACATTGTCAAAAAATTAGTCAACGACGAAAACAGCGTCGCCGTTCCTTTCATCAAATATTACGGCGATTTAACCAACCAAGACCTAATAGACATTATCGAATTTCAAAATCCTGAAAAACAAAAAGCCGTAGCCGGCCGAAAAAATTTATCTGAAGACATTTCCGATTACATTGCCGCCAAATGCTCCGAAGACGTTATAAATGTTCTGGTCTCCAATGAAACCGCCAGAATCATCGAGCCCACTTTTAACAAAATCGTCGACCGTTATCCGGAAAGCAAAAAAATCAACAAAAGTCTGGTATATCGTTCCAAACTGCCCGTTCCCATTGTTGAAAGAATTGTAAACTCTCTCTCTGAAGACCTGCAGGAGCGTTTGGTTACGCATCACGATCTTCCCAATAACCTTGTTGCCGACATTGTTGAACAGGTAAAAGAAAAAGCCATTTTAAAAATTTCCGAAGACTATAATTCAGATAAAAAAATCAAAGAATTGGTTGAGCAGCTCTATAATTCCGAACGCCTGTCCCATTCTTTAATGGTTCGTTCCATCTGCATGGGCGATTTGCGCTTCTTTGAATATGCCTTGTTTTACATCACCAAATTGCCCATTGTTGAGATTAGAAAGGTGCTGTTTAACATCGAGGCCGACTTTGTAATCAGAAACCTTTTGCGCAAAGCCTTAATTCCGCAGAATATGTTTCCTGCAGTGTTCAGTGCCTTAAAGACCATCAAAGACATAAAGTTTGACTGCCGCAAGAACAATCCTCACAGTTTCTCGCATAAGGTCATTGAAAGAATTCTTTCTGTTGAAAGCTCCGGCGAAGAACTATCGGCCGAGGACATCGATTACCTTATTTCTAAAATCAGCTAGAGAGAAAAAACATGCCTCTCAACCTTGAAATATTAAACGACCTCTTAGATGTTAATACCTTAATTCAAAAAGAAAAAGACTACATGGTCGTAATTGATAAGCTGATGGAAATTGCTTCCAAAGCCTGCAACTCCGAAGGATGTTTCTTTTATACCTTGAACAATGACTATTTCTTCAGCCTTGACTACAGCTTCAATAAAAAGCTTAACATTCGCAAAATCGGCTCTGAAAATATGTCCGACTTCCCTACTTTCAACTTAAACGAAAGCCGCTTAAAGTCCAAAAAAAGCTTTGTTGAAACCTGTGCCCTTAACTCCGAGTTGATAATTGCCAACAACGCCTACGGCGAAATCAATTACGATAATTCTTTTTTTGAAAAATTTGATGAAGACAACAACTACCGCACAACTTCTGTTTTAAGCGTGCCCATCATCAGCCGCCGCAGCGTGGTTATCGGCGTGGCTCAGTTCATAAACCCCAAAGATGCCAAGGGCAAAGTAATATCCTTTACCGAAGAAATGCAAAAAAATATTCTGGCCATTTGTTCTCTGTCTGCCATAATTTTAGAAAACCGGCGCTTAAGAGAAGCCTACATTCAGCTTTTAGAATCTTTTATCGAGGTTTTGGCCCGCGCCATTGACGCCAAATCGCCGTATACCGGCGCCCACTGCCAGAGAGTCCCCGTAATTGCCAGACTTTTGGCCACTGCCGCCGTCAGCCAGGACACCGGACCTCTAAAAGAATTTGAAATGAGCCAAGACGACTGGTATTCCCTGCACATTGCCTCTTGGCTGCACGACTGTGGCAAAGTCACCACGCCGGACTATGTGGTGGACAAAGCCACCAAACTTGAAACCATTTACAACCGTATCCATGAAATCCGCGACCGTTTTGAAATTTTGCGCCGCGACGCTCATATTGAATATTTAAAAAAGCGCCTCAACAACACGGCTTCTCAAGAAACCCTGCAGGCAGAATTTGTTGCTAAAATTAAGAACCTTGAAGAAGATTACGAGTTCATTGCCCGCTGCAACATCGGCGATACCGAGCTCACCGATGAAGACATCGCCAAACTTGAAAAACTCTCTGAAACCACTTTCACTCGCTATTTCAGCCGTATGAAGGGGCTTTCCTGGGCTGAAAGAGACAACATTAAAGACCAAGAGGCCTATGATAAACCGGCCATTGAAAAACTTCTGCAAGACCGCGACGACCACCACTTTAAGAGATATAACTATGGCGAGCTTTATAACCTTTGCGTCAAGCGCGGCACCATCAACCGCGAGGAAAGAGAAAAAATTAACGAACACATTGTCGTAACCATAGATATGTTGAAAGCTCTGCCTTTCCCAAAAGAGTTGGTCAACGTTGTTGAATATGCCGGCAACCACCATGAACGCATTGACGGCAAGGGATACCCTAACGGCTTAACTGGCAGTCAAATGTCCATTCCCGCCAAAATAATGGCCATTGCCGACATCTTTGAAGCCTTAACCGCCAGCGACCGTCCTTATAAAGAACCCAAAAAACTCTCCGAAGTCTTACGCATTATGAAAGATATGAAAGACACCGGCCATATCGACCCTGAGCTTTTCCGCATTTTCATTTCAAATGAGGTTTACCAAGACTACGCCGACCAATATATGAACCCCCAGCAAGTAGACGAAGTTAACCCCACGGATTATTTATAATGTTAAAAATACATACGATTCTCTGCCGCCCTCGCATCATGGACAATTATGCCTATTTGATAATTGATGAAGAAACCGGGGTCTCAGCAATCATCGACCCCTCGGAAGTTGCCCCGATTGTTAAAACCTGCCATTTCTTAAATCTAAAGCCTGATTATATCTTAAACACCCACCACCACTTTGACCACGTTGAAGGCAATTTAGAGCTAAAAGCGCTGTACGGCGCCAACATTGTCGGAAGAGGCAAAAAAATCCCGGGTTTAGACATTGAAGTCGGTGAAACCTTCATCCTCGGCAACTCTCAGGCCAACATAATCTCCGCCGAAGGCCACGCCAAGAGCCACGTTTTATACCATTTTGCCCAAAGCAAAGCTCTCTTCACCGGAGACATCTTGTTCAACCTCTGCATCGGCGGCCTTTTTGAAGGAACCGAGGAAGAAATGTTTGAATCCATGCGAAAAATCAAAAGCTTACCTGATGAAACCTTATTCTACCCCGGCCACGAATACACCAAACACGCCGCGGCTTTTGCCTTAAGATACGGCGGAGAAGGCGCCAAAGCTTATGTTGAAAAAGCCAAAAAGAACTTGGCTCAAGGCTTGCCTGCCGGCCCCTTCACGCTGGGTGAAGAAAAACAAGCCAACCCCTACCTCAAAGCCCAAACCTTAGAAGAATTTAAGAGTCTATTTTAACAAACACATCCGTGTCATTGCGAGCGAAAGCGCGGCAATCCAACAAATAATATGGCAAATTTCCCCTGGATCCCTCGCATATTTTACAATTTTCTTATCCGCACTCCTTACAGTCGACGCGGGAAAATCACAAAATATGCTCTGGATGACAAGGATAGTTTTTTGTAACAAAACTTTAACATGACTCTCTCTCTCTCTAGAATCTGTTATAGTCAGAGATGTAATAACCTAATTAACTTGTTAATATTATTAATCTTTAAAAATAAAAATTATGAAAACAATCGTAGTAATTGGCATTATTGTTATTGCCATAATTATCTTAATTCTGATTATCCGCAGTTCAAATTTTTCAACCCGCTTAAAAATAGCAAGGGAAGAAAAAGATAAACTGCTTGAAAGAGTTAAAGAAGGAAACATTTTAGTTAAAAGCCTTTGCGAACAACTCAGAGCAAGCCTCCAAAGTAATCTTAATGGTGCTGAACTGGAAATAACCTTAGAAAATGCAATATGCTTCAGAGATATTTTCCCAATATTGTATTTTCAACAAATGGTTTATGTTCCTATTCTCAAGGACAATGGTAACTCTGGCTTCGTGTTGGTCGGTGCAGTAGAGCATTCCTCATCACGTTGGAAAAATGGAAAGACAGGCTATTCTGACAACAATCCCAAAGGAAGCATAATTCCTTTAGAGCGCCTGGAGGAAATAAATAAAGCTATTGGAGACAACGCTATGATCTCGTACACCGCAACAAGAATTTAGCTTAAACACAAAAGCGCTCCCCCTAAAAAGGGAGTGTTTTCATTTTCACCTTATTTCCCCCTCTTTCCTGCCTTAGTGCAGCTTTTTAGATTTTGTTTGCTCGCTTTACATATTTCTTCTTTTAAACTGCCTTAGGAAAAGTATTTAGACTTTGTTAGCATAGTCTTGCGTCCTTCACACCCCCGCCTTTGTGCAGATTTTTAGTTTTGTATGCGCAAGCTTTGTGTCTCGCTCGAACGAAGCTTGACGCAGTGAGAGAACAAAGCGAGCAAATACAAAATATTAAAATCAAACGCAGGCGAAGACTTTTGGTTACTTTTGGTCTCAAAAGTAACGTAAAACCCTTGCAGGTAAAGGACTAGATAAAAGATTCAGATGAGATTGCCATTGACCCCACCTAACCTCCCCTTAAAAGGGGAGGAAATACGGGGGTGGCTATTCCTTCCCAATATTAATATTCCGATTAATATGCACCGAAAGAATAATCCCAAACGAGGCCATAACCGAAAGCATCACCGTGCCGCCATATGAAATCAGCGGCAGGGGAATTCCCACCACCGGCAGCAAACCCAGCACCATGGCAATGTTAATAAACACATATAAGAAATAATTTGTTGTCAGCCCGATTGCCACCAGCTTGCCAAAATAGCTGGTGCTTTTCATCGCAAACGAATAGCTGTACGCCAAAATCAAAACATTAATAATTATAATAAACAACGCGCCGATTAAGCCAAACTCTTCGGCCAGCATTGTAAAAATAAAGTCCGTATGCTTTTCCGGCAAAAAGTTGAGGTGGCTCTGCGTGCCGTTCAAAAAACCTTTGCCAAAGATTCCGCCCGAACCCAGCGCAATTTTAGATTGAATAATGTGGTACCCCGAACCCAGCGGGTCTCTTTCCGGGTCAAAAAAGGTCAAAACGCGCTGTCTTTGGTAGTCGTGCAAAAAATGCCACGCCACCGGCATCACCCCTGCCGCACCGGCAAACAGCAAAATAAACTTCCACATCTGCACGCCGATTGCAAAAAGAATGGCGCCGGTGGTTAGCAAAAGCATCACCGCCGTGCCCAAATCGGGCTGAATCACAATCAAAAACGCCGGAAAAGCCACCAGCAAAACCGGCAGAATAATTCCCTTAACGCTCTCAATACTTTGCAGAGAAGTCGTATGAAAATATTTCGCCAACACCAAAACCACTGCAATTTTCATCAATTCCGAAGGCTGAATACTGATAAATCCAAGATTAATCCATCGCTGCGCTCCCATGCCGATAAAGCCCATAACCTCAACATAAATCAGCATAATCAGTGCCGCAAAATAAAAGACATATGCATATCTCATAATCAGCCTGATATCTATCATCGCCAAAACCAACATAACAAAAAGGCCCAAACCAAAGCGCATCAAATGGTTCAAAGCCCATGGCTGCCAGCTTCCGTTGGCTGCCGAATAGAGCATGCCGACACCGATTAAGGCCAGCAGACAAATAAACATCACATAAGAAAAAGGAATATTTAAGAATTTTTCCTTCAAACTCAGCGTCTGCCCCTTAAGGCTTGTTTCATAAGACTTATACATATCACTCCACCGTTCTCTTGGTTGGGTCCAACTTAATCGCTTCCAGCAAAAGTTTGCTGGCAATCGGCGCCGCC
Organism: Alphaproteobacteria bacterium; assembly: GCA_031550205.1. Taxonomy (GTDB): domain Bacteria; phylum Pseudomonadota; class Alphaproteobacteria; order RF32; family CAG-239; genus JAVBOV01. Next base: position 25,073 of record JAVBOV010000011.1, read on the forward strand.
GCCGTAGAACCGCCGCCGCCGTGCTCCACCAAAACCACAGCTGCGTATTTCGGGTTGTCATGCGGAGCATATCCCACAAACAAAGCATGATTCCTCAAATGCCAGGGCAGTTCTTCCTGCTTCAAAACTCCGGTTTGTCTTTCTTTCATGGAAATTCGGCGAACCTGAGTTGTGCCGGTCTTGCCGCCCATTTTTTGCCCCTGATAATCAAAATGCGACCAATATGCCGTACCTTCTTTTTTGTTAACCACATTATACATGCCGGCCTTAACAATCTCCAAATTAGCATTTGAAACATTAATCTTGCTTTGCGGGGTTTTAACCTCTTTATCAACCTTAATAAAAGTCGGCTTAACCTTATATCCGCCGTTAACCAGGCTTGCCATCATTGAAACCAGTTGTATAGGCGTGGTCAAAACCGAACCCTGACCAATGCCTGAAATCAGCGTCTCACCTTGCTGCCATGCTTCTTTGCGATATTTAAGTTTCCAGTCTCTGTCCGGAATAAGCCCGGCTTCTTCGCCCTCAAACCCAACCGGGCTTCCCAAACCAAAACGCCTTGCCATGTCGGCAATTTTATCAATTCCCAATTTTAAGGAAACCTCATAAAAGAAAATATCGCATGAGTGTTCAATCGCATCAACCACGTTAGTTGACCCGTGCCCCTCTTTTCTCCAACAGTGAAAAGCATGGTTTCCCAAAAACATCTGCCCTGAACAAAAAACCCTGGTATCAAGACCAATCACTCTGGCCTCCAGTGCAGCCATTGCCACAATCATCTTAAAAGTCGAACCCGGAGAATAACGCCCCTTAAGCGCTTTGTTGTTCAGCGGCTTTTTTGGATTCTCACTAAGCTCGGCCCACTCCTTGGCGCTGATTCCGCTTGACATAGTGTTGGGGTCATATGCCGGAGTAGATACAAAGGCCAAAATTTCTCCGGTATTAACATCAAGCAAGATTGCAACTCCGCTCTCTTCGCCAAACAAATCATACGCCTTTTCCTGCAGGCGTGAATCTATCGTCAGCTCAATATTATCTCCGGCAATGCCGTCTTTTTTCTCAATCTCTTTCATCACCCGGCCATAAGCGTTCACTTCCAGCTTCAAACTTCCGCCTTTGCCGCGCAATTGGCTCTCAAATTGTTTCTCTATTCCCTCTTTGCCAATCTTAAAACCCGGAACCTGCAGCAGCGCATCTTTGTCTTTTTTCAAATCATCTTCTGAAGGCAGCGCCACATAACCCAAAACATGGGCAATTTTCTCGCCGAACGGGTAATGTCGGTTCAAGCCCTCATCCAAAATAATTCCCGGCAAATCCGGCGCATTAAGCATAATTTTGGAAACCTCTTCCCAGTTAAGATTATCCTTAATCTTAATTGGCACAAAACCGCGGTTTTTTTTCAAATCTTTTTTAATTCGCTCTTCTTCGGCCTCGGAAAGCGGCATAATCTTCTTAAAATCATCCAATGTTTTTTGCACATTTGGCGTTTGCTCAGCCACAATCAATGCCTGAAAATTTTGCCGATTCGTTGCAATCGGAATCTGATTACGGTCATAAATCACCCCGCGCGGCGGAATAAGAATTCGGCTTGAAATGCGGTTTTCATCGGCCATCATCTTAAAACGGTCAGCTTGATAAACCTGCAGATAAAACAGCCTGAAAACAATCATTAACAATAAAATAACTTTGCCCAAAGACATGATAATTGAGCGTTGAATTAAGACTTTTCCCTTGTCGTTGTCTCTGTTCATTTCCGACTACACCTCTTCATCTTCCAGCAAATATTTATCTATTGCCGCATTGATAAACCCGATAATCGGATAAAACGCAATTGTCACCATCCAGCTGAACAACAGCATTGTAAAAGATAAGAACTGGCTGTAATAAATTGAAACCAGCAGCCACTTGGCCAAAAGCACGGCCAGAGATATGAGCATAAAGCCGTACCATGTAATGGAAAAAGGCTTGGAATGAAAATATTTTGCCAAATATGAAACCAGCACATACAAAAGCAAAAGCGCAAAAATATTAGACCCGAACGGCGCGGAAGAAATTGTATCTTCGACAATTCCCAAAACATAAACCGACGTAAGGTTAAAAATATCCGGACGGTTCAGCAGCCAGAAATATACGCAAATCATCGACATCAGCGGCTTAATGTTGTTTGAAACCACAAAATTCACCGGAATATAAGACATCAAAAGCAAAACGACGGAAGAAATTAAGGGCAGCATCCGCTGTAAATTACGAAAATTATTTTCAGTTAAATTATCGCTCACCTTCGCCCTCAATCTCTTTTTCCACGATTGTCTCAAGCAGCCCGTAATCCACAATTTTCACATATTCCAGGCGGTCCAAATCCGTAAACATTTTTATCTTAATATTATTTTTTTCAATAGAGCTGATCTGCCCGATTGGCAGCCCCGGCGGAAACGTTCCGGCCACACCTGAGGTCACAATTCTGTCACCCACCGTAAGCTCGGCAAAAAGCGGAATAAAAATCATTCTCGGCACCGGCGTGTTGTCTCCCGATAAAATTCCCCGAACTCTGGTGCGCTCCACCATTACCGGAATTTTAGAGTTAATGTCGGTCACCAAAATAATCTTGGCATAATTGCTGCCCACTCTGTCCACGCGGCCGACCACGCCTTTGTCTCCCATCACCACCTGGCCTTTTTTAACCTTGGCGGTATCTCCGGTATAAACAATCAAAGAATGAGAGAAGGCATCCCCTTCTTCAGCCACCACGCGCGTGGTCATAAACGTTGCTTCCGGCGGCGGAATATAATCCAAAAGCTTGGTCAAAATCTTGTTCTCAATCTCCAAAACCCGCGCCCGCTCATTGGCGGTTCTAAGCTCCTCGTTTTGCTCGCGCAAAACCTTATTATCCTTATGAATGTCTTTTAACTCTCTGAAATAATCATAAGCGCTGGCAATTGCCCGCGCCGGAATCAAGAGCACATCGGCCAGCGGACTGACCACATCGGTCGCAACCGATGACGTCTTCTCAATAATCACCGTATCGGTTTTATTCAAAAGCATAAATATAAAGGCGGAAATAAACAAAAAGACTATGGCAAATTTCTTAACCAATAGCCTGATTTTGCTAAAATGATAAAATAAGATTCTCCTGCGCTTCATATCAAACCTTACATCCATGAGTTTGATATGCGGGTGTGCTACGCAGTGATTTTGCAGGCGCGGTGTAGACTTAAACTACATAAACCTGCAAAGTTACAAGTATGACACCCGCAGAGCAAACTCCCAAAAACAATTAGTACATTGTAGAAAGAATTGACTTAAACTTGCGAATCTCTTCCAAACACTTGCCCGTGCCTCTAACCACACACTCCAGCGGATTATCGGCAATTGAAACCGGCAGGCCCGTGGCGTTGCGCAGCACTTGGTCAAGATTGGTCAAAAGCGCGCCGCCTCCGGTGAGCACAATGCCCTTGTCCACAATATCAGCCGCCAATTCCGGGGCGGTGTTTTCCAAAGCCACTTTCACGGCTTCAATAATCTGCGTCACCGGCTCGTTCAAACTTTCTGCCACCTGGCGCTCGCTCATGATAATTTCTTTCGGCACGCCGTTCATCAAATCGCGGCCTTTAATCTCAACCGTGCGGCCTTCTCCACGGTACGGAGGACAAGCCGAGCCAATTTCTTTTTTAATCTTTTCTGCAGAGCTTTCGCCAACCAAAAGGTTATGATTGCGGCGAATATAAGAAATAATTGCGCTGTCCATCTTGTCGCCGCCAACGCGAACCGAACGGGCATAAACAATGCCGCCCAAAGACAACACGGCAACTTCGGTTGTACCGCCGCCGATATCCACCACCATTGAACCGGTTGGCTCGGTCACCGGCAAATCTGCGCCGATTGCGGCCGCCATCGGCTCTTCAATCAGCCAGACTTTTCTGGCGCCTGCGGCCTCGGCAGATTCCTGAATCGCTCTTCTTTCAACGGCGGTTGAACCTGAAGGCACGCAAACCACCACCATCGGAGAAGCAAACGTGCGGCGGTTATGAACCTTGCGGATAAAATACTTAATCATCTCTTCGGCAATTTCAAAGTCTGCAATCACACCGTCGCGCAAAGGGCGAATGGCATGAATATTGCCCGGAGTACGTCCCAGCATTTGCTTAGCTTCGTTGCCCACGGCCAAAACCTGTTTTTTGCCCTTATACTCTTCAATTGCCACCACTGAAGGTTCGTTTAAAGCGATTCCCCTGTCTTTAACATATACCAGAGTATTGGCTGTGCCCAAGTCGATTGCCATATCGGCTGAAAGCCAGCCCATTAGTTTTGAAAACATTGATTCTTCTCCAAATTTTAGTTTCTTTTATTAATTTTTATAACTTTACGCCCTTTTGTGCAACATCTATTATCTTTTTCAACACGGATTCTTCCGCCCTTGAATAACATTTTTGCAAAATCACGTCTGCCTTAAGTTTGTGTTTAAACCACGTAATCTGCCTTTTGGCATATTGGTTAGTGTGAACTTTGGCCAGCTCCAAAGCTTTTTCTCTGGAGACTTCATCGCGCAAATATGCTGAAAACTCCGGCACGCCAAGCGCTTTCATCGCCGGTAAATCAGAGGCCAAATCTTTTTCCATCAGCCTCAAAACTTCGGTTAAAGCTCCTTGCTCCAACATCATGTCCAAACGCTTTGAAATTTTTTCTTCCAAATCTTTTTTAAGCGGCAGAATTTTCACTGCCAAAAATTCGGCCTCTGGAAGTTTTTTAACCAACGGCTTTTTGTGCCACTCTGAAATAGCAATTCCGGTCGCCGCAAAAACTTCATATGCTCTGCGGATTCTGGTTGTATCTCCTGGCTTCAGTTTTTTGTAAGATTCAATATCAAATTCCCTCAAGCCATCATGCTCAAACTTCTCGCCGATTTTTGCCTCAACCTCCGGTATAGGGCTAACCCCGTTAATCAAAGCATCAATATACATTCCGGTCCCGCCCGCCACAATCGGCAGCTTGCCGTCTTTCCATGTTTTCTTAATCTCCCTAACCGCCAAATCCAGCCACCCTGCCACTGAGCCTCTTTTTGAAGAACTGAGCACTCCAAACAGCTTATGCGGCACGGTTTCCATGTCTTCATTGCTTGGCATTGCTGATAAAATCGGCGTATCCTTATACATCTGCATTGAGTCGGCATTAATCACCACGCCGGAAAGCCGGCTTGCCAAATCCATCGCCAACTGAGACTTACCTGAAGCCGTCGGCCCGGCAACAATTAACACTAAATCTTTCTGCACCCGGCGTCCTCCACCAATCCATCTCCCGTCATTCCGGAAGGTAAACCCCGCCGGATTTGCCATATCCGGAATCCACAAAACGATTTTTGCGCACGCAAAAATTCTATATTTTCCTGCACCCGGCGTCCTCCACCAGTTTAGAGCACAATTGTTCATAAGAAATTCCGGCATATCTGGCTTGTTCCGGTACCAGCGACAAAGGTGTCATCCCCGGATGCGTGTTAATCTCCAAAAACACCACGCCGTCTTTAGGGTTATATCTGAAATCCGAGCGAGAAACCGTCTTGCAGCCCAAAGCCTTGTGCATCTTAACCGCATATTCCTTGCACTTTTTGGCGGCTGCCGCCGAAATCTCTGCCGGCAGAACATGCTCGGTCATGCCTGAGGTATATTTGGCCTTATAATCATAAAATTCCACCTTCGGCTTCAACTCGGTCACAACAAAAGCCTTGCCTTCCAAAACCATCACCGTCAACTCGCGCCCCGGAATAAATCTCTCAATCATCAGCTCCGCATCATCATTGTCATATCTGGCTTTTTTGAAATCGGCCTTGGAATGCACAATAAACACCCCGACCGAAGACCCGTCGCTCACCGGCTTCACCACATATGGCATTTTCAGCTTATCGCCTTTTTTATAAAACTCTCCGGCGCTCATTTTAACTTCCGGAACAATCTTAACCTTTTCAATTTTTGCAATTTCCTTGGTCAAAACCTTGTTCATGCCCACAGATGAGGCCTTCAATCCCGAATGGGTATAAGGAATTTGCATCAAATCCAAAAATCCCTGAATTGTTCCGTCTTCGCCAAAGTTGCCGTGCAGCGCATTAAACACCGCATCGGGTTTTTCTTTTTCCAAAACCTTAATAAACTCGCGCATATTTTTCAAATCGTGCGCAACAGCCTTATATCCGGCTTTTTTCAAAGCCTCAAGCGCACCATTGCCGGAAACCAGACTAACTTCTCTTTCCGAAGAAAAGCCGCCCATCATCACCAAAACTTTTTTTGACATTTCCCTCTCCTTTGTGTTATAGAATAACAAGCATTTATTTAAGAAAGCCTAACTTTGAAAAAATTTTTTCTAACACTTCTCACCATCCACCTTTCGCTTTTCACTGAGGCGAAAGCCTTCAGCGTCAAGCATAACTTCGACGTGCACATCGGCGTCTTCAACGCCAGCAAATCAAGCTTTGAATACGCTTTGCAAAAAGATGCTTATTTCGTAAAATCATCCGTAAAAACCAACGGCACTTTCGGCTTACTTTATCCCTTCAAGGCCAACTATTTCACCGACGGCAGAATGGAAGGCAGTCAGTTTGAGACCCTGACTTACCACTACGATTCCGAAACCCTGTTCAATAAACGCCAAAAAGAACTGGTTTACGATGAAAACGGCAAACCGCTGTACATCATCCACAAACGCAACGACAAAGAAAAAAGAAAAGAAGTAAAAAAAGAACTCTATACTGAAGGCACTACCGATTTGCAAACCGTCTTCGCTGAAATGGCCAAACTCTATAATGAAATGAAGTTTTGCGATTCGAAAATGGAAGTCTTCGACGGCACCAGACGCTATGACATAGTTTTTAAAGATATCGGTCAGGAAAATTTAAGCAAAAACAAGCTCTCTCCGTATTATGGCCAAGCCCACAAATGCTCCATGTATGTCAATAAAATTGTCGGCGAGGAAGATGATCTGCTCTGGCAGGTAACCTCTAACAAACCCGTTTATTTTTGGATTCTCGAGGAACAAAAAACCAAACACCCCTTCATCGCCCGCATCTTTTTGCCTGAAACCCCGCTCGGCGAATTAAACGTTTACACCACCAAGGTCACCGTCAATGAATAAGTCTGAATTACTCCTGCCTGCCGGCTCTCTGGTCAAACTTAAAACCGCCATTCTTTATGGCGCTGACGCCGTTTACGCCGGAACGCCGGACATGAGCCTGCGCGCCGGTTCTTCTTTCACCTTGGAAGAAATCAAAGAAGGCATAGATTTTGTGCACCAACACGGCAAAAAAATCTACCTGACCCTAAACCTCTTCACCCACAATAAAGACATTGAAAAACTTCCGCAATTTGTGGCAACTTTAAGAGAGCTTAAGCCCGATGGCGTTCTGGTTGCCGACCCCGGCGTTTTTCAATTTTTAAAAGACAACGCGCCTGAGTTAAAAAAATTCATCTCCACCCAGGCCAATGTCTGCTCTTATCAAACCGTCAAGTTCTGGCAAAACCAGGGTGCCGAACTTTGCGTCTTAGGCCGCGAAGTTTCTTTTGCCGAGTTAAAAGAGATTCGTGAAAAATGCCCGGACATAAAACTTGAAACCTTCATGCACGGCGCCATGTGCATGTCATATTCCGGCCGCTGCCTCATCTCCAACTATCTGGCCGACCGCAGCGCCAACCAGGGCAAATGCGCTCACTGCTGCCGCTGGAACTATAAGCTGAAGTTAAAGCTTAAAGACGGCACCATCAAAGATTTGGTGATTGATGAAAACAATCATGAACTGTTTGAATTTTTAATTGAAGAAGAATTTCGTCCCGGCGAGTTTATTGAAATTGAGGAAGACGCTCGCGGCTCATACATCATGAACTCCAAAGACCTCTGCCTAATGCCGCGTTTAGATGAGCTCTTGAGCATCGGGCTCGATTCGCTTAAAGTCGAAGGCCGCAACAAAACCGAATATTACGCCGGCATAGTTGCGCGCACCTACCGCCAGGCCATTGATGATTATTACCAAAATCCCCAAAGTTGGAACTTTGAAAAATATATGCCTGAATTATACACCCTGCAAAACCGCGGATACTCTTTAGGTTTCCACGATGGCAAAGTAACCCCTCTGGCACAAAATTATGAATATACCAGAACCCTGGGCGACTGGCTTTTTGCCGGCTCGGTAGTGGAATGGCAGGGTGATGACATGATTTTTGAAGTAAGAAATTACATCAATTCCGGCGAATGGATAGAATTTTTAATTCCCGGCAGCCTTGAAAACATCCGTATCACTTTTGATACATTTGAAGACGCCCAAACCGGCGAAATCACCGACCGCGTCTCCGCCGGCCAAAACAAAAAAATCCGCATCAAATCTAAAATCAAAAATCTAAAATCAAAAATCCCAGTGTTCTGCATCGCCCGCAAACCAGCCGAACTAACCGAAACCAACTCCAAAATGCTGACAAACAAAAAACAAGAATTCACAAAGCTGACAGAAAAATAAAGATAGGATTGCCACAATCACTCAGCTCACAACATTTTTAAAAAAATCTACTTTCTCTTTTTAGAAATCAACGCCTCTGTCTGCATTGCCAAATGCTCGATTCTCGCCAAATTCACCTCATCACTTTTTTGCTCATAATAAAGCATCAAAGAAGCGCAGATTGCCAGCGTATTTTCACATTTTTCCTTGGCCGGCAATTTTTCGTGTTTCACATAATTTAAAGAGTGTTCCAATAAATCAATCCTATGATCAATCTCCTCTGCTTCATCTGCCAGCTCGGCATAAGCCCTGCGCTTTTGGTCGTTATCAAAATATTCAATCAACCCTTTTCTTATATCCATCCAGCTTTTAACATCGCCAAGCTTCCTGTGCACATCTGAAATCTTACCCAAAGTTTCAATTTTCTCAAAATTAGAACTAGATAACGAGAGCGCCGAATTGTAATATTTAAGCGCATCAAAATAATGATCCGAATTAACCTTTTTCTGCGGCTTGTCATAATTTTTCTTCACCAAGGCATCTGCCATATTATGATACGCCCAATAAAGAATTGTATTGCGTTTAATGTTGTCTTCGTTTCTGCACTCCGGTGAATTCATGCAAAAATTAATCACTTCATTATAAGCCAAAACCCGGTCGTCCAAACTGTTTGACTTTGACACAATATCATTGGCTTTTTTATAAGTTTGCAGCAGCATTGCCGCTTTATCGCTCAACTGCTTTGCAAACAAAGAAATTGCTTCCATAGCACACCCCTGCACTAAAATAAATTTACTGTCTGAAAAGTCCGATTAATCGCAAAGCTACAACTATAATTACTAATTATCTATTAATATACAACTAAAGGTTATATCCTATAAAACCTGCCTTCTTCAATCGGCGGCAAAAACCCCGGCATCCTCCCGCCGATAAACTCCACCTTGTCCACTCTGGCCAACAGCGGCCCCTTTTGGCAAAATACCAGCATTCTTTCAATATCAAAGTCTTCTCCGCTCATTAAAATCTCAACGTCTCCGTTCTCCACATTTCTCACCCATCCGGAAACCCTGCCAATCTCCAAAGCCTTTTTAACCGCCCAATTCCTAAAGCCGATTCCCTGCACCCGTCCCTTAATCCTGATATAAACCTCTTTCATTGCAAAAACAGTTCCAGCTCTTTCAAAATCTTTTTCGCTTCCTCCTGCTTATCCAAAGCCTCATCAACGCTTCCCCATGTGTCCTGCTGCCATTGCTCTTCCAAAAAAGCGGCCTTAAAAGCCTGCTCGGCATTAATCTTCTTTTTCACAAAAGCCGAAGCCAGCAAAACAGACTTGGTCAAAGACGCCGCCGCATAAAACGCCGCCAGCTCTTTGTCTGAAAGGCTTGATATAAAAAAGCGCATTCTGGAGCCTGAAGTCTTATCATCTCCGCAAACATCCAGACTGTGCGTCGGTTTAAATTCTGCAGACATTTCATCCGACGCCCATTCCAAAAGCGGCTTCCAAACATCTTTTTGTTTTTCAATCAGGCTCTTCTCCGTGCCCCAAAACAGCATCATATCCGTAATTGAAAAGCTGACCAGCTTATCAATAATCTCCTGCCGATGCTCGGCAATCTCCTTAACCGCTTTTTCCAAATACGCACTCATTTCTTACCTCTCAAACCTTTTAAGGTATCCAGCAGTTGTTTGGAATTTTCTTTTAAATCATTCAATTCCTGCTTGGAGTTTTGCTTCAAAGCCTTAACGCTCTCATTTATAGCCTTGGTCGCATCTTTATATGTGTCCTGAGTTTTGGCCGTTACTCCGGTTGGTGCCGGAAAGCGGTTTGAAAACTCGGTGCCTTTCAGCGCATTATAACAAGGGGCTTCCGCGCCGTCCAAAACCATCGCTCCGCCCAAATATGCCGGTCCGGTCGTCACCACTCCCACAATCGCCTTAACCGCCTCTTTGTCATCCAGTGCAATCTGCGGATTTTCAAGCGTGCCTTTTACTTTGATAAACGAAGAAACCGCCTGCGTAATGTTCACATCAACCACTTTTCCTGAAAACGGATGAATTGAAAAATCAACCTTGTCATTAACCAAATTAATCTTTCCGTCGCTAACCAAGTTAAACTGGTTGGAATGCACGGCAATTCCTTCCGGAAACAGCGCTTTACCGTTAGAAAAATCTGTTCTGACAACTGCGCATTTCAAATCCAAGTTAGCATCAACCCTGCCCAGCTTTAATGCCGCCAGAATCTGATTAATGAAGGCATTGGTAAAAAAGTTCAGCTTTCCGGTCTGCACTCTCGATTCGTTGACAATAATCACCGAGCGGCCGTCCAAGCGCTCCGCCAGTTGACGATACGTCTCGCCGCTTGTTGAAACCTTGAGCTCAATATCAACCTCGCCGCCGCTTAAAATGCCAAAGTCTTTTTGCCCGTCAACCACAAATTCCTTATGCAGATTCTGCAAAACAATTTTCTGGCTTGAAGCGTTCAAGTCAACTTTTTTCAAGTTTGCATCAACCTTGGCGGTTGCCGCAATTTTGCCGCCGCCAAAGTTAAGATTAAGCTGGTTAACATTTAAAATTCCGTTTGCTATAACCGCTTTCAACAACACATCGGCTGCGCTCATCCCCGGCTCAATAAGCAAATTTTTAATATTCAGATTAACTTTTGCATTAGCCATATACAGCAAATCAAACGGAACCTTGTCGTTTGGCACCATCTCCAAAGCTTTCGCTTCTGAAACCATTGAAAGCATTGCACTGGCTGACGGCTTGCTTGAAAAGCTCTGCAAATCTATCAAATCGCTTTTCAAATCGGCTTCCACATACGGCTTGTTTCCTGAAATATCAGCCTTAACCCTGCCGCTGATTTTGTTCTTTGCCACCTCAAGCATTGATATATCGGCATCAACCACTGCCGTGCTTCCCTTAATTTCGGCCAAAAGACGAGTCTCCGGTGCGCCGAAATTGTTTTTCGGATTATAAACATTCACCGCCAAGTCAAAATAAATGTCCTTAAACAAATCCATCAGCTTGCCCTTAACCGCCAAGTCCACATTAAAAGCCTTAGCACTCAAATCAACATCATAGGGCTGTTCTTTCAAAAGCGAATTAAGCGATCCGGCGGTGAGTTTTCCGATAATGTCGCTGCCGTCCAGATTAACGTCAAAACTGGCCAAAACCGGCGCATCCATATCTTCAACATTAGTGGTAATCTCTTTAATCAGAAGCCGGTTATGAGTTCCCTTAAGGGCATCGTCATATTGCACCAAGCCGTTCTTAATCAAAACGTCATCGGCTGAAAAACCCGCCAAAAGCGCCACGGCCGGGTGAGCCTCAGCCGCCTTTTGCTCCCCGGTTTCAAGCGCGCCTGAAGCCGCGGCCTGAGCCTTGTCTTTTTTAGCAAACACCCAGTTTGCATCACCGGCCTTATTTATCTCCAAATAAATTTCCGGCTCATCCAACAACACCTTGTTAATCTCAATCTGCTTCTTTAAAAGCGGCAAAATTGCAAACTGCACTTCCACTTTCTCAACCCCGACCATTAAAGGATTCGAAGACCACTCGGCATTTACCAATTGCACCTTTTCAACAATAATTGTCGGCACCATCGAGAGCCCCAAATAAGCATCTCCGGCAATCACCAGTTTGCGCCCCAACTGTTTTTCAACCAATTCCGACACCTGAGTTTTATATTTGTTAAGGTCAAACGTCTTAACAAAATAAACGCCGATTCCGACAATCACTATTACAAAGGTTAAAACAAAGGCCAAAAAGCCTTTAATAATTTTTTTAATCATATCTCAATCCCCACTTCTTTTAAACTGTCAACCATGTGTTGCGGCAACGGCGCCTCAATTGTTTTACCGTTTAAGATAATCCGATATGCATGAAGATGCAACTTGTTTGCAAACAATGCAAATCTTTCTCTTTTTTCCTCTCCGAAATATTTGTTGTCACCCACAATCGGCGTACCCAAATATTCCAGATGCGCCCTGATCTGGTGCGTTCTGCCGGTCAACGGCTTAGCCTCAATCAGCGAAAACTTTTTACCTATATGAGAAATCACCTCATATTCGGTAACCGCTTTTTTGCCGCCTTCCACCGCCATCACCTTTTCACCCACTTTTTCCAAAGGCGCCTTAATTTCTCCTTGGCTTTTTGTCGGCACTCCCAAACAAAACGCCAAATAAGTTTTTTCCACCTCACGCTCTCTAAAGGCCTTTGTCAAAGCTTCGGCTGATTTTCGGTTTCTGGCCAAAACCAAAATACCTGAAGTGTCCTTATCAATTCGGTGCACAAGTTTCGGCGCTTCCGGAGCCTCAAACTTCAAAGCCGGCAACAGCCTGTCAATATGGTTTCTGGTACCGATTCCTCCCTGCACCGCAATCCCCGAAGGCTTGTTTAAAACGACAATATCCTTGTCTTTATAAATAACCATGCTCTTAATAAATTCAGCATCTTTATCGGAAATAAAATCAACACTTATCGGTTTTTTTTCCTTTTCCAAAGGCGGCACCCGCACTTCCTGCCCCTCTTCCAGCTTGAAAGAGGCCTCAACCTTTTTGCCGTCCACCTTAATCTGCTTGGTGCGCAAAAGCTTCTGAAAATGCGCAAGCGAAAGCCCCGGATAATGCTTCATAAACCAGCGGTTGAGCCTCATCCCGTCATCTTGTTCTTTAACTTTTATAATCTCTACACTCACAACAATTTCCTTTATAATCTCAAAAATTTCCTTGTCATGCTGAGCCTGTCGAAGCATCTTGCAGAAAAACAAAGAAAGAGTTTGTTTCAATAAGATCCTTCGACAGGCTCAGGATGACAAAGATTCCTTAGCGGCCTTTCTTCTTTCTTAATTCTTCAAAATATTCAATCCTCTTTTTCACTTCTCGCTCAAATCCTCTGTCCACAGGGTGATAAAGCTTCTCTCGCCTCACCCCGTCCGGAAAATAGTTTGCGCCCGAAAACCCGTCTTCCGCATCTGGGTCATATTCATATCCGTCGCCATAACCAAGATTTTTCATCAGCTTGGTCGGTGCGTTCAAAATATTTTTCGGCGGCATCAAAGAACCGGTGCGGCGCGCCAAATCTTTGGCCGCATAACTTGCCTTATAAATTCCCACCGATTTCGGTGCTGTTGCCAAATATGCCACCAGCTGAAAAATCGCCAAATCGCCCTCCGGCGAGCCCAGACGTTCATAAGTATCCCAGCAGGAAAGCGCCTGCGCCACCGCATTCGGGTCTGCCAGCGAAACATCTTCTACCGCAAAACGGGTCAACCGGCGCAGCAAATATTTAGGGTCTTCTCCGGCTTCCAGCATTCTGGCCGCCCAATAAAGCCCGGCATCAACATCGGAGCCTCGAATAGACTTGTGCACGGCTGAAATCAAATTAAAATGCCCGTCACGCCCCTTGTCATAAATCGGTGCTCGCGACTGCACAACTTTCAAAAGCCCGTCTTTATCAAAAATCTCGCCATCATCGGCCAGATTATAAATGCTTTCCGCCAAATTGATAATATATCGCCCGTCACCGTCGGCCAATGTCTTCATCAACTGCCTGGCCTCATCATCAACCGGCAGCTTGCAGCCTGTTTCTTTTTCGGCGCGTTCCAAAAGCTTTTCAAAACTTTCCTCATTATGCCGGTTCAAAACAAAAACCTGACACCGAGACAACAAAGCCGAATTCAGCTCAAACGAAGGATTCTCGGTGGTCGCGCCCACCAAAATCACCGTGCCGTCTTCCACATATGGCAAAAACCCGTCCTGCTGCGATTTGTTGAAGCGATGAATCTCATCCACAAACAAAAGCGTGCCTTTGCCTTGCGCCGAGCGTCTTTCCTGTGCATAAGAAAAAACCTTTTTCAAATCCGCCACGCCGGAAAACACCGCCGAAATCTGTTCAAAATAAAGATTAGAATCATTGGCAATCAGGCGGGCAATGGTGGTTTTGCCGCAGCCTGCCGGCCCCCACAAAATAAAAGAAGAAATTTTTTTGTTTTTAACCATCCGCCCCAAGGGCGCATCGTCGCTCACAATATGGTCTTGCCCCACAACTTCCTTCAAAGTCTGCGGGCGCAGTCTGTCAGCCAGAGGGCGCTTAACCTGATTAGAAAACAACGTATCAATCATAGAAAGATATCTACCAGAAATTCTACAATTTGTCACCCATTACTTATGCAAAAAATATTAAATGTCACTCCAGAAAAATTTTTCAATTTTTCTCTGTCGACCGCAGTGAGCAGAGATCAGAAAATTGAAAATTATGCGTGGGATCCAAGGCAAATCAACTATATTATTAGGTTAGATTGCCGCGCTTACGCTTAGCTCATGACACCTCACTCTCCCCCTTCCTGCCTTAGTGCAGCTTTTTAGATTTTGTTTGCTCGTTTTGCGTCCTTCGGTTCGCAGCGGTTCTGCCGAAAGAAGAATAAGACAGTCAAAGAATGATAATAGAGGAAAGCAGAACTTTAGCGGAGAAAGCAAGGCGGAGCTTACAAAGTCTTAATGCTTTTACTCAGGCAGAGTCTTTTGGTTACTTTGGGACGCCAAAGTAACTAAACCCCGTGCAGGTAAAAAACTACGAAAAAAGATTCGGCCGAGATTGCCACGCTTCCGTCTCCGCTTCGCTCCGTCGCGACAGGCCGCTCGCAATGACGTTTTAAATGAGATTGCCGCTGACCCCACCCAACCTCCCCTTAAAAGGGGAGGAGTTAAAAAAATCACTATTTAAACGGATTCGCATCTTCTTTTTTGCTTCTTTCAAAAGAAGCCTCATTAAGCCACCACTCATCCCCTTCATAATAAGCTTGCTTGCGCTTCTTCTTCCATCGGTCTGAAATATCTTCGGTCAGCACGGCTTTCTTATCAACCACTTGTTTCAAATCTTTTTCAACCATTGAATACTGTTCTCTAAAATAGCCGTCCAAGTCTTCAGGGCTGTTAATTTTAATGCCGGCCTCAAGCAAAACATCGCGCAGTCCCGGAACATTCAAATCCTGCGGATTCCTCTGCTTCAAAATGCTTTCCTCAACCAAAAACTGCGGTGCAATTTCAGCTTTATTGGCCAAGCTCTCAACATTTGGGAAAAAAACCTTCTCCAAAACAGCAGGTTTCAAACTCTTCACGGCCAAAACCTGCTGCTCCGGCTTCCATAAACTTTCAGATTTCAACACCGCTTTGGCGGCTTTTCTGCATTTCATACCGGTCAGAATTTCTGCAATGCCTTTAGCCTCTTTTCCCTTAGCCATCTTCACCGAAAGGCTTTCTAAAATCTCTTTCCACCCCTCAGTTCCGTATAAATTTTCCAGCTTCCTGATATCCTGCGTCAAAAGCAAATAAGCGTTTTCTTTTTCCAAAATTTTTTCCGATAATCCGCTGATTTTGCCCATTTCCTCCAGGCCGTCGGCAATAAACAACACTTTTTTTCCCGTGCAGGATATGGCCGCAAACAACAACCTGGTCATAAAAGCCGAAGCCTCATCTTTAACAACGCTGTAAACCGTAATCGGAGCAGGGCCGTTGAAGTCAGAATTTTTCAAATCGCTGATCGACGTGCGCTCTCTGGCTTCCCTATACTTAAAAATCGATAGGCTTTTCAATATCATCCCGAAAACAATACTTCTCTGCCGCCGAGACAAATAAAAGATATATTCCAGCATCTGCACGGCTCTGTCCCCATATCCGAAAAATCTTGCTTCCCTAATAAAACCGTCAAGCATCGTTTTCCAGCCGTCGGCATCTTGGTCTTCATCAACATTCGCGGTCAAAAAATAGTGCTGAATCAGGCTGTCTGCGCAGAAAGCCAAAGAAAGCTCCTTGCCCTGCCAGGCTTTCGGCACTCTTTCCCAACTGCCTATCGGCACATAATTTTCAAAGTTAAGCTTGTTTTTCTTCAATGTTGCCACTGCGTCGCCGGCAAACTTTTTGTGCATTGTGTTATAATAGCTCAAAAGAATTTCTTTTTCTTCCTTGCTTAATTTTTCTTTGTTCAAAAGCTTTGTCAAAAAATAATCATTGGCACAGGCCTGCTCAATTTTTGTGGTCATCGCCAAAAGCAGCCCTTCCATGGCCAGCTTGGAAAGCTTGCTCCAATATTCGTCTTCCCTTCCGTCAAACAAGGCCTCTATCAAACTGCGCAGATATTTGTCTCTCTCGGTTCCCCGCGGCGGCAGGTTGCTCAAAGAAAGCGGATTCCACCTTGCAAAAGATTTTTCCTTGGCCTCGTCGTCAACCGCGCTCCAGTCAAAATAAAAAACTTTGCCGATTTTGCCTCTATACCCGCTTGTATATTGCGGCAAACTTTCGCTTCCCGCCGCCACAATGCTGAAATCATCGCTTTCCAAAATTGAAGGTATTGCCACCGTGGTGGTTTTGCCGCTGCCTCTGGCACCCGCTGCCAAAACTGATAAAACCTCGCCAAACTGCACCGGGCGCCCTTTAAACACGCCCAAAAGCATCAGTTTGCCGTTTAATAGACCGGCGTTTTCCATATCTCTGATATCTGCAAAATTTTGATTAAGTTTATATTTAAAAAACAAAAAGCCGCAAGCAACAACCGCAGCAACAAGAATCAAAAGCTTAAAATTCAAAAATCCAAAATCTAAAATCTAAAATCCCCTTCACATGTCTCTGGAGCGGTTTTTAATCTGCGCAATTCTTTCCAAACCTTCAATATTTTTCTTTTTTTCTTCTTTTTGAACGGCGGTTTTTTCAATCTCCTGCTTTTTGCTCATTCTGGCTTCATGCTCTTGGCGTTTTCTTTCTTCCAAAACCTTGCGCAGCTCTTCCTTATCGTTTTCTGAAGACCTTTCTTCTTTTTCCAACCCTTTACCTTCTTCTTTCATCTCGGGTTTTTCGGCCGAATGCCTGAAAATCTTCTTGCCGGCTTTCAATATATTGCCAATGTCAATGCCTTTGTCTTTGGTTGTATCAATCACGCCAAATTCTCTGCCGTCGCCCAAAAACAAGTCCGTAAAATCGATTCCCGCACCTTTTCCTTGTTTTGCCTTTGGCTTCGGCGCCAAAATTTTTCTAAGCTCATCCTGTGTCGGGTCGCGCCCCAAAGCCTGCGCAATCTGCTCTCTTGAAATCACGCACTCGCTCAAATCCAGCTCAAAAATATTAACCCCGAAAAAGCTGCATCCCGTAAAATCCACCCCTCTGAGGTTAATGTTTTTCAAATCTATTTTTGATAAATCCAAACCTCTGAGATTAATTTTAGACAAGTTAAGCTTGTGCGGATAATATTTTGCCAAATATTCAATCAAAGCCTGCAGTTCGCCTTGTCCTGCTGCATCAATTTCAATCTGGGTTAAGTCCGCGTCTTTAATGTTGGCATCAACCAGCCTAACGCCGTTCAGCTTGGCGCTTTTAAAGTTGGCGCCTTCAAGCTGCGCGCCTGAAAAATTGACCCCGCCCAAATCGGCGTCGGCAAAGTTTGCGCCGGTTAAATCAGCTCCTGAAAAATCCGCCCCTCTCAAATCCGAGCCGGAAAAATCGACATTTTTCAAATTGGCAACTGAAAAATTTGCCCCAATCAAGTTTTCCTTAACAAACTTTCCGCCTTCAAGGTTTTTGCCGACAAAGTCAATTCCGCCTTTGGGCTCTGGCTGCTCTTCTTTTCTTTCCTGCCGCGCGGGCGCATCCGCATCCTCGCCGGAGCGATAAACCGCCTGCCAGGAAACCCCAACGTCTTTTAAGCTTTTTTTGTCGTCCTCATTCATCTTAAAATACAAGCCTCGTTATTTGCCCTCATTTTATTACAAACTTCTCTAAAGCCGCCCTTGCCTGAAAACACACTCATCCGATAAAAATCTTTGCCGTCAACCTTAACTCTCTCAAACTGAGGGGACAAGCCTTTAAGCTCCGGATATTCCTTTTGCAGGCGCTCCCAGTCATCGTCGGCATTTTTTCTTTCCAAATAAGACCCAAGCTGCATAGTCTTGCGCACATTAAAAACGTCTCCTGCATATGCCTCAACGGTTTGAGTGTTTTTTTCTGAACCCATCAAGGGCTCCTCGGCTTTTCCCTCCACCAAATCTTCCAGCCAGTTTTCTCCCTTGGCCCACTCGTTAAGCGGCTGCTCTGCTTCTTCTGGCTTAACCGGAGGAACCTTAGCCAGCATTTCCACCACATCGTTATTAAAACCCTCTTTCAAAGCCTTGGCAATTTCAGCCAAGTCGGCCCTCATAAGATGCTTCTTAAACGGCGAGAACCCGGCATAAAAATATAACGAGCGAATAGCAAAGGCTCTCTCTGCCAAAATCTGGCTTTGCTTGGCCTCAAGCTCAATCAGCTTAATCTCATAATTCAAAAGCTCAACCTTTTCCGCATCAGACAGGCGATATTCTTTTTTCAAACGGTTAATTTCCCTGCGGACGGAGCTAATTTCTTTTTCCGTCAGGCTCAAATCAAATTCGGTTTGCAAAACCAGACTTCTGGCCAAATCAATCTGCGCAAATACGGCAACTGTAAGCTCGTCAAACACCGCTTGTTTCAACTCCAGATATTCGTCGCGATTCTCAATTTTTTTCTCAGACCTGATTTCCTGCTTATAGTTATTATACTTTGCCACATACCCGATCAAAAGATCGGCAATGCGGTAAGCCCTGTTTTCCAAAGCGTCTATCAACTTTTGGTTTTCTTCTGTAAACTCGTTAATTTTCAAACTTTCAGCCTCGGGATGACGCCTTGAAAGCTTGGTCTTAATCTCTGCAAAAGTATATTTTCCGAGCATTTCCTGAGCAACATAAAGCTCGTCGCGGTTCTTATATGCCGAATGTTGAAATACTTCAGTCGTAACCTTGTTGTCCAAAAGCTCCAGCTCATAAAACTTGCGGCCTTCGAGCTCCAAAGCGGCCGGATCGGCTGCCTTAACCAAATGAGCATAATTAACAATCCAAATTGAAAAATCCTTTTTAAGCTCCGAAAGGCGCAGAATCCCAACTTCCAAACCGCGTTTATATTCAAGTTCTTCGGGTTTCAGGCTTCCTCTTTTTTCCAATGTATTATTAATCGTGTTAAGTTTTTTGGTTTCCTTATCAACCAGCCTTGAAATTTCCTTATTAGTCTTAATGGCAAATTGAGCATCTTTATGAGCCTTAATTGCGGCCTTGGCCAAATTCTGAGCCGAACGCTCATATAAGTACCCGTCCAGATAATCATCATTGTCGGTTAAATTGGCGCTGGCATAAATCACCGCAAAATCGAGAGCTCTTAAACCGTCATAAAGAGGGCTTTCATCGCCTTTTTTAGAATTTTTAATATTTTCAATAACCTCACCGGGCGTATATTTGTCTGCGCCAAAGACCTTGTCCTTCATATTGCGCGCCGCGGCATCGGCATTATACTTAACCGCCCTGGCAATAGACGCATAAACATCGGTTTTACCCTTAATCGGCTCAATTTTGCCGTCAAACACCGGGTCTTTAACAGCAACATCGGCCTTATAAGCAACCGTTTCAGGTTTTTTTTCTTCCGCAGCGCAGGCACAAAGCAAAAACAGAGAGCACAAAGCAAAAATCTTAAAAAGTTTTTTCATAATAAGCGGCCTTTAAAAACTGTAATACTGTAATATTGTGTAACAACATTTTATATGATTTCTACCAAAAAATTTGCTATAAGTAAACCATATTTAACATTAAGAGGAATTAATTATCCATGTCAAACAATATCAGAATTGCCGTTATCGGCGCCGGAATGATGGGCAAAAACCACTTAAGAACCTACAAATCCATGCTTGGCGTGGAATTGGTGGGTGTTTATGACATTTCCCCGGAGGTAACCAAAGCCGCCGCTGAAATGGTCGGCATCAAGGCTTTTTCTTCCTTGGAAGAGGTTGCCAAGAATGTAGACGCCGTAAGCGTTGTTACCACTTCCGTAACCCATGCCGACATTGGCGAATTTTTCCTTAAAAAAGGCATTCACTGCTTAATGGAAAAGCCTTTGGCCACCACTGAAGAAGAATGCCAAAGACTGATTAACGCCGCCGAAAAAAGCGGTGCCGTATTGCTGGTCGGCCACATTGAGCGCTTCAACCCTGCGGTTGAGCAAATGGGTAAAATCCTGTCCAACACCACCAAAATCCGTTCTTTAACCGCTCAGCGCATGTCTGCCGCCTCCGGCCGCATCACCGACGTAGACGTCGCCATGGACTTAATGATTCACGACATGGAAGTCATTATGTCTCTGGTAAAATCTAAAGTTGTCAATGTTGAAGCCATGTCCGTCAACAAAGAAAAAGACTATGTTTCGGCTTTGGTTGAATTTGAAAACGGCGTAACCGCCAATTTGACCTCAAGCCGCATAACTCAGGCTCGCGTCAGAACTTTAACCGTTACCACCGACACCAATTACATCGACATGGATTTCATCAACCAAAGCATCAACGTCCACTCTCAAGGCCGCATGCCATATGTTAACCAGGAAGAAATCCCCGAATGGATGAATTATGGCTTAAAAGGCAGCGTTGAACAGTTGTTTATTCCAACCAATCAGCCGCTTCAGGCTGAACTGACTCACTTTGTAAAATGCATTAACAAAGTAGAAAAACCTCGCATCTCCGGTCAAAATGCTCTTGACGCCCTGCGTGTTATCTGGCAGATTCAAGATAAACTCGGTTTTTTTAGGCAGTCTGAGAGCAAAAAGACAAAAGCTGCCTAATCCACAAAACTCCCTCGCCCCTTGCGGGAGAGGGGTGGGGTGAGGGGTAGACATATGCAAAAAAGATACAAAATCACTGTAGAGTATGACGGCACCGGATTATTAGGCTGGCAGTTGCAGCTTGACGGCCCCAGCATTCAATATTATCTGGAAAGAGCCCTGCACGCCTTCACCGGCCAAGAAGTTGAGGTTTCCGGCGCCGGCCGAACCGATGCCGGAGTCCACGCCCTGCGTCAGGTTGCCCATTTTGATTTAGACACCAAGCTTGACTGCTACCGAATTCGCGAAGCCTTCAACGCTCACCTGCGTGAATTTGACGGCCAAGTTTCTGTTTTAGAGGTTGAAGAAGTTGACCCTCACTTCCACGCCCGTTATTCCGCCAAAGGCCGTGTTTACCGATATCGCATTTTAAACCGCAAATCTCCGCCGACCTTGCTCAAAAACCGTGTTTGGTGGGTTCCGCAAAAATTAGACATCAAAAAAATGCAAAAAGCCGCAGCTTACCTAATCGGCAATCACGATTTTTCCTCTTTCCGCGCGGTTAAGTGTCAGGCCTTATCGCCCATCAAAACCATGGATAAAATCATCATTGAAACCCTGGAAGATGAAATTCACATCATCTGCAAAGCCAAATCCTTCCTCCACCACCAGGTCAGAAACATCGTCGGCACCCTAAAACTGGTCGGCGACGGCACCTTAAATCCTTCAGATGTCAAAAAAATTCTGGAAGCCAAAGACCGCACCAAAGCCGGCCCCACATCCCCCGCTGAAGGATTATATCTGGAAAAAATAAGATACTAACCCCTCTTCTCTCCCCTCTTTCCCGCCTTTGTGCAGCTTTTTAGATTTTGTTTGCGCAATTTTGCGTAGAGCGTCAGTCCGCCGTAGCTTTAGCGAAGGAGGAAACAAAGCAAGCAAATACAAAATATTAAAATCAAACGCAGGCGAAAGCCTTTTGTTACTTTGGGCGCCAAAGTAACAAAACCAAATGCAGGTAATAGACTACGAAAAAAATTCAGATGAGATTGCCACACTCCGCTCGCAACAACATTTCTAAAGTGTTTTATTCCTTTTGCGTCCCCAAAACCCTTTTCACCACCTCAAACTCAAACCCGGCTCTAAGCAAAACTCCGGCATCTTTCTGCCAAAACTCTTTTCTAGCTTCCTCCGCTCGAAACGGGCCGATTTTTTTCTTTTTTGCCAATCTCATCGCGGCCTCAAACGAGTCATATTCGCTGTTTTCAAACAATTTTTCAACCAAACTCAAATCCACGCCTTTTTCGCGCATTTTCTCCAAAATATACCGCTTTGACTTCCCTGCCGCCAAATAATTTTTAACCTTCATCTCAGCATAATTTTCATCATTCAAATAGCCATACCCTTCAAACTCGGCGGCAATCTCATCAATAAACCCATAAGCCTCGGCCTTGTCATACTCGGCGTTTTCAAACGTATATTTATCAACTCGGCGCTTTAAGACCTTTTTCAAATTTTCCATTGAAGATGAATATCGCTCCAAATAATATAAAGCAACATTCTTAAGTCTCTGCTTAGTCGGCTTCTTCGCTGTCTTTTTATCTCTCATACACTTCCTAGTCATTGCGAGCGGGTGTCTACCCCGACCTGTCCGCCGTAGCCTTGGCGAAGGGGGAAGCAATCCAGCTCCTTTTTAAGATTATTTTAATGTATAATCCTTAAAATACAATAAATTGAACTTTTACAAGGTGAGAACAATGTTAAAAAAATCATATCTTTTGCTGGTGCTGATGCTTGGCGCCTGCGGTTTTTTCCACAATGGCCCGGAAATTGAAGAGATTAAAGAGCCTCGTTACGGCACTGAAAAACCCATCTTATTAAAAGTCAGCAGAGTTGATGTTATTTCTGAGTTTTCACCCACCTTCAAACGCCCGCATGTTGAACACCTGTTCCCGGTTTCCTTAGAAAAAACCGCCAAAACTTGGGCCCGCGACCGTCTTGAAGCCGTTGACCGCAGCTCCGATAACGTGGCCGAATATATCATTAAAGACGCCAGTGTCACTGAAGATTTTGTAAAGTCTGAAAAAGTCTTCCAAAAAGACAGCTTAAAATATAAGGCCGTAATCAACGTTGTCTTAAAAGTTTCCGACCCCAAAAAGCTCTCCACGGCTCAAACCGAAATTACCGCCTACCGCGAGCTGACCATTCCCGCCGACAGCAGCATCACTGAAAAAGAGGCATATTGGAACTCCATGGTGCAAAAGCTTTTTGACGAATATAACGCCGGCATGACCGCAAACATCAATCACCACTTAAACATGTATGTCAAAGGCAGCCAATACATTCAAGAATTTTAAAAAAAGAAAAGGGGCTGACACCTAACATTTTTAATGTTAAGGTGTTTTTATGTATATAAAGCATTGTAAATTAAGCAAAAAAGACCAGTTAAAGTTGATGGATTTTTTTGTAGCAGGAACAACAGCCAGAACCGCTGCTGAATTAGCAGG
>JAVBOV010000086.1:0-27538 GCA_031550205.1 Alphaproteobacteria bacterium
TCCCATGTTTTGTAAATCTTCCATCCTCGTCATCCTGACCCTAGAGCGTAGCGAAGGGGAAGGATCCATGGATTCTTCGTTGCACTCAGAATGACGACATGGAATTATCTTTAGTTAAAACAAAACTCGCCATTTAAAAAATGGCGAGGGAGTTCAAAACTGTACCTAGACAGCCTGCCTTATTCGACAACGCTTATATCGGCAGCTCCCTCATAAGGGATTCTGTTTTTCTAGGTAGAGAGTTTTGAAGCTCCGCCGGCAGAATACCCGCCGACAAAAAGATACTAACCCAAAAACCAAAATTTGCCAATACAATTATTTTAAAAGCAAAAAATTACGCACTATCGATAGTGCGTAATTAAGCCTTCCGCCACTCTTCACTGACCCCTGGCCACTGCCCCTGACCGCTAAAGAGCTTTGCTCACAATCTCTCTTACCAAATCTATCCGATAAAAGTCTTTGCTGTCTTGCGCGGTCAAAAACTCTTGCTCCAAATCAAAGGCAAAAATGTTGGCCTGCTGGTTCAAAAAATCTCTGCCTGAAGAAAACGTGTCTTTTTTCTCCAGCAAAAATTGTTTGTAGTTCTGCGCCTCCATAATATTGCTCTTAATCAGCCCGCTGCGTTTGGTAAAAATTTCTGTATATGCCAAAATAGCATAAACAATAATCGCAATGAATATTGCCGCCCACATATTGATAAAAATGCTCATAAAAGCCGTGGTCGTCAAGACAACCGCTGCGAACAAGGTTTTGCACGCATAGTTTTTCCACTTTGTATTCGAATTATATTTAAACCCAATCGTTCCGCCGAACAAGAAGATGTCCGAGACCGCTAAAACACCCATCATCTGCAGCTTGTCTACGCTGTTTAAGGCAATGGCAAATTCAATTAGCAAAAGCATGCCGGTGCTGAACAAAAGATAAAAAACATTCAGCTTCAAGGCAAAGTTGCGAACCCTGGTTGTAATGTCTTTCTCAATTTCTTTATAAGCTCTTTTCAGCTTCAAAAAACTATGCTCGCCGAAGCTCAAGACCGATTCTCTGCCCACAAACATTTCCTGCATTGCTTTTTTTTCATAACGATTCAGCATGGAAAGATTATCCGTTTTCTTAACAATAATAATCTCTCCGCCGGAGCGTAAAATATCAATCAAATTCTTTTTAAACATTTCCAGCAAAAACGCGCCGAAAGAAATTCTATCAAAACTGCCTCTGGCCAAATAGCGCAGCATAGGCGCATTTTTTTTCAAAGTTAAATTATTTTTCGGAGTCTTATATTTCATCTCCTGCCAAGAAATGAAATATGAAATAAGCACCGCCAGCAGCCCCAAAAGCGCAAATAAAACATCGCCCCGGTCATTAATAAACCGGTTAAAGCGCTGAGATAGGGTGGGAGCGTCAAATCCTTCCTTGTCAATGGAAACAATCAAATACATTCCCTCGCCCACAAACAGCGGGCGCTGTGCCACAAAGGCAATTGTACCGCTCTCATCTCTCATCACAAAAGTGTTGTCTTCGCTCAGCGTGTCAATATATCCCAAAAGAAAACTATAGCCGATAGGCTGCTTAGACCCGGGCAGGCGCAAAGATGCCGAAGCTCTGGTAATCACCAAATTCCAAGAACTTCCGGTCACATCCCAATAAAATTCATTAAAATCCTGATACATCCACAGCCTGCGGTCAACCGCATAATTGAAGCGATATTCGTATACGCCGTTGGGCAAATCATAGGTTTCCTCGGGCGTAATAATAATCGCCTCATCGGTTTCAATCAGCTTGTGAGCAACTTCCTGCCCGTTAATGCTAACCTTATCCAGAGTTATGTCAATTTTGTTTCTCTCACCGGCTCTTGATAAAGAATATTTAGGAATGGCTCTGGTCAGTCCGTGTTTAAGTTTTTTACCGTTGGCCACCACAATCACGTGCTCTTTAACTGAAATTAAGCCTGAGGGCAGAATCTCAAAAGCCGTAAACAAATATGGAATATGCTCTTTGGCCGGCGCCAAAACTTTTTCGCCATATGGCGGCAGTTCAACGTCCACCACCTCAAAATCCACATTTTCATCTTCCCATTGCTGCTGCTGTTGCTCAGTTGTGTCATGAGCTTGATTCTGCTGCTCTGCGGCAATAATATCTTTCTCTTGGTCTTCAGCGCTTACTCTGGCAATGGCTGATTCATAAATTTTTTGAAAAGTGGATTTGCTGTCTTCCTGCTGCCGGTTAATATATTCGCTGCTATGCTGAATATTCATTGCTCCGCTTTTAGATATATTATCTTCGGCCGTAACCTGCACAAGCTCCATTCGTTCTTTTAAAAACTCGTCAATTTCTTCTTTGCTTTCAAACTGCGGGGTTAGGTCAATGTTCTCAGGCTGGGTGGAATTCTGCATCTTCAATTCGCGCTGCTCAATTTCGGCCGCGTCGTTAACTTCCATAATATCAGCATTTGCCGTGCCGGCAAACAAGCTGAAACAAAGTGCAAAAAAAAGTTTCTTCATAACCGAAAACTCCCGCTTAACAATAGGCGGATTCTATACTAGAGTCGTTAATATAATCTAAAAGGAGAGAGAGATGAAAGATAAAATCGCCGCCATAATTCTTGCCGCCGGCAAGGGCACCAGAATGGGCTCTGATATTCCAAAGGTGATGATGCCTCTTTGCGGCAAGCCGATGATTCGCCATATCATTGACATGCTTGAAAGCATCCCGGCTGACAAAATTGTTTCCGTAATAGCACCAGATGGAGACATGGTTAAAAAAGAAGTTGCTCCTTACGAAACCGCCGTCCAGGAAAAACAGTTGGGAACCGGTCACGCCGTGCTCAGTGCCAAAGAAAATATGAAAAACTTCAAAGGCTCCGTTGCCGTAATTTTTGGCGACACGCCGGTTGTCAGCAAAGAAACTCTGCTCAAGGCTGTTGCCAAGCAAAAAGAGGGTCACGCCGTTGTTGTCGTCGGCGTCAGAATAACCCCGCCTCCGGCCTATGGCCGTTTGGTTATGGAAGGTAACCATCTGAAAAAAATTGTTGAATTTAAAGACGCCTCTGAAGAAGAAAGAAAAATTAATTTGCTTAATTCCGGCATGATGGTTTTTGACGGAGAACATATGTTTGACATCTTAAGCACCATCAAAAACCGCAACGCCGCCGGCGAATATTATCTGACCGACGCCATTGAATCGGCAATCGGCAAAGGCTTCACCTGCAGCGTGATAGAGGTTGCCCCCGAAGAAGTTGCCAGCGCCAACACCAGAGAGGAGCTGGCTAATCTGGAAAACATTTTGAAGAGTCGCAAATGAAAAAAAAGTTTCTACCTCGTCATTGCGAGCATAGTGAAGCAATCCAGCCTAAACAAACATTCCTAATCACTCACTGGTTTGGAATCTTAATGAGCATGTTTGTCATAATAATCATCTTATACTGCACCGCCATACTTCTCTCGCCAAGAGTCGATTCTAAAAACCGAGGATTCATCCCTTGCTCGCAAAAACTTTTAACCGACATTTATAGCTGCCAAAACAAAGTCGGCTGCACCATAAAAGCCGCTTTAAACAACACGGCATGCGACTTTAAAATCATGGGGCAAGGCATATCTTTATGGATAAAAGGCGAGCAGGGTGCGCCGTGGTCAAATTATATTTTTGAACCAGAAAACTCTGAGCTGCGCCAAGATTTGGAACAAATCAAAAAATTAAACAAGGAACTGGAAAATGAAGAAGAATGATGCCTGGGATTTAACCGATTTATACAAGGGTATCAAAGACCCCAAAATCAAAAAAGATTTGGAAAAATATAAAAAACTGAATCTTGATTTTGCCAAAAAATATAAAGGCAGGCTTGCTCAAATCTCCGCCAAAGATTTTTATGCTGCGCTTAAAATGGTTGAAGAAAAAGCCACTACCGCCAAACTTATCGGCAACTTTGCATATCTTAACATGATAACGCAGATGAAGAACAAAGAAGCGGTGGCTTTTAATCAAAATATTGCCGAAGCTCTTTCCGATTCTTCCAAGCCTTCAATTTTCTTTTCCTTAGAGCTCAACGCTTTGCCTGGAAAAAAAGTTCAAGAACTCTTAAAAGATAAAAAGGTTGCCGAGTTTGCCCCGTTCATCAACCGCGTCAGACGTTTTAAAAATTATGAACTCTCCGAACCGGTTGAAGAGATTTTGCATGAAAAATCCGTCACCTCGTCAGACGCCTGGGTGCGTTTATATGAAGAAACCTCCGCTCGCTTGGAATATATTGTCGACGGCAAAAAATATAACGATGCCGAAATTCATAAACTGGTTTTGGATAAAGACCCCAAGGTTAGAGAAAAGGCCGGTCTGGAAATGAACCGCGTGCAAAAAGAAAACGCTCACCTCATGAGCTTCGTTTATAACATGATTATTAAAGACCAGGCCATTTCCGATGAAAAACGCGGTTACAAAAACCCCATATCTTCGCAAAATCTGGTGAACAATGTCGACGACAAAGTGGTTAACGTTTTAGCCGATTCGGTGCGCGATAATTATAAAAATCTGGCGCATCGATTTTATAAATTAAAAGCCAAGTGGCTGGGCATGAAGAAACTCAATTATTGGGACAGAAACGCGCCGCTTCCGTTTGAGCTTGATTCGAAAATCTCCTGGGAAGAAAGCGTTAAAACCGTGCTTGATGCTTATCAGGAATTTTCCCCAAAATTGCGTCAAACCGCCGATGGCTTTTTTAAGAATAACTGGATAGACATTCCGCCGCGCGACGGCAAAAGAGGCGGAGCTTTTGCTGCGTCTGTTTCTGCTCGTCACCACCCGTACTTGTTCTTAAACTTTGTCGGCAAAAAGCACGATGTCTTAACTTTGGCTCATGAGCTTGGCCACGGCTGCCACATGCGCCTCTCCAAAAAGCAAGGCGAATTAAACGACGCCACACCGCTCATTTTGGCTGAGGTTGCCTCAGTGTTTGGTGAGATGGTAACCTTCCAGTCCATGCTTAAAAATGCCAAAACCGATAAAGAAAAACTGAGCATGATTGCCGGCAAAGTTAATGATATGCTGAACACCGCCATCCGCCAAATCTCTTTCCACTTCTTTGAAACCCGCGCCCATGAAGAACGCAAAAAGGGCGAACTCTCGGAAGAAAGGTTAAGCCAAATCTGGCTGGAAGAAATGAAAGCCAGTCTTGGCCCGAGTGTTGACATTAATGAAAAGGGCTGCTCTCACACTTGGTCTGTGGTCGGCCACTTCTTCTTCATGCCTTTTTACGTATACGCCTATTCCTTCGCCGATTGTCTGGTCAACTCATTATACCAAGTTCACCAAAGCGGCAAGGTCAAAGATTTTGCAGATAAATATCTGGACATGCTCTCAAAAACCGGCGTCAAAAAATATGACGAACTCTTAAAACCCTTCGGCCTGGACGCAAGCAAAAAAGACTTCTGGAACTTCGGCCTTAAATTAATTTCAGATTATATTGATGAGTTGGAAAGATTAGATAAAAGGGTGTTCAAGTAATGTAATTTGTCATTCCGGGGCATTTTTTAGTTTTTCCCGCATCGACTGCAAGGAGTGCGGATAAGAAAAACTAAAAAATGAACCCGGAATCCAGGGTAAATTTGCCATATTATTTCTCTGGATATCTCGGCAAGCTCGATATGACATTGCATTTGGTTTTAGTATGACAATAAAAAAACATAAAATCCGCCACTCTTCACTCTTCACTCTTCACTATTCACTTCTCACTGTTATCAGATAATTTGCTTTGCAAATTATCTGATAACCGCTTCCTCAGCCAGTCTCTTGGCCTCTTGCAAATAGTGGTCTGATGTTTCCGGCGTGCCGTGATAAGCCAGTGAAAATGTTTTCACAATAAACCCGAATGGGTTAATAATCGCATCTTCCTTATTGCTGAAGTCAATTCTGGTATACCCGATGCGAAGCGTCGCCCGCCAAATATTCACCACCGGTTTCTCAAAACCAGGCAGATAATCAAGCGTCTGAAACTGCACCTGCCAAACGTTTCTGGCCAATGGCCTGGTCCATTCAATATCCACGTTCCTGATTAAGGACTTTTCTCTAAACTGCATAATTGAATATTCAACGTCGTTCTCGGCAAAATCGCTGTATACCTGTTTTGAAGAATACCAGAAAATAATCGAGCCCGGCGCCCATCTTTCGCGCAGTTCGTCATAATCGTTGGTAATAATGTAGCGCAGCAAAATATATTCGTTAATATGCTGCTCGGTCACCAAGTCGGAAACCGGCATGTCAACTTCTGCCGGCTGAACCTGCTCTAACTGGCTGAAATATTTGTTTATATAAAACAGCTTGGGCGAAACGGTTCTCTGCGGCAGCAAAAGATAAATGGTCGAGGCCAAAATCATGTTAAGAGAAATGCTCAAGCAAGCCATAATCACCAGGATTCGCGATGTCCATAAATAGCGCCTTTCCGGCATCGACTGCACGTGCACGCGCTCCGGAAAATATCCCAGAATATCCGGACTCTTTTTTTCTTTATATTTGAATATGGTATTAAAAAGTTCAAACACGTGTCACCGTTGAATAAAATCAAATAAAAGCTATGCTAAAGTCAAATCTTGTTATAAATTACATTAACATAGTATATTTATAAGGTTTTTAAATTATGAAGAAAACGCTTTTATCGCTTTTATCCTTGGTTTTTATTGCTGCATCATGCACTTCGGAAAAACCGGCTCAGGCGCCGAGAGAAGAACAGGTTAAAATTGAGCAGTCTCAAGCCTATTATTCCGAGTGGGATAAAGCGATTCGCATCGACGTTGACATGCAAAATATGTTTACCAATGCCCCCCGCAAGCTTGAAAAGCCGATAGATATGTACATGGCTTTTGCTCTGGCCTTAAAAAACAACTACACCCGCCGCATGGTCAGCTATGAACAAAGCATGATTGAGGCCGGCAAGTCATCACAAAACCGCATCCCTGAAATCTTAAGCGCCGCCGGTTATGTCAACGACACCAACTCCGACCAGCTCAGCCCGGACTTAAAAGTGGCTTGGAACATTTTGGACCTATCCATTGTCTATTACCAAACCAAAGACAAAGAATATCAGTCAAACGTTGCCTTTGAGCAAAGCCGCAAGGTGATTCACAACATTTTGCAGGAAGTGCGCGTTTTATATTGGAAAACCCTCAGCGCTCAAAAGCTCCTTCCCGTAATTGACGACATGACCGAATATATGGTTTTGGAAGTTGATGAAATCAACGCCAAAGGCAAACAGCAAGCTCTTCCCACAGCCGATTTGGTTAAAAAAAGAAAATATATGGAAGCGGTCAAAAACCTCGCTGCTCTTCGCCGCAAGCTTGAAACCTCTGAAGTCCGTCTGGCCAGCTTAATGGGTTTCCACCCTTCAACCGAATATAAACTGGTTGGGCCTGAATACGGCAACTTTGAACTTCCTGAAATTAAAAATAAACTGGCTGAGCTTGAATGGCTGGCGCTTTCAAACCGTCCGGAGCTTCGCGTGCATGACTTGGAAACCTCACCGCATGATTTGAAAATAGCCATTAAAGGCTTTGAAGATCCCGGCCAAAGCGGTTATAAGGCAAACCAGAACCATTACAACACTCTGTGGTCCAAAAACGCCAAAGAATATGGCTTGAACGTCATTGAAGATGTCAGAAACCCCAATTCGGTTGACATGAGAAACCTCCGCCGCCAGCGCATGACCAGCTTGGTTTTAAGCCAAGTATACGTTTCCTGGGCGCAATATATGTCCGCGGTGGAAGATTACCAAATTAACATGGAAATTGCCTCCACTTCTGAAAACATTGCCGAAGATATCACCATGTTAAAAGGCCCCAGAGAAGAGGTCAGCCAGCTTGAAGCCTCCCGCGCCATTGAAGATGAAATTAAAGCATATTTGGCTTATGTAGATGTTCAGGAGTCGCTCGGCAACTTATATTCCACCATCGGATTGGATGCTCTTCCATATTATATGTTAAATGAAAAGCCTTCTCGCATTGCCTTATATCTGCGCGGCAGCTTAACCAAATGGCGCACCGGAGAACTATTGCCCGATAACCGCCCATATTTAATGAAGATTCCGACCAAGCGCCCGCCGGTAAATTTGTCATCGACCACGATTCTACCTGATATCAGGGTTGAAACCGGCCAAAAGGTTCGCGTCCAAATTCCGCAGTCTTTAATTAACAAAATGGATGTTAAAGGCAAAATCACCACCAAGTGCGGTCTGCAGGATGACAGCCCTCTGCCCAAATGGCTGAAATATGACGAGCATAATATGATAATTTCCGGCACCCCGATGCCCTCTGATGAAGGTAAATATAACATCAAAACCTACATTGCCGATGAAAACGGCAACATCGGCTACTCCGTGTTCAAAATTGAAGTGATTGAAGTCTTTGTTCCCTCGATTCGCGTCATGGGTTTAACCGAAGGCAGAAGAGCAACGGTCTTAAAAAGATGCCAAGGTTCATCTTGCAAAGATGATTACATCACCAAAGACACCCTGGGCAAAGAAGTAGAAAAACGCGCCAGATAAGCACCCATATCTCCTCCCCCTTTGCCCCCTCTCTGTCACCCTCGGGCTTGACCCGAGGGCCCAGGTCAAACAATATAACCATATTACCACCTGGATACCCGGGTCAAGCCCGAGTATGACAATAGCACAAACAAAAAAACCGCCGCTTTTCACCCTTCACCATTCACCTTTCACTTAAACAAATCATCCACAATCAAAAATCCAAAATCTAAAATCAAAAATAGTTGCATTGCAATGCATTGAAATTCATTAACTTTTATTAACAAATTTATCCACCTTGCTAATAAAAAAATAAGGCAGGCTCAGCAAGGGATAGGGGGTGTCAACCCCAAAATTATCCTTTTTTCACATTTTTTATGGTTGTTTATACCCCCTCGATATCGCAATATGAACTCACGGTTTTTTAAGCCGTTCTCACACCTCAAATAAAAATTGTGTATACAATA
This sequence comes from Alphaproteobacteria bacterium, assembly GCA_031550205.1. GTDB lineage: Bacteria > Pseudomonadota > Alphaproteobacteria > RF32 > CAG-239 > JAVBOV01. The sequence continues at coordinate 8,965 of JAVBOV010000086.1, forward strand.
TATAGAGTGTTTACTTTTTATTAACACTATATGTAGTATGAATACGTAATAACAACCAAATATCGGAATAAGGACTTAAGATCGAAATGTCAGACAAGAAATATAACATGCCGGGAGTAAAGAAGGTAAAGATTGAAAACGTTACCAAAAGAGATGGCACGCTTGCCCCTTTTGACAGCGAAAAGATTTTTAATGCGATTCTCAAAGCCGGTGAAGCAACCAAAGAATTTGGCGAATCTGAAAGCTGGCTCTTAACCGGCCAGGCCTTAAAGGTTTTAAACCACAAGTTTTCAGAGTCTCTTCCTTCCATTGAACAAATTCAAGATATTGTTGAACAAGTTTTAATCTCTTCCAATTACACCGCCACCGCCAAATCATACATCTTATACCGCGAGCAAAGACAACGCTCCCGCGGTGACAAAAAAGTTATGGTTGACGTTGAAAGCTCCATTAACGAATATTTAGAGCGTTTGGACTGGCGCGTTAACGCCAACGCCAACCAGGGCTATTCCAACGGCGGCTTAATCTTAAACGTTTCCGGCAAAGTTACCGCCAACTACTGGCTCAGCCACGTATACCCTTCAAACGTCGGTGACGCTCACCGCCAGGGTGACATCCATATCCACGACTTAGACATGCTGGCCGCATATTGCGCCGGATGGTCCTTGAAAAACCTTTTGCATGAAGGCTTTAACGGCGTTGCCGGCAAAGCTGAAGCCGGTCCGGCCAAACACCTTTCCGCCGCTGTCGGCCAAATGGTCAACTTCATGGGAACATTGCAAAACGAATGGGCCGGTGCTCAGGCCTTTTCATCGGTTGACACATATCTTGCGCCATATATCCGCAAAGACAACTTAGACTACAAAGAAGTTTATCAAAAAATTCAAGAACTGGTCTACAACCTCAACATTCCGTCTCGCTGGGGCTCGCAAACTCCTTTCACCAACTTCACCTTTGACTGGGTCTGCCCTGAAGACTACCGCGACCAACACCCGATTATCGCCGGCGAAGAACAGCCTTTCACCTATGGTGAGCTGCAAGCCGAAATGGACATGATCAACAAAGCCTACATGACCGTCATGATGAAAGGCGATACCAAGGGCCGTCCGTTCACTTTCCCGATTCCAACATACAACATCACGCCTGATTTTCCTTGGGAAAGCGAACAAACAGAGCTTTTGTTTGAAATGACCTCTAAATATGGCCTGCCTTATTTCCAAAACTTCTTAAACTCGGTTTTAAAACCCGGCCAGATTCGTTCCATGTGCTGCCGTTTGCAGTTGGACCTTCGTGAGCTTTTGGCCAAAGGCAACGGCTTGTTCGGCTCTGCAGAGCAAACCGGTTCCATCGGCGTTGTAACCTTCAACTGCGCCCGCCTTGGTTATGTATATAAAGGCGATGAAGCAGGTCTGTTGGGCCGCGTTGACGAGCTGATGAACATTGCCCGCACCTCGTTGGAAATTAAGCGCAAAGTCATTTCCCGCCTCATTGACCAGGGCTTGTTCCCTTATACCAAGCGTTATCTGGGCACCTTGCGCAACCACTTCTCAACCATTGGTGTCAACGGCATCAATGAGATGATTATGAACTTCACCGACGGCAAGGAAGACATTGCCTCAATCAAGGGCCAGGAATTTGCCGTAAAATTCTTAGACCACATCCGCGCCAACTTGGTCAAAATTCAAGAAGAAACCGGCAACATGTATAACCTTGAGGCCACCCCGGCCGAGAGCGCCACTTATCGTTTTGCCCGTGAAGACAAGAAAAGATATAAAGACATTATCCAGGCCGGGACTGCAGAGAATCCATACTACACCAATTCTTCGCAGCTTCCGGTAGGTTATACTGATGACCCGTTTGAGGCTTTGGAGCTTCAATCAAAACTTCAAACCAAATATACCGGCGGAACAGTGCTGCACCTGTATATGGGAGAGAGGGTTTCATCGGCCAAGGTATGCCGTGAGTTGGTAAAGAGAGTTTTAACCAATTATCGGTTACCATACATTACCATAACTCCGACTTTTTCAGTGTGTCCAAAGCACGGTTATTTGTCCGGAGAGCACAAATTCTGCCCCAAATGCGATGAAGAATTGAAGGCGGAAAAAACCAGAACCGCAACTTCTAGTAAAGAAGTTGCTTGATATTAAACCTCAAATTAAAGAAAATGGAGAACAGAAGATGACAATTATTGATATCAACGAAGTTAGATTATCTGACGAAGAAAGACAACCTTGTGAAGTTTGGACCAGAGTTATGGGATATTGCCGTCCGGTTTCAGAATTTAATAAAGGCAAAAAATCTGAGTTTTATGCTCGCAAATATTTCAGCGAAGCCAAAGCCAACGCGCACGTTAACGCCTATAACGTTGCCGCGGAATAATTAATGGATTTGAGTAGGAAATTGGTAATCGGCGGTGTACAACCTTTGTCCACCGTCGATTTTCCTGGCAAAATCGCCGCGGTGGTCTTTACCCAGGGCTGCCCGTGGCGTTGTCCATATTGCTATAACGTATATCTGCAGGAAGCCAAGCCCGATACCAACGTGGTTTGGGGCAAGTTCATGGAGTTTTTGGAAAAGCGCAAAATGCTGCTTAACGCCGTTGTTTTCAGCGGCGGAGAGCCTTTGCTGCAAGACGCCCTGGAAAAAGCCGTCCATGAAGTCAATCGCATAGGCTATGCGGTTGGCGTTCATACCAACGGCATCAGGCCCGATTTTTTAGAAAAACTAATGCCCAAAATTGACTGGGTCGGGCTGGATATTAAAGCCCCGTTTGAGACTGAAAAATATAAAAAAGCCAGCGGCGGAATAGACGCGCTTGCAGATGTTTTAAAGTCTTTAGATGTTTTAATTAAAAGCGGCAAACCGTTTGAGTGCCGCACCACCTGCGACCCGCGCATTTTAGATATTGAAGATATCAAAAAAATTGCCGATTCCTTAAAAGAAAAGGGTGTAAAGAGTTATCATCTGCAAAAATACCGCCCGATTCCCGGCGACAACACCTCGGAATCAGACTGCAACAAATTCTTCGGCGATGAAAATTTAATAAGTTACCTAAAACAATCCTTCCCCGACTTCTCAATCAGACAATAACTTCCTCAATCCCCCTTCACACGTCATGATGAACTTGTTTCAGCATCTCATCCAAATACAAAGCCTCCCGCCTCCCCCGCGTCATTCTGAGCGTAGCGAAGAATCCATAAAACACACCACTCTGAAAAGAGTGGGTTTTAGCATCAAGCAACCAAAAGAGCGGCGGCCAAGTCTATCCTTCGACGCATTCTTAACGATGCTTTATTTAAAATGTCTTCGCTCGGTACCAAAAGATTTTGAGGCAGACTAATGTGCATTAGCAGTTGTTCCACATAAAATTCATTGTTTTGTTTGTTTTTAATGTTTGAACTCTTGATTAAGGCCAACTGCATTTCCAAATCTTCTTGTAAATTAAGAAAACTTTCGCAGTTAACCAAAATCAAATTAATTTTACTCAAAACCCCGTTGATTATTGAATGAATAAACCCGGCGTTTCTCAGTTGATAAACCTTGTTGGGGTTGCAAATAAGCAAAGTCCCGACGGCAGAAGCATCCATAATTAAAATAGTTTAGTTAATAATAAAATTGATTACCCCCATTATACCCCCGATTCGCCAATAATCAATCTAAAACTAAAGACTATAGTCAACAAAAAACCCCCAAGACCAATTAAGGAATTGAAGGTTAATCTGTTTATCGGCTATTTCTCCACATGAGATATAACACTCCCGCTCCCATGATGGGAATAATTACAGAAGCATCTCCTATGTTCTCGTTTCCAACTACCGCCATCACAATAAGTATTAAAGCAATGCTTATTAGTGGTTTTAGGAGCTGCACTACAATAGACGCAAAGTTAACGATTGTTACAATTAGCGTTTTCATAATTTTTTATTTTTTAAGATTAATAATATTAACAAGTTAATTAGGTCATTACATCTCTAAATATACCACAACCTGGAGAGAGAGAGTCATGTTAAACTTTTGTTACAAGATTAGAGGAGCTGGAATAAACCACGATTATGTCATACTCGGGCTTGACCCGAGTATCCAGGTGGCAAATTAGCAATATTTTTAACCTGGATTCCGCATCAAGTGCGGAATGACAAGGATTAAAGCTCTTGCCTTATCACCTCGGCAAATGCCTTAAAAATCTTCTTCGAGTTCTTATCCCCGTCAACCGCATACATATATTCCGGGTGCCACTGCAAACCGAGCGCAAAACCGCCCAATTCAATAGCCTCCACAATCCCCTCGCCACTCACAGCAGGTGCAGCAAAACTTGAAGGCACTACCGATTCAGAGTGGTTGGAATTAACCCAAATCTTTTCCTTGCCCAAAATCTTATAAAGCAAAGACTTTTTCTCAATTTTAACCAAATGCGCTTTGGCTTTTTCCTTGGCGTCCCGATGCTCTTCCTTAACATCCGGACACTCTTTTTTAATATCATTAAACAGCTTGGCTCCGTTCAAACACGCCATCACCTGCATTCCGGCGCAAATTCCCAAAATCGGCATTTTGCGCTTTTGCGCATATTTATAAGCCGCCACATAAGCCTTGCACCTTTTCGATTCCTTTGCATCAACCTTCTTCTGATACCATTTTGCCGGAAAACCAAAAAATCCGCCCGGCAGCAATAAACCTGAAACATCGCTCATCTGCTTTTCCGCTTTTTCATAGGTAATAAACTTAACATTCAGCCCGCAGTCAACCAGCGCCTTAACATAATTCCAGCCGGCAAAATCATCCGCCTCATCCAAAACCAAACCAACAGTTGGTTTCAAAAACTCCCTCTCCCCTTGCGGGAGAGGGTTGGGGTGAGGGGTTAACCATTTCTCAAAATGGTGAATATCCTCATACTTGGCAAAATCCTTGCCCCAAATAAAGCCCTTTTTCAAAAATAATTTGCTAATAACGCCGCCCTCGCACAACGTGCCGCTGCGCTTAACATCATATTTCCCGTCCGGCGGACAGCATTTGCCGTCTTTATGAATCCACGGATTAAACTTTGGGTTAATATCAATCGCTCTGCCCAAGGCGTGCCAGGAAAGCTCATCGGTGCCGGCAATATTGCGATAACAAAACGCGCTGGAATTATTATCCGCCATGGCTTTGTTGTCATCCCAGCCATAAGCGCTCATCGGCACCGCCTTATGAACCGCAAACTTTTCCGCCAGCATTTTAGAGAAGATTTCTTTAACATCGCCCGCCAAATCGCGATGCACCATCATCTGTCCCTGGTGCAGCTTTTTATCCGTGCCGTAATATTGCACCTCCAAAAGCACCATCTGCGCCAAAACACTCTTAGGTGCTTTTGTGCCCTTAGCCGCTTCCTTAAAGCTCATTATGCTGTCAAAAATCATTTAACGAAACTTTCTATTCTCTCCCGAGCGATGCCCCTTATTGTCTTCTCTCGGTCTGCGCGGCTTATCATCAAAACGCCTTTCTCCGCGCGGCTTATCTCCAAAGTCTCTCTTTGGCCTGTCACCGTCTTCTCTGGGTCTGCGCGGCTTGTCATCAAAACGCCTTTCTCCGCGCGGCTTATCTCCAAAGTCTCTCTTTGGCCTGTCATCTCTGTCTCTGGGCTTAAAATCTCTCTTCGGCCTGTCCTCGTCTTCTCTTGGCCTGCGCGGTTTATCATCAAAGCGTTTTTCTCCACGCGGTTTGTCATCAAATTTTCTTTTGGGTTTAAATTCTTTTTTCGGTTTTTCCTTTGTTTCTTTATCGGCAATAAACTTAGACTGCTTTACGGCAACCTCAACGGTTTTCATTTTTTCAACTTCTTCCAAGCGTCTTTTGTTAACCGAAAAACCAAAACTGCCCAGCTCTCTGCCCAGCGTAAAATATTTTCCGTGTGAAAAGGCAATCAATCCGGCCTTTTCCAAGCAAAGCTTTCCGTTCTTATCCAAATATTTATCGTCTACATTAACCGCCAAAATCTCTGCCAAAAACATATCGTGCGAGCCGTGGTTTGTAACCGAAACCACCTTGCATTCAACTGAAACCGGCGCTTCTAAAATCTGCGGCGCCTTAATTTGAGAAGAGGGCGCAGCCGTCAAATTCATCTCTTTAAATTTATCAACATTTTTGCCTGATTTCACGCCGCACCAGTCCACAGCCGTAATCATTGCCAGGTTCGGCAAATTAATCACAAACTCTCCGGCTTCTTTAATAATGTGGTGCGAATTGCGCTCCGGCTTGATAGAAACATAGCTCATCGGCGGAGTTGAAGAAACAATCCCCGTCCACGCAACGGTCAACACACAAGGCTCTTCAACTGTGCCGCAAGAAACCAGCGCCGGCGGCAACGGCGAAAGCATAGTCCCCGCTTTCCATACAACTTTTGTCATTTATTATTCCTTTTGTCTAAAAGTGGTTGATTTCTCATTATACTTGTGATACATTAATATCCAATGAAAATATTATTATAAATTAAAAACATAAAATCTTATGAAAATTATTTTAAATGTTACAAGTCAGCTTGGCAAAATCGGCCAATCTAAAATTGCTGTTTTATTGCAAAAAACCGAAGAAAATTATAGCATTTCATCAGAGTACCTTGACGCCGTAATTAAAGCCGGAGGCGCTCCAGTTCTGGTTTCACATGAAAATGTTTTGGAACAACTGAAACAAATCTCCCCGGATGGAATTCTATTGCCCGGAGGTGTGCTGGATCTTCCAGCACATTGGTATGATATAAATGCCAAGATGTCGTTTGCCAGTGAATGGCCATTAGCCTATTGGAGAGCATTGCAATATGCAAAAGAAAACAAACTTCCAACATTTGGAATTGGCACCGGGATGCAGATTATGGCTGTTTATTTAGATGGTATGCTCACAAGAAAAGCCACAAGGCTGCCCCTAACAGCGGATCATAATCACAATCATGGCGTTTACATTGCTCCTGACACTCTTTTGTATAAAATCGTACAAAAGAAGCAGATTACCGTCAACTCAATGCACGATGAAGCCGTGGCCTATTCCGTAAAAGCCAAAATTGCTGCCGCTGAAGTTTCAACAATTGAAGCCATTGAGCCAATCAAACCGTGGAGCGAATTTGTACTAGGCGTACAATGGCACCCGGAGCGTTTAAAAGACGAAGCATCTGGCAAGCTTTTTAAGGCTTTTGTTGAGAGCTGCTGGTAAAACAAAAAACCACCCTCACTAGGGTGGTTTTTCAATGAGTATTAAAAAGCACCATTGCCCGAAGAATCATAACAAGCCCCATATTCCGGCCCCGAACTTTCGCATTTGAAAGAAAGCTCAATGTCGGCCTCATTAAAGTGCTTGCCGTAAACATCTTTCACATAAGAAGAAAACTCTGTCTTATCAACCGCATAATCGGCGCAAAAGCTTGAATTATAAACCTGATCACTGATTGCCTGATTCTTCAGCTTGTTAATGGTCAAATAAAAACAGGTGGAGAAATTTGTAACCGTATTATATGTGGGCATTGCATATGAAGCGGAAAAAGTTGAACCGCCCGAATAAACAGGCACCGATTGTGCATACATCGGAGTGCTGTTCATGGTTGTTGTCTGCCAGGATTTTTCTTCAATATAAAAGCTTGCCACATTCTGCGCGCTGCTCTTATCCGCAACAACCCTCCAGCCGTTGTCCTTTAAAATCTGCGCCACATCTTTTTTCAATCTGGCCGCATATATGTCGCCTTTTTGCATGTCTATATACACGCTTTTGCTGCTTTTGCTCATCTCTGAAGAGTCGTTGGCAACTTTGAGCTTAAAAGGAGCCGCACATCCGCCGCAAACCAGCAAAACTAAAATAGATAAAACTTTTTTCATGAACCAAACCTTTCTTATAATTACTATATAATCAAAAACCCCAAACCGCAAATAAAGAGTCCAACTCTGACTACCGACCACCGACTACCGACTACTGAAAACACCACCCTTCAGGGTGGTGTTTTCTTGGTGCGCTAGGCCGGACTTGAACCGGCACGGAGTTGCCTCCAACAGATTTTAAGTCTGCAGCGTCTACCAATTCCGCCACAAGCGCATAAATAATCCTTCGCATTTATACAGAGGTAAGCCGGAAAATGCAATAAAAAAATTGCCATTTTACTTAAAATATGCTTATTTAAAAAACCAACAATAATAAACGGAGAAAATTTCAATGAAAACCATCGACATTTCCTGGCGCAGATATTTGCTCCCGAACATCCACCGCGAAGGCTGGAAATTTGTCGGCATCTTTGCCGCCATAACCGCGCTCTTGGCCATTATGTGGGAACCTTTAGGCTGGATTGGCTTGGTTTTAACTGTTTGGTGCTATTATTTCTTCAGAGACCCTGAGCGTGTCACGCCCGATATTGAAGACGTGGTCGTTTCTCCGGCCGACGGCATTGTGCAGATGATAACCAAGGTTAACGCGCCTGAAGAACTCGGTTTGGGAGATAAAAAGTTCACCCGTGTCAGCGTTTTCATGAGTGTTTTCAATGTTCACGTCAACCGCGCTCCGGCTGAAGGCAAAATCTTAAAATCCGTATATGTTCCCGGCAAGTTTTTAAACGCCACCTTAGATAAAGCCAGCAAAGACAACGAACGCCAGCTTTTGGCCATGAAAACCAAATCAGGCCAGGAAATTGCTTTTGTGCAAATCGCCGGCCTCATTGCCCGCCGAATTTTATGTGAAGCCGCTGAGGGGCAAACTTACAAAGCCGGTGAGCGTTTTGGTTTAATTCGCTTCGGCTCCCGCTTAGACGTATATCTGCCGGCCGGCGTTGAGCCTAAAGTCTGCATCGGGCAAACCATGGTTGCCGGTGAATCCTTAATTGCCAGCTTAAAGAGCAAAGATGCTCAAGTAGAAGGAGTCATAAGATAGTGGAAAAAGTTAATAAAATTCAGCTTTCTAAACAAAAATTTAAATCTCTTCCCTTTAGAAAAATCGCGCCCAATGTGGTCACGCTTTTAGCTCTTTGCGCCGGCGTAACCTCCATTCGATATTCCATTCAGGAAGACTGGGGCAAAGCCGTATTCTGCATTTTTCTGGCTGCCTTGTTTGACGGCTTGGACGGCCGCGTTGCCCGTTTGCTGAAATCGTCTTCCAAGTTCGGAGCCGAGCTCGATTCTCTTTGCGATTTTGTCAGCTTTGGCGTGGCGCCGGCCATCTTAATGTATAAATGGACTTTGTTTGACTTGCCCAAATTCGGCTGGTTTTTCTGCCTGGTGTTTGCCATCGGCATGTCTTTGCGTTTGGCTCGTTTCAACACCATGCTTGAAGACGAACCTCAGCCCGAATATTGGCACAATTTCTTTGTCGGGGTTCCGGCACCGGCTGCAGCAGGTCTTGCTTTAATGCCGATTCTCATTAGCTTTGATTTTCCGCATTTGGCTTTTCTGCGCTCAAACTGGTTTTGCGCCGGTTTAATGCTTACCGTAGCTTTCTTAATGGTCAGCCGCATCCCCACTTTTTCTGCTAAAAAGATGAAGATTCCAACCTATCTGCTGCTGCCGCTGGCTTTTGTTGTGGCTCTGTTTGCCAGCTTCATCATCACCCAAACCTGGCTGACCTTGGGCATCATGATGGCCGCCTACGCCATCTCCATCCCCATCAGCGTAATGACCTTTTTCAAACTCAAGAAGGAATCTGAAAGTTAGTTTCTAATGTCATCCTGAGCCTGATCGCCAAATTTTGGCGGTCAGGCGTGAGGATCTCGGCCATAATAAAACCCTCCAAACCCAAACCTCGTCATTCTGGAAGGCAAGCCCCACCGGACTTGCCATATCCGGAATCCACAAACAGATTTTGCTTTCAGCAAAATTCAAATACAAAAACCCTCCGGATTGCTCCGGAGGGTTTCTTGATGTGGTTGATTGATTTATTTGGAGTATATCATAAGAAACCACATCAAACTCAAAGACTGTCATTGCGAGCCCTTTAGGGCGTGGCAATCTCAGCCATACCATATAAGGAAATTATTGTTTTTCGTTTTTTGATTACTAGACTCATTTAGACAATTTCAACATAACAGGTCAGCCGGGCGATTTGTCCGACGTAGCTCTGCAAGAGCGAAGTAGGAAGCCCGATGACTACGGAACGTCATCCTCGGAGTCAACCGCCTGAGACGAAGTCGAACCAGGTTGAACCCGAGGATCCACTTTGTCACTGCGTATAGACTCATTTAGACAATTTAGACTCTTTTGTCAATCATAATCTCCAAAAAAAATCCACTAACTTTAAGATGATAGGTTTAATCTCTTGTTTTAATTAAACAAAAAAATACCTCCCCTTGTAAGGGGAGGTTAGGTGGGGTCAGACGAATCTACTTTTTCAAATACTTTTTCTTAAAAGACTCGAAGTCGTTCAGCAAATCTTCCAAATCGTGCTCATGTTCCAGCTCTTCATCCAAAATATGTCTGGCCAGGTGCATTGTAACCGGGTCTTTGCCATGAGAGCACATTTCGCAAATTGCATAATAACGCTTAATGGCGCAACGCTCGCCTTCAATATTTTGTTTCAGCAAAGTCACAAAATCGGCATCTTTCGGCGCTTCATATTTGCATTTTGCGTTCTTTTTCCATTGATCAGGGTCAATCAAAGGAATTCCGCCCAATTGAACGATTCTCTCCGCCAGTTTTTCCGCATGCTCCAGTTCTTCCTTGGCGTGCTCCATCAGCTCTTTGCCGACTGCCTCGCGCATTAAACCTTCCACCACATAAGAGCCTGACCAATATTGATAATAAGCCAGCCACTCTTCAGCCAAAGCCTCGTTCAAAATCTTAATCAGTTCCTTAACGTCCATCTTAACAATTTTTTGAGCCATCTGCCCCATCGTTCTTCTCCTATATAAAAAATAACTGAATATAAACGTAACCTCTTTAAAAATAAAAACAACTACTAAAATAAAAAATATTCTGTATAGTGAATATAATTTATATACTCACCACGTCATCCCGAACTTGTTTCGGGATCTCATCCGAATAAACAGGAGCCCCCCATGGTAAAAATCGCCCCCAGCATTTTAAGCGCAGACTTCACCAAACTTGGTGAAGAGATAAAGGCCATTGAAAAAGCCGGCGCCGATTGGGTTCATGTTGATGTCATGGACGGCCACTTTGTGCCTAATCTTACCTTCGGCCCGTTTATTGTGAAACAAATTCGCCCCTTAACCAAGCTTCCTTTTGATGTTCACTTAATGGTTCATGAACCCGAAAAAATGCTGCCTTGGTTCATAGATGCCGGAGCCGATTCTCTAACAGTGCATTTTGAGGCCTGCAAAGATTTAACCAAGACCTTAAAAGAAATAAAAAGCAAAGGCCTCTTGGCCGGCGTTTCCATCAAACCCAAAACCAAGGCTGAAGTTTTAAAACCATATTTAAAAGACATAGATTTGGTTTTGGTCATGAGCGTTGAACCGGGTTTCGGCGGCCAATCCTTCATGCCCGACCAGGTTGAAAAAATCAGACAATTAAAGCAAATGAAAAAAGACCTGCTGGTTGAAGTAGACGGCGGCATCAACGAAAAAACCGCCAAAGTTTGTATAGAAGCCGGAGCAGACATCTTAGTCGCCGGCAGCTACATCTTCAAAAGCTCAGACTATAATAAAATAATAACGTCATTGCGCTAATAATTCCCTCCCCCTTGATGGGGGAGGGTTGGGGTGGGGTGTAAGCAAATCATCCATATTTTAACCCCATTTTAACCCCCATCCCCTTAAAATACAAAAAAAATTGTATCCATGGGAGAATCGCATGACAAATTCGGTAATGATAATTGAAGACGAAGAAGCCCTCGCTCAATTGCTAAAATATAACCTTGAGAAAGAAGGCTTTCAGGTTTTTTGGGAAGCCAGAGGCTCCCGCGCCGTGGCCGAGGTTGAAAAACACCTGCCGTCGGTAATTTTGCTTGACTGGATGCTGCCGGAAATGTCCGGCGTGGAAATCTGCAAAATCATCCGCTCCAAGCCCGATATCAAAAATATTCCAATAATCATGCTCACCGCCAAAGGCGAAGAAGAAGACAAAGTAAAAGGCCTCTCCAGCGGCGCCGATGATTACGTCACCAAACCCTTTTCCGTGCCGGAATTAATCGCCCGCGTCAAAACCAACCTCCGCCGCTCCCCGGAGCTGATAAAGCACAAAGAGTTCATCTTTGAAGACATCAAAATGGACTTGGTTGAGAAAAAAGTAACCCGCAGCGGCAAAGTAGTCAACCTCGGCCCCACGGAGTTTCGCCTGTTAAAATTGCTCATGGAAAACCCCGGCAAAGCCTTTTCCCGTGAGAGCCTGCTAAAAACCGTCTGGGGCGATAATATCTATGTTGAATCAAGAACCGTAGACGTCCACATTCGCCGCTTAAGAAAATCCTTAAACGAGTTTGGCCCCGACTACATCCGCACCGTCCGCGCCACCGGCTATGCCCTAGACACCAACGGCGAAGCCGGGGAATAATTTCCTTCCCCCTCCCCCTTGATGGGGGAGGGTTGGGGTGGGGGTGATCAACCAACAATCCTTTTTTATCGTCATCCTGAACGCAGTGAAGGATCCATAGATTCTTCGTTTCACTCAGAATGACGCGTTTGAATGTATTACATAAAACAAAAAAACCGCCCTTTATAAAAAGAGCGGTTTTTTTATTAATACATTTTAGCCTACTTCTTACAAACAACGGTCATCGTATTCCCCACCTCATAAACCGGCGGCTCGATAATCGCATGCCCGTTCACCAAAAGACCGAGAATCTCAAGTTCTTTGTAGAACACTCTAATCTTGTCTCCGGCTTCTGGCCTTCCATGCTTATCAAAGTGGGTTTTAAATAAACAAAGATCGTGATTATCAGGTTTCACAATGTAAAAATTTTCAGCATCTTCAGTTACGCCTTTAGCTGCAAATTCTTCCATCAATACATGTTGATAATGCGACTCTCTTTCTTTTTCTATTTCAACTTGTTGCCGCAATAAACGCAAGTCTTCACTCAATCTGTCTCTTTCTCCGCCCAAAGTAGTCATCATAGTGACCAAAATAGCAAAAACCACAATTAGTCCGGAAAATGCACAATAATCACCAACCGTCAAATTTTCAATCGGTGCCAATTTGGAAAGAAAATGAACAAGGCAAAATGCCGTTGAAATAAGGAAAAGTAACGAAATAATGTTTCTTGTTTTCATAATGTTTTATTTTTTAAAGATTAATAATATTAACACAAATATAGAGCTTTTTAACTCTTCAACCATACCACATTCCAGAAATAGAGTCATGTTAAACTTTTGTTACAAAAACCCCAAACTTGTCATCCAGAGCATATTTTATAATTTTCCCGCATCGACCGCAGGGAGTGCGGATAAGAAAATTATAAAATATGCGTGGGATCCAAGACAAATTGGCTTTATTGCTGGTTGGATTGCCGCGCTGCGCTCGCAATGACAATACAGCAACAAAACCCTTGCCAAAACCGCCATTTGCTTTAATATTGCAGCCAAGTATAACATTGTCATTTCGACGACCTGAGCGCCCATTACATTGTCATTTCGACGACCTGAGCGCAGCGAATGAAGGAGAAATCTTATTGCACAAACAAGATTTCTCCTCCACTCCCGTTGGTTGGGTCGTCGAAATGACAGCAAGGAACCAGTCTTTAATGCTAAAATTCGATCTCTTAAAAACTCATAACAAAGCCCGTTTGGGCAAGCTCCACACCAAACATGGCGTGGTTAACACCCCCGCCTTTATGCCGGTTGGCACCTGCGGCACGGTCAAGGCCATGCTGCCGGAATCTGTGGCGGCCGCCGGCGCTGAAATCTTGCTCGGCAACACCTATCATTTAATGCTCCGCCCCGGCGAAGACCTGGTCGCCAAAATGGGCGGCCTGCATAAATTTATGAACTGGGACAAACCGATTCTAACCGATTCCGGCGGTTTCCAGGTCATGAGCTTGTCCGGCATCAGAAAACTGACCGAAGAGGGCGTCACCTTCAAATCTCACGTCGACGGCAAAAAGTTTTTCCTAAGCCCGGAGCGCTCCATGGAAATTCAGCACAAGCTCGATTCCAACATCACCATGTGCCTTGATGAATGCACGCCTTTCCCCGCCACTCATAAAGAAGCCGAAAAATCCATGCAAATGTCCATGCGCTGGGCCAGGCGTTCCAAAGACGCCTTTGTCGACCGCGACGGCTACGGCCTTTTTGGCATCCAGCAAGGAAGTGTATATCAAGATCTGCGCCAAATTTCCGCCGATAAGCTAAAAGAAATCGGCTTTGACGGCTACGCTCTCGGCGGCTTGGCCGTTGGCGAAGGCCAAAAACAAATGTTTGAAGTTTTGGACTACGCGCCGGATATGCTGCCAGAAGACAAACCGCGTTACCTGATGGGCGTTGGCCGCCCGGATGATATTGTTGGCGCGGTTCTGCGCGGAATTGACATGTTCGATTGCGTCATGCCCACCCGCTCCGGCCGCACCGCCCAGGCCTTCACCAAATATGGTGCGCTCAACATCCGCAACGCCCGCCACCGTGAAGACAACCGCCCGGTGGAAGAGGGCTGCGATTGCCCGCTTTGCAAAAGCTACACCCGCGCCTATATCCACCATCTGCAAAAATGCAACGAAGTTCTGGCGATAATGCTTTTAACCTGGCATAATGTGGCCTATTATGAACGGCTGATGAAAGGCTTGCGCGAGGCCATAGCGGGCGATTCGTTAGATTCTTTTGTTGCACAGTTCTACCAAGACCAAAAAAAAGGCGATATAAATGAGCAAAACTAAAAAACAATTTATCGACAGCTTCTTGGAACAAAACCAAGAGAAGGGTTTGCGCGTGTTTGTGGCCGGCGGCAGCCGCTCCGGCAATGAAGACATATACGTTAAAGAAGCCTACAATCTCGGCCAGGAAATCATCAAAATGGGTTTCAAGCTTGACTTCGGTCTTTCCAACAAAGGCATCATGGGCGCGGTGGCCAAAGGCGTGATGGACGGCTGGAATCAAAAGCAGGGCGGCGCATCGCCGGTGCAGGGCATTACCACTGAAGAATATTATAAACTCTATCCGCAAGATGACGAACTGTTAAAAAAAATCGGCAAAGTAATTGTCGCCAAAACCTTGGAAGAAAGAAAACAAAGACTGTTGGAGGCCGATTTCATTGTCTTTGCACCCGGCGGCGTTGGAACCTTAGACGAGCTTGCTTATGACTGTGTGGCTATGCAAGACGGCTTTTTGCGCATTAAACCCTTCATCATTTACAACGTCCACGGCTATTTTCACCACCTTCTGGAGTTCTTAAAAGAAATCTCCTTAAAAGGCTTTGCCGACCCGGTTTCTTTCATCGTGGTTGAAGACAGCTGCGAGCTGAGCATCGTCTTTGAGCTCCTCAAAATCAGATACAAACAGGGCAATACCACTCAAGAGGCTTATGCCAACGTCCGCCAGCTGATATATGAACTGCCATATTTCTTCAAAATTCAAAAAGAACAATGCATTGAGGTTGAAGAAATTATTAAAGACATGAGCAAAATCAGCCTTCACGGCAGCGCCAAACAGCGCCAGGACTTGGCCGATGAAATTGAACAAGCATATTTAGAAAAAGAAATTTCCCGCATGCACACTCGCTTAGACCGCACCGGCAACGACGTTTCAATCATGAATGACAAACTGGCCAACTTCAAAAAAAGGAAAAAGCAATAAAATGCTGAATATTATCTGGGTTGCATTTTTTCTAATTGCTTTTGCGGCGGCTCTTTATCAAACCCTCATAAACGGTAACACTGCGGTTTGGACAGAGCTTGTCTCCGCCACTTTTTCCTCATCCAAAACCGCTTTCAGCATTGCGCTCAACTTAACCGGCATTTTGTGCCTCTGGCTCGGCCTCTTAAAAATTGCCGAAACCTCCGGCCTCATCAATTTTGTTGCTCGTTTCCTGCGCCCGCTGTTTAAAAAAATAATGCCCGAGGTGCCGGAAAACCACCCTTCCATCACCTCAATGATAATGAACATTGCCGCCAACATGCTGGGCTTGGATAACGCCGCCACGCCCATGGGCTTAAAAGCCATGGAACAATTGCAGGAATTAAACAAGAAAAAAGACACCGCCTCCAACGCCCAAATTTTGTTCATGGTTCTCAACTCTTCAGCCGTTACCATAATTCCCATAACCATTTTAATGTACCGCGCCGAACTTGGTTCAACCAACCCCACCTCGGTTTTCATCCCCATTCTTCTGGCCACATCAGTCTCCACCTTAACCGGTTTTTTATCGGTGGCCTTAGTGCAAAGACTAAACATATTCAACCGCGTCGTCATGTCATATCTCTTCGGCATCATCGCTTTTATCATCGGTACCGCATATTACTTTAACCAAATTTCGCCTGCCGCCCGCCTCAAATATTCTGCCGATTTCGGCAACTTCATCTTGTTTGCCATCATCATCGGCTTCATCACCTCCGGCCTCATCAAAAAAATAAACGTCTATGAAACCTTCATCAAAGGCGCCAAAGAGGGCTTTGAGATTGCCGTCAAAATCATTCCGTATCTGGTTGCCATGCTGGTTGCCGTCAGCGTCTTAGAAGCTTCCGGTTCATTAAAACTTTTGGTTTCCTGCTTAGAAAAAATGTTTGTGTTTTTAGGGTTTGACACTTCTTTTGTTGCCGCGCTTCCCACTGCAATCATGAAGCCGCTCTCCGGCAGCGGCGCCAGAGCCATGATGATCTCCACCATGCAAACTTACGGCGCAGACAGTTTCCAAGGCTTCACCGCCTCAATCATCCAAGGCTCAACCGAAACCACATTTTATGTCTTGGCCGTATATTTCGGCGTGGTCAAAATCACCAAAGTCCGCCACGCCCTGCCATGCGCACTGCTGGCAGACCTAGCCGGCATCACCGCTGCCATCTGCTTTGCATATTTATTTTATTAAATGCCTCTTCTCCCTCCCCCTTGATGGGGGAGGGTTGGGGCGGGGGTGTCAAATCCACCTGATTTTTTTCAAAACAAAAATCAGCCCCATGCAAATAAACAAAAGTCCCAAGCTAATCCAGGCAAAAGCGTGCGGTTCTTCGGCAAATGGAATTCCTGCAACGTTAATCCCCAGCAAACTGGTCAATAAACCCATCGGCATAAAAATCACCGTTACAATAGAGATAATATACATAATCCGGCTGATGCGAATATTCACCTGTCCCTGCAGCTCTTCCACCGAAATCGCCAGATGATTGTGTGCATAGTCCAAATCTTCAACGGCTTTTGTCATCTTATGGTAAATTTCTCTAAGCTCCGCGCGGTCTGCCTCGGTCAACAGCGGAATCTTTTCGAGTTTAATATTAACATAAATATCGTGATGCGGCGCAATGTGCCTGCGCAAAGAAATAATCTTGCGGCGCAGGCTCCCGATCATCATCCGTAAACTTGAATCCTTAAAGCTGTTCAGCTTAATCACTTCTGCTTCCAAGCTGTCGGCTTTTTCCGTAATTTTATAAGCGGCATTATAAATATCGTCTGCCAGACAATCGGTAATCTCCAAAAAACACTCTACCGGAGATGGCATTTTTTTGCTTTTTTTAATTCGTTCTTTAGCATCATCCAAAGCCTTAATCGGACGGTTGGCCAGCGTAATAATCTTGTCCTTGTCAAGCCAGATGCGAATAGATGCAATGTCTTTCTCTCCTCCAAAATTAATTATGCTCACGCCTTTTAAGATAAAAACAATGCCTTTTTTATGCGTGAAATAACGAGGCCTGGTGTGCCTGTCGGTCAAAGCCTCCGCCACCTCGATATCCAGCTTAAATTTTTTGGTTAAGGTCTGAAAAATATCAGCATCATCATAATTCAAATGTTCCCACACGTTTTTCTTTTTTTCCATTGCATCCTCCACCCGTTGCTTCTAATATAATCTTAATTCGGATGAAGTCAAAGATGAAAATAATTAACGTCATTGCGAGCGACCTGTCCGCCGTAGCTCTATAAGAGCGAAGGAGGAAGCGCGGCAATCTCATCTGAATCAAGAATTCAATTGACATATTTGTCTAAACAATATATGAATTAACTGGAAAACAAATTATAAACTTAATCATTTAAAAATATTATTATGAAAAAAACAATTATTGAAACTGAACTCCTTACCCGCGCGGTAAGAGCATATTCTGAATGCTTGCGTATTGAGTTGGAAGCTTATCGAATGTTTTTAGCTTTAGATGCTCTAAAGAAGTACCTTCCGCAAATGTTCATGTCTTTAGGAGAAATTCCTGAAAGGTATGAAGTGAAATATTCTCTTTCTGAGATTAGCGGAACAACTGATTTCTGTAGTGCATTGTGGAAAGAATCTAAGAGAGCTTTGGATTGCTCCAAGATACTTAAAGGTTATTCCTCTCAGGCAAGAGAGTTAATACATGATTTTGTAAATAACAAGCTCAATAGTCGAGATATCGCGGCAGTCGCAAAAAATGTTCAAAAAGATTTTGGGGCTGACACCTAACATTTTTAATGTTAAGGTGTTTTTATGTATATAAAGCATTGTAAATTAAGCAAAAAAGACCAGTTAAAGTTGATGGATTTTTTTGTAGCAGGAACAACAGCCAGAACCGCTGCTGAATTAGCAGG
>JAVBOV010000084.1:0-3066 GCA_031550205.1 Alphaproteobacteria bacterium
ACGGCATCATCTCCGCCGCCTCTGAGGTCGGCTTAAACGTGCCGCTGGTAGTGCGTTTTGAGGGTACCAATAAAGAAGACGCCAAAGATATTCTGAACCATTCCAAGCTCCCCATCATCATTGCCGAGAACATGGAAGAAAGCGTCAATAAAATCATCAAAGCCATGGAGGAGAGCGAATAATGAGCATTTTAGTAAACTCTTCCACCAAAGTCATCTGCCAAGGCATCACCGGCACGCAGGCCTCTTTCCACATCCGCCGTTCCTTAGATTATGGCACCAAAGTTGTGGCCGGCGTAACCCCGAACAAGGGCGGCACCAAACACTTAGGCTTGCCGGTGTTCAATACGGTTAAAGAAGCCAAAGAAAAAACCAAAGCCACGGCCTCCATTGCCTATGTTCCCGCGCCCTATGTCAAAGACGCGGTCAAAGAAGCGGTTGAAGCAGGGCTCGATTCCATCACCTGCATCACCGACGGCGTGCCCTTAAAAGACATGCTTGAAATTAAAAGCATGCTAAAAGGAACCCCAACCCGGCTGATTGGCCCCAACACCCCCGGCATCATCACCCCCGGTGAGGCCAGACTGGGCATTTTTCCTGAAAATATCCATAAAAAAGGCAAAATCGGCGTTGTTTCACGCTCTTCCACCTTAACCTATGAGGCGGTGATTGAAACCAACCTTGCCGGTCTTGGCCAGTCAACCGTCATCGGCCTTGGTGACGACATGCTTATCGGCATGGACTTTGTTGAAACGCTGGGCTTGTTCATGCAGGACAAAGACACCAAAGCCATTGTCCTGGTTGGGCAGCTTGGCGGAATGTTTGAAGAAGAGGGCGCAGAATTTTACGCTGGCCTAAAAAACAAAAAACCAATCATTGCCTTTGTTGCCGGCGACGCCATGCCCTTGGGGCACAAAATGGGCTATGCCGGAGAATTAATCTCCAAAGGCCATATCAGCGTGCAAGACAAGAAAAAAGCCATGTCTCAAGCCGGCATGATTGTAATCGACCGCATCAACTCCATCCACGAAGAGTTAAAAAAATTAGAACTATGAACTTCATATTCAAAAGCATATTAAACATCCTCCTCCCGCCGCGCTGCCTTAAGTGCGGCAAACTGGTTTTAGCAGAAGAGGGCTTGTGTGCCAAATGTTTAAACGAGCTTAACTTCATTGCCGCGCCATATTGCCGCAAATGCGGACAGGCTTTTTTAGAAGAAGACACCGGGCAAAAAATGCTCTGTGGCGGCTGTTTAAAGCGCAAACGCTCGCCGTTTCGCATGCTTCGCTCAAGCCTGGAATATGACGAAGCCTCCAAACCGCTCATTTTGGCCTTAAAGTTTATGGACAAGACCGAAAACGCCACAACTCTTGCAAAGTGGCTCAATTTAAGCATGAAAGATCTCAAATCTGAAGGTGCCGATTTAATCATCCCCGTGCCGTTGCATTTTTCGCGCATGTTAAAAAGGCGTTATAACCAGTCGGCGCTGTTGGTCAAAGAATTAAGCAAAATCAGCAAAATAAAGGCCGATTACACCTCGCTTTACCGCAAAAAGAAGACCCGTCCGCAGGTTGAGCTCATGGGCTTGGCCAGGGTCAAAAACGTCAAAGGCGCTTTTAGTGTCAAAAAACCGCAAAATATCAAAGGCAAACGCATAATCTTGGTTGACGATGTCATGACCACCGGCTCCACCCTAAAAGAATGCGCCATTGCTTTGAAAAAAGCCGGCGCCAAATCCATAGACGCCCTGACAATTGCAAGGGTATCATAACCATTCGTCATTGCGAGAGGGCGTCTGCCCCGAAGCAATCCATAACAAATCAGGCGAATGCCTGATTTGTTTAATATATAGCTCTTTTATCAATCTGGATTGCTTCGCTTTGCTCGCAATGACGTTTTCGATTCCTGTAACAAAACTTTAACACAAAAACCCTTGAAACTCTTGTGTGTGTGTGGTACCTTGAAAAGGTAAATCACACATACAATTATGTAAAAATATTATTCATTAAAACAAAACATTATGAAAAGAAAACATGGAATTTTGATTTTATCAATCATTGCGCTTATTTCGTTCTGTCTGTTATTTTTTGTAGTTGAAGATCACACATGGCCGGTAGCTGCTTGTGGAATTACAACATTAGTTTGTTCGCTTTCCGCTGCTTTTTGGGCTACTTTACCCAAAAACATTGGCAAGAAATAGCAAAAACCACCCATAACGGGTGGTTTTTTCAACTGGTGCCCTCGCCGAGAATCGAACTTGGGTTTTGCCCTTACCAAGGGCATGTAATAACCATTATACTACGAGGGCGTTTGCTTTCTTAATTTTCCTGATTTATAGTTAATCAAGCTTTGGTTTGTACAATTATTGTGAAGATTTTTTGTGTTTTGAATTTGGCTTTTTGACGCAGTGTAGACAGCCTACACAAGGAAAAAAGTCGAACAGCAAAACCAAAAAAGCGAACAGAGAAGGTGCAAACCAAGGTTTGGTTAACTATATACTCAATCAAAATCACAAATGCAAGGAAAAAAAGCAATGTCTGAAAAAAAGAAGTCAATTAAGGAAATCAGAGAAGAAAAAGAGGCCGCTGCCCTAAAGAAAAACTTAGATAAAAGAAAAAAACAAATAGCTGATAAAAAAGAGAAAAAAGAATAAAGAATGTCATTGCGAGAGGGCGTCTGCCCCGAAGCAATCCATAATAAATCAGGCGAATGCCTGATTTATTTAATATATAGCTCTTTTGTTAATCTGGATTGCTTCGCATTCGCTCGCAATGACGTTTTTTATTTAATTAATGTAACAAAACTTTAACATTGCTTTTTAAAATTTTATGCTATTATCTAATGGTACTTACGAAATTACTATATTTAATCATTATAAAACCAAAAATTATGTCAAGAAAAAGAAGACTGGGTATTAACCCAATTCCTCAGTACAGCGTAAAGCAAGGAAAGAAATCTGAAAAAGATACCTTTGACGAAAGTGTGGAAAAATTTGAAGAACACTATCAAGACCTCCACGTTTCAGAGCTGGAGCAAGAGTTAGATTATCTTCGTTTAGAAGATTTTT
>JAVBOV010000018.1:0-32381 GCA_031550205.1 Alphaproteobacteria bacterium
GTGTTTGATGGCAGTGTCAAACAGGTTTTTGATTATCTTAAAGTCTTTATCGGTGTTGTTTTCAAAGGCATAACTCAGATAAATGACACCTAAAAAGTTCATGACATAGGGCATATATTCGATAGACAGCGATTTTGCAGAGTTGTCTTTGGAAAGCGCATCGATGGTCTTTTTTAAGAGATATTTTTTTTGGATTTTGCTTTCTTTGGAAAAAGCTTTGAACGCACTTAAGGCCGCGCCGTAAATTAAGTTGGCAAGAGCGCCGGGAAAAGGCTTTCCGGGTTCGGTAAAATCGGCCGGAATGTAAAGGCTGTCCATTAGAGATAAGAAGCTGTATTCTTCGGTTTCATATTGTTTTTCAGATTGAAAATTGAGACGGATTTTGCTGCCATCGCGGTAGCCCCAGACCAGCACCTGAGCACCGGTCTTATCCAGAATGTCTTGGCCGCGGTCAATGAAATCAAACAACATGCGGCTTTCCAGATTTAAAAATTCCTTGGCAAAAGGTTCGTCGTAATAGTGGACATTAAGCCCGGGCATTGATTTTAACATTGCGGCAACGGCCTCGCCGCTGCGGCTTTCAATATTATCTACAAATTCGGCAACAATGATTTTGAAGCTGATGAGACCGGGCTCGAATGAAGCTTCAGGCTCGGAGGAGCTTTTTTGAAAAGATTTCAACCAATCTAAAATCATTTTTTGGCCTTTTTAGTTTTTTTGGTTTTTACCGGTTCTTCTTCCTTGGGTTCCCATGCGGCTAAGCGGTTTATGAGCCAGGCGGCAATGGCAAAGCTGAAAACGGGAATTGAAAAGGAATTGGGCGAATATATTTGGAAAGAGCCCAAAATAACCATTAAGGCTGCAATTTTTACGAGGTTGATGCAGATTGATGAGCCGGAAAGCTTGACCGTGGTCATTTGATAAAAATGAGTGTTTTGGTAGATGTTTTTGGGAGAGAAAGGCAAAAGTTTTTTGGCAAAAGCAAAAAGCATTTCAAGAACAAAAACGGCGGAAAAAATTAAAACGCTGGCAGAAGAACCCTCGCCGCAGGTTTTGACCATCAGCCAGGCTAGAGCAAAGCCCAAGGCTTGAGCCGAGCCGTGACTGATGTTGATTTTGGAAGGCGGCCAGCCGAGAGACAAGAGAGCCGCAAAAAGGCCGGTTAAGAACAAGGCATATGCGCCAACCAGAGCAGACACTCCGCCGAGCAGGAAGAGAATGAAGATGCCCGTGGAAACAGTGAGGCTTTGCAGGCTGAAAAGAGCTTCAAAAATGTTTAAATATTGGCAGCAATAGCTGAACAATGCCCAGAGCAGAATTAAACAAATGCGGTCGGCAACAAGAGGAAGAGCACCTTGGAAAACAAGAAACTCAGGCGGCATGAAAAAGCTGCAGGCGGCGGCGCCCAAGAGAATGGACGAGAACAGAACCAAGCGCGAGGTTTCAAAGGTTGAAACAAAAAAGATGATGCCGGTGAAAAGTACAGCGGTTAAAAGTTCGCCGAGATCGGTTGGAAAAATTGTGTCATATTCTTGGGAAATGCCGAAGAAAAGGGCGATTAAACCGATGGCCAAGATGGCAAAGAGAGGAAGGAAAAGCAGTTCAGAAAGGAAATCTGATT
Source organism: Alphaproteobacteria bacterium (assembly GCA_031550205.1). Taxonomy (GTDB): domain Bacteria; phylum Pseudomonadota; class Alphaproteobacteria; order RF32; family CAG-239; genus JAVBOV01. Next base: position 1,622 of record JAVBOV010000018.1, read on the forward strand.
TTTTGAATTTTTTTTGCACAAAATCAAGGCTGAGGAAGCCGGAGAAAAATGCAAAAATAAGGCCTGCAGCCATGTAGATGTAGGTTGTTTCCATAGGTTAACCTTTCTTCTTTATAAGGGGATTTTAATGCGTTTTTGCGTGCGGCGCAAGGGAAGTTGTGGATTTACTCAGGGGTTTTATGTGGGGAGTGGGTTTAACCGGCAAACTCATCTGAACTATTCTTCAAGTTTATTACCTGCATGGGGTTTTGTTACTTTTGAGACCAATCGTGCCCAAAAGCTTTCGCCTGCGTTTGATTTTAATATTTTGTATTTGCTCGCTTTGTTTCCTCCTTCGCTAAAGCTACGGCGGACTGACGCTCTACGCAAAATTGCGCATACAAAACTAAAAATCTGCACAAAGGCGGGAAAGAGGGGAGAGTAAGAAGGAGAGTAGAGTAGGTGTCATTGCGAGCGTAAGCGTGGCAATCCAACTAATAATATGGCTGATTTGTTTTGGATCTTTTGTAAATTTCACTCTGGATGACGATAGGGGGTTAGTTTACGCTATTGTAGATTTGTTTGATTATTTTTTGCAGCTCGGGGATTTTGACTTTTTTGGAGCGGGCGGAATCGGTTAAGGTCGAGCATACCGAATCGACGTATTTGGTCTTTTTGCGCTCAATGCTTTGCTGCAGCGGGTAAACATATTCTTCAGGGGTAATCAGCACTTGTTTGACGATTTTATCGGCGTCAATATCGGCGGTATATTTGCCGGCAAGGCTTGATATTTCTTCAGCCAGCTTCAACATTAAGACTTTGTTTTTTTTGTCTTCACCCGAGAGAATTGAGCCCAGCGACATTGGGGCAAAATAATCCCAGTAGGCTTGGTGCAGATTTTCTTCAAAATGGGTGGAAAAAAGAGCCGCCTTGAAAATGCCTATGGCCTCTTTGGTTTGGTCGTCCATTTTTTTGCTTGAGAAAGTGATGATGGGTTTGCGGCCGTATAAAACCACGGACTGATCGTTTTTATCTGCAAAGCCTTCAAAAAAAGCGCGGATATAATTTTTGTTAAGCAGGGTATCTAGAATCGGGGTTTTGCGGGAATCAGAAAAAACCACGGTCGGAATGCCTTTTAACTTTGAAGGGGAAAGGGTCGGCAGCAGGGAATTGTCGTCGATAAAGATAAACAGTTTCGGCTGTTCTTTGATTAAAAAAGAGGTCTCGAAACGATAGTGTTTTTTCTGCAGGTTTAAATCTTCACGAAAGTTGATGCCGTTGGTTGAAAGGTAATAGTTTTCTTTTTTATGAGAAATGATGATAACACGCTCGCCGGCGTCCATGAACTTTAAGGCAAGATAACAGGTTAAAGCACCGTCTCCGGCAATATAAATCGGGGATGCCGCCGGGTCAATTTCTTGAACTTTTTGTTTTTTTAGAAAAAACATTTTCTTTATTCCTTCTCTAATTTGGCGATATAAAAGCCGTCTTGTCCACCTTCTATATACCTGTCTCTAAACTGGTTTTTCGAGCCAACTGTGCGGTCGCTTCCGGTGCTCAAATGCTCATGTACTGAAGTGTACACTCCGCTTTTGCGCGCCGGGTCTTCCTTCATTTGGCTCAAAAATTCCAATTTAGAGACAGGTATAATTTGGTGCGGGAGAATTCTTTTTTGCTCCAGCAGTTTATAACCCTTGAGGTTTTTGATTTGGCGTTCGCCTTCAAATTTTGAAAGCGAACATACGGCGTATAAGAGTATGCCGCCTGAGTTTAAAACATTGCCGCTCAAGCTTAATAATTCTGTCTGAATTTTGGCTTGCTGTTTGATATCGCTTAAGGTTTTGATATGCACCAGTTCCGGGTGGCGGCGGATGGTGCCGGTGGCGGAGCAAGGTGCATCTAAGAGCACAATGTCATATTTGTCTTTGGCGGTTTTCAGATATTCTACAGCATCGGCGCAAATGATTTTTTCGGCTTTCATTTGCAGTCGATTTAGGTTTTCTTTTAAGGTTTTTAGGCGGTCTTCGGAAATATCTAAAGCGGTGGTTGCGGCTCCGTTTTGAATTAACTGCGCGGTTTTACCGCCGGGGGCGGCGCAGAGATCCAGGGCGGTTTTGCCTTTTATGCCGCCGAGCATTTTAACGGCTTGAGAGGCTGCAAAATCCTGTACCCAGAACAGTCCTTCTTTGTAGCCTTTAAGTTCGGGAACTTTGGCCTTTTCATAAATGCGAATCGTTTGATTATCGAGCTTTAAGCCCTCCAGTTTGCATTCGGGCTTAATGCTTAAGTCCAGAGGAGGCTCTTTAAGGCAGGTTTGTTCAATTTGCGCGATAGCTTTAGGGTCGTAATCCTGCTTTAAGATTTTTAAAAATTCGGGACTGAAAAATTCGCCTTGGTCTTGTTTTAAGATTTGCTCTTTGTTTGCTGATATTTTTCTTAAAACGGCGTTAACGAATCCGGAAATGTGGGCGTTTTCAGATTTTTTTACTATTGAGACATATTCGTTTAAAACCGCGTAATCGGGGCTGTTTAGATATAAAATTTCCACAGCGCCCAGAACCAACGCCGCTTCAGCAATCGGAGACGGTTTGTTTTTAATGAAGCTTTTGAGCTGTTTTTTGATGAAGGTCAGACGGCGGAAAGCGGTTAAGAGCAGCATATTAAGAAAAGCATCGGAAGTTTTCTCAAAGAAAGTTTTTTTCTTTAAGACATCTATCAATATTTTTACGGCTAATTCACGCACTAACAACTCCTTTTATCTTGTCATTTTGATTAAATTACGTTAATTTGCAAGGAGTAATTTAAGGAGATGTTTCATGTGTAAGAGAATTTTATCTGTTTTGGTCGTTTTGTTTATGGTTTCAGGCTGCTCATATTTTTCATGGATGAACCCGTGGAGTAAATCTGAGAGCCAAAAAGAATCCGAGCTTTTGGGCGTTAACCCGTATTTGTGGCAGGCAACAATTACCAAACTCGGCTTTATGCCGATGCTGACTGTTGATTCTAAGGGCGGCGTGGTGGTGACCGATTGGTCGACCATGGATAAAGTCAGCAATGAATATTTCAAAGTGACTGTGCATATTCTTTCCAAGGAGCTGCGCGCCGATGCTTTGGAAGTGGTGGTGTTTGAGAGAACATGGGCGGACGGCAAGTGGGAAAATGTTGAACCGGACCCTCGTTTGGCTTTTGAGATTGAGAAATCAATTTTGACTGAGGCTAGAAAATTGTTCCGTAGAGATTTGGCTGCAAGATAGGAAAAAGAATAAATGAGTAATGAACGATATAATTTTAAGGCAATTGAAAAAAAGTGGCAAAAAAAATGGGAAGAAACAAAGCCCTATAAAGCAGAAATAGACAGTAAAAAAGAAAAAGCATATTTGTTGGTGGAGTTTCCGTATCCTTCAGGAGTGGGTTTGCACGTTGGGCATCCGCGTTCTTACACGGCTTTGGATGTGATGGCGCGCAAAAAAAGAATGGAAGGCAAAAACGTTTTGTATCCCATGGGGTTTGACGCATTTGGTCTGCCGGCCGAGAATTATGCGATTAAGACCGGAATTCATCCGGCGATTTCTACCGAAGAAAACATTAAAACATATACCCGCCAGATGAAGTCTTTGGGTTTTGGCTTTGATTGGGACAGATTGATTTCTACGGCCGACCCCAAAATGTATAAGTGGACGCAGTGGATGTTTATTAAACTGTTTGAAAAAGGGCTGGCTTATAAGGACAAATTTGCGATTAACTGGTGTCCGGCGTGCAAAATCGGTTTGGCAAATGAGGAGGCTGCGAACGGAACCTGCGAACGCTGCGGCGGGCAGGTGGTGAGAAAGGAAAAAGAGCAGTGGATGATTGCCATTACCAAATATGCCGACCGCTTGATTGAAGATTTGGAAGATGTTGATTTTGTGGAAAGGGTTAAGACCCAGCAGGTTAACTGGATTGGCCGCTCTGAAGGCGCGGAACTTGATTTTGAATTCGGCGATAAAAAGCTGACGGTTTTTACCACTCGTCCGGATACGGCTTTTGGCGTGACTTATATGGTTTTGGCGCCGGAGCATCCGTTTGTTTTGGAAATGAAATTTGAAAACGATGCGGAAGTCAGAGAATATATTAAGAAAGCGGCTGAAAAGTCTGAACTGCAGAGAACAGTTGAAACAGCTAAAACCGGTGTGGAATTAAAAGGTATTAAAGCCAAGAATCCGTACAACGGAGCAATGATTCCGGTGTTTATTTCCGACTATGTTCTGATGAGCTACGGAACCGGCGCTATTATGGCGGTGCCGGCGCACGATCAGCGAGATTATGATTTTGCCAAAGCCTTCAAACTGCCGATTGTGCAGGTTTTGGAAGGCGGAGATCTTAAAAAAGAAGCTCATGTGGGCGAAGGCGCGCACATTAACTCAGGCTTTTTGAACGGAATGGATAAAGACCAAGGCATTAAGGCCGCAACGGATTATGCTGTTGAAAAAGGTTTGGGTAAAGCCAAAATAAATTACAAGCTTAGAGACTGGGTGTTTTCGCGCCAGCGTTATTGGGGCGAGCCGATACCGATGGTTCATTGCGAGACTTGCGGCTGGGTGCCGATAAAAGAATCTGAACTGCCTTTGCTTTTGCCGGAAGTTCCGGATTATCTGCCGAATGATGAGGGAGATTCTCCGCTTTCAAAGGCAACGGACTGGGTTAACACCGTTTGCCCGAAATGCGGCAAGCATGCAAGGCGCGAAACCGATACAATGCCGGGCTGGGCAGGGTCTTCATGGTATTTCCTGCGTTACTCAGACCCGCATAATGAAAAAGAGTTTGCCTCTGAGGAGGCGTTGAAATATTGGATGAACGTGGATTTATATAACGGCGGAATGGAACATACCACGCTGCACTTGTTATATTCTCGTTTCTGGCATAAATTTTTATATGACTGCGGATATGTGCCGACCAAAGAGCCGTATAACCGCCGCGTTTCGCATGGAATGATTTTGGGCGAAGATAATGAGAAAATGTCTAAATCGCGCGGAAACGTGATTAATCCGGATGATATTTTGGAAAGTGTCGGCGCCGACAGTTTCAGGCTATATGAGATGTTTATCGGCCCGTATGAGCAGGTGGCAGCTTGGTCGGACGAGAGCTTGAACGGCGTGTATCGCTTTGTGAACAAGGTTTACGGCTTATATGCAAAAGTTGATAAGAATGCCGCGGCCTCCGTTGAAGATTTGCGTGCAATGCATAAGTGCATTTTAGAAGTTGAGAGCCGCATTGAGCAAATGCGTTTTAATACGGCGGTTTCTTCCTTGATGGTTTATGCCAACCACTTGTCTTCTCTTGCCGCAATTGCTCCGGAGCTTTATAAGACGCTTATTTTGCTGATGGCTCCGTTTACGCCGCATCTGGCTGAAGAAATGTGGGAAACCATGGGCGGGCAAGGTTCGGTGGTTCACGCGGCATGGCCGAAGGCGGACGCAAAGCTTGCCGAAGACAATATGGTGACAATTGCGGTGCAGATTTGCGGCAAAATGCGCGGCACAATAGAAATTGCCAAAGACGCCTCAAAGACAGATGTGGAAAAGCTGGTGTTTGCTTTGGACAACGTACATAAGCATATTGCCGGGAAAGAGATTAAGAAGCTGATTATTGTACCTAATAAGATTGTAAACATAGTTGTCTAAAATTTTTGATTTTAGATTTTGGATTTTTGATTGGGGATGGTTTTTTATGAAAAAATTTCTTCTAAATTTCTATTTTGTTTTATTGTTGTCGGGTTGCGGGTTTGAGCCTTTATATGTGCAGAAAACCGGCAACGGCGGCGGATGGTATTACAGCGGCAAGTTTGATACATCTATTTCTCAGGAAATGGCGCAGGTGAAGGTTGAACCGATTGAGGGGCGTATGGGGCAGCAGATTAGGAATCATCTTTTGGATTCACTGACACCCAAGGGAGCGCCTTCCAGCCCCAAATATCGGCTGTATGTGACATTGAAAGACAAGTATGTGATGCAGCAGGCCTTGCGCGAAGATATTACGGCTACCCGCGAGGCGGTTAAATATACGTATGATTATAAGATGGAAGCGGACGGCGAAGAGTTATTTCATGGCGACAGTATGGCTTATGTGAGTTATGATATTTTAGCCAACCCGTATTCCACGACCATTGCTCAGAAAAAGTCAGAGTCAGATGCGGCCAAAATTTTGGCGGACGACATGGCGTTGAGAGTCGGGGCATATTTTCACAGCGTGATTAAAGGAAAGCAATAGTGCTGTTTAAGACCGCACAAATTGATAAATATCTTAAAAACCCCGATTTGAGGGTTAAGTGTTTTGTGGTCTATGGCAGCAACGAGGGGTTGGTTGACGAATATGTTAAAAAGCTGACAGGAACGGTCAGCCAAGATTTATATGACCCGTTTGCGGTGGTTTATCTTTCCGAACCCGATGAGGGTGCGATTAACGGCGAATATAATGCGCGTTCGCTGATGGGCGGGCGCCGCGTGATGGTGATTAAAGACGGCGATAATGCTTTGGCAAAAGCTTTTAAGGCGCTTTTGGATAATTCTAAATCAGACACGCTGATTATTGTTTCATCAACGGATTTTAATAAGAAATCGGCCTTGGTGAAAATGGCCGAGGAGCGCGATGACTGCGCCTCTATTGCCTGTTATGAAGATAAAGACGAGGATGTATATGCCACGGCAAAAGCTTTGCTGGTGGCTAATAATATGACCATTGCGACCGACGCTTTGCAGCTTTTGACGCTCAGGCTTTCAAGCGACCGCAAGACCAATTTGGGCGAGCTGGAAAAACTGATTGTTTATATGGGCGATAAGAAAAATATTACTATTGAAGACGTTAAGAATGCCGTCAGCGATACGGCCGGATCAAAGGTTGAGGATTTGTGCTATTTTGCGGCGGGAGGTTTTAGTGATAAGGCGCAAAGCGCGCTGGTGAGGCTGGTTAACGAGGGCACAGAAGAGGTATCGCTGGTGCGTTCTTTGTCGGGGCACTTTAACCGTTTGCTGCAGACGCAGGCCGGAGTGCCAGTGTTTCCGAAGCCGGTTTTTTATCGCGAGGCAGAATTTAACCGGCAGGTCGGGTTGTGGAAAAAAGATAAGCTGTTCGGTGTTTTGGAGCTTTTGTACAAGCTGGAAAGGGACTGTAAGACCACGGCAAATTCCGGAATTACCATGGAAATGTTATCGTATACGCTGCTGCAGATTGCCGGCGCTGCAAAAAAAAGCACTTCATGAAGAAGTGCTTTTTTGCTTTAAGAACCCGTCTTCGCCCTATGGGCTCCGTCGCGGTAATAAAAACCTAAGCGCTAAAGCGCAAATGTTTTTATTATTTCTTTTTCTTTTTAAGAAGTTCAGGTTTGAACATTTCAATAAGTTTGATGATACCGGCAGCGCCGACAATCAAATAAACCAGTCTTAAAATGATGTCTAAACGAATTTGACTGAAGATAACACCTAAAACGTCTACGCCCAAGAGGCCTACAACAGCCCAATAAGCAGCACCAACGGCGATCAACAAAGGTGAAAATTTGTTGAACAAATCCAGTAATTTTTGCATTGTATTCTCCAATTGAAAAATTTTGTTAATTAACGTATATAGAGTAAATCTATTATAAAAAAGTGCAAGAGAAAAGAATATGTACGGGGAAAAGTTTACAAAATTTATTGAAATGTGGCAAAAAGAGTTTGCCATTGAGAAAACCATTGAAGAGAAAATATCCGTTGATAAGGACGGGAATCCGCTGCCTTGGTATACTTATCCGGCGATTGAATATTTGTCGCAGTTTGACTATGGAAACAAGCGAATCTTTGAATTTGGCTGCGGAAACTCTTCGCTTTTTTGGGCAGAACGAGCCTTAAAAGTGGTTTCAATTGAGGATAATGCCCAATATTTTGAGCGGTGGCAAAAAGAGTTTATTAAGGAAAACCTTGATATTCGCCATAGGGATGAAGGCGAAGGGTATTATGATGCTGTTTTGGAAGAAGAAACTTTATATGATGTGATTGTGGTGGATGGCAAATGCCGTGCCGATTGCGCCAGAGCGGCGATGCAGCGGCTGGCGCCGGGCGGGATGATTGTTCTTGACGACAGCGACCGTATAAACACCTCTAAAGAGTATGTGGATGCGGTGAATTATCTTAAGGAAGGGAACTATATTCAGATTGATTTTTATGGTTTTTGCCCGATGAACAATTATGCTAAAACCACTTCTTTGTTTTTATCAAGAGATTTTAATTTTGAGTCTTTATATGAGGTGCAGCCGATATTTGGAGTTGGCAGCCTTTGGGGGATGAGGAGAATGGAGAGGAAGAGGTTTTTTAAGGCTCAGAAATGATTCATAGTCATTGCGAGCGGAGCGCGGCAATCTCATCTGAATCTTTCTTCTAGTCCTTTACCTGCAAATTTTTTACGTTCCTTTTGAGACCAAAAGGAACCAAAAGTCCTGCCACGGCTCGATGCCTAGTGCTTTGCTTTCATACAAATATTGTTCTTCTTTTTAGTGCATCAATTCCATTTTTAGCTAAAGACTAAAAATGAAATTTCTCTTTGATATGTTCGCAAAGCTGAGGCTGTCTCGCAATGTGGCGATAAAAAATGATAAGTGGCTAACAAAGTCTAAATACTTTTCCTAAGGCGCTTTAAGAGAAGAAGGGATAATTGCTTGGTAAAGTCTAAAAATCTGCACGAAGGCGGTTTAAAGAGAATGAGCGGTTGAGTTAAAAAATTAAAAGTCCTTCAATTTCGGCTCTTAGTTCTTCAATGCCCAGCATTTTATCGGAGCTGGTGGCGATAACCTCAATATAAGCGGCGGGGTGTTCTTTGATTTTTTTATTGGTGTCTTCCAGGACTTTTGAAAGGGCGGCCTGGCTGATTTTATCAATTTTTGTTAAGATTATTTGATAAGTTACGGCGGCTTTATCGAGCATTTTCATAATCTCTTCATCCACCTTTTTAATGCCGTGGCGAGAATCAATCAGCAGGAAAACACGGCGCAGGTTTACGCGTCCCTGGAGGTAGGTCGTTATGGTTTTTTGCCATTGCTTGACCACGCTCTCAGGAGCTTGGGCAAAGCCGTAACCGGGCAGGTCTACCAGGTGCAGTTTGTCTTCAACATTAAAGAAGTTCAGCTGCTGGGTGCGGCCTGGGGTGTTGGAGGTTTTAGCCAGGCTTTTTTGGTTGGTCAGCGCGTTTATCAGGCTTGATTTGCCGACATTGGAGCGGCCGGCAAAAGCAACTTCCAACATTTCAGTAATCGGCAGTTGTTCTAATTTGGCGACGCCTAAGACAAAGGTTACGTTTCCGGTAAAAAGCATTAGCTGACACCATATTTTTTCATAATGGTTTTTTGCTGGATGATTGATAAAACGTTGCTCAATGTCCAATAGATTACCAAGCCGGAGGCAAAGTGTCCCATCATGAAGGTAAAGATTATCGGCATCATGGCGAACATGCGGGCCTGGTCTTTGTTGGCCGGCGCCGGGTTTAGCTTTTGCTGAATGAACATGGTAATGCCCATAAGAATCGGCCAAACGCCAATATCAAGCAGGCTGGGAATGGGCAAGTGAGTTATGACCGAGATGGTCAGCGGGTCGGGAGCGGAGAGGTCTTTTATCCAGCCGATGAACGGAGCGTGGCGGATTTCAATGGCAATATTCAAAACCTTAAACAGCGAGAAAAACACCGGAATTTGAATTAAAATCGGCAGGCAGCCGGAAGCCGGGTTGATTTTTTCTTTTTTATAAAGCTCCATGGTGTGCTGCTGCAAAAGCAGCTTGTTGTCTTTATATTTTTCCTGCAGTTCTTTCATTTTGGGCTGCAGTTTTTTCATCTTTGACATGCTTTCATAAGATTTGCCGGCAATGGGGAACATTACCAGTCTTAAAAGAGCGGCAAAAACCAAAATGGCCCAGCCCATGTTGCCGATTAAACCATATAAGAAGTCTAAGATATAAAAGAACGGCTTGGTTAAGAAGTAATACCAGCCGAAGTCGATATTGAGGTCGAATTTGTCGATGTTCATTTTTTTGGCGTAGGTATCAATAAGTTTGATTTCTTTGGCGCCGGCATAAAAATGAAGCTTTTCGGAAACAACCGAATCTGCGGCCAAGGTTTGTTTTGAACCAAGGTAATCTACCTGAAAAGAATCTTTGGCTGGATTGGCAAAGCGGAATTTGCCGGATTGGGTTTTATCTAAGATAATGGAAGTGAACCAATAGCGGTCTGAAAAACCGGCCCAGCCGCCGGCGGTGGTGAACTCTTGCTTTTTGTTTTCAGATGAATCTTTTAGTTTTTCTTCTTTTAAAGAGCCGTCAAAAACGCCGATAAAGCCCTCATGCACCACGGAACTGGCGGCAGAGGCTTCGGGCTTGTTTTGGCTGACTAAGGCATAGGGATAAAGCTCAAAAGTTTTTGCGGTGTTGTTTTCAACGCTTTGCTCAATGGCGAACATATAATTTTCATCCAAGGAAAATTTGTTGATGAATTTTAAGCCTTGGCCGTTGTTCCATTCCAAGATAACCGGGCTGTTTGGGGTTAGTTTGGAGCCGCGGACGCTCCAGACGGTGTCTTTACCGGGGAGAGAGAGGCTTTTGTCGGTGGAGGTCCAGCCAAACTCGGCATAATAGGGGTGCTCGGTTTGAGCCGGAGCCAAAAGCTCAACATTCGGGCTGGTTTTATCTAAGGTTTGGCGATATTTGTTCAAGGTTAAATTGTCAAAACGGGCGCCTTTGACTCTTAATGAGCCTTCAATTACAGAGTTGGAAACGGCAATGCGTTGGTCTTGGCTTAAGCTTTCTTTGGTTGAGAGGATTTGTTTTACGGCAATTGCTTCAGCCTTGGGAGCAGGTTCTGCAACGGCAGCCACAGGAGCTTCTATTGCGGGTTGCTCGGGCAAATCTTTTTTGAAAAAGAAATTGGTGATGAAAATGACGATAATTGATAGCAAAACCGCTAAATATAAACCCTTTTGTTCTTGCATCTTTCTTTCCTTGTAGCTTCGCGAGGGGTAAACTGATTTTATCTTTTTAGCTTATTTTTCTTATGTTTACAAGCATCTTTTGCGGGTACGGGGTCAGAGCCGGAGCCGCCCCAGGGGTGGCAGCGCAAAAGGCGCTTGGTGCCAAGGTAAACTCCCTTGAAACAGCCGTGGGTTTGAATGGCCTCAATCATGTATTGCGAGCAACTGGGCTCAAAGCGGCAGACGCCCGGACAAAGGTGAGATAGGGTTTTTTGGTATAGTTTAACAATGAGAATCAGGAGCTGCTTCATTCGGGCTTTCCAGCTGTTGGTGAGCTTTTTTAAGAGCGTAGGTTAAATCTTTTTTCAAATCAATAAAATCTATTTCGGCGGTGTTGTAACGGCCGATTAAGACATATTCAATGTTGTTTCGGAAGAGAGAGATGGTTTCTCCGACGGCGGCGCGCAGGCGGCGTTTGGTGCGGTTGCGCTCATGAGCTTTGCCCAGTTTTTTGGTGGCGGTGTAGCCAACCAGATAAGGGGTTGGTTCGGCACATAAACTTAGAGCCGCTAAAAGGATTAAACTTTTGGTTACAATTTTAACCCCTTTTTCTGCGACTCTTAAGAATTGTTTTCGTTTTTTTAAAACATTGGCCTTAGGCATAGGTTTATGCGCTGAGACGGGCGCGTCCTCTGGCACGGCGAGCGGCCAAAACCTTGCGTCCGCCTACGGTTGCCATGCGCGAACGGAAACCGTGGCGACGGGCTCTTACCAATTTGGAAGGTTGGTATGTACGTTTCATTTTCTTTACTCCTAACTTTTTTCTTAGGCGCTTTATAAAGGGTTTGGGGGTTGGTGTCAAGAGGTTTTTGCGGGCGCAAAAAGAATAAAACGCCTTAAAACGTCATTGCGAGCAGAGCGCGGCAATCTCATCCTAATCACTCAAAACGTCATTGCGAGGCCTTTAGGCCGTGGCAATCCCATCTGAATCTTTTTTCTAGTCTTTTACCTGCAAGGGTTTTATGTTCCTTTTGAGACCAAAAGGAACCAAAAGTCCTGCCACGGCTCGCTGCCTAGCGCTTTGCTTCCATACAAATATTGTTCTTCTTTTTAGTGCATCAATTCCATTTTTAGCTAAAGACTAAAAATGAAATTTCTCTTTGATATGCTCGCAAAGCTGAGGCTGTCTCGCAATGTGGCGAAAAGAGAAAGAAGGGTTGCAAACAAAATCTAAAAAGCTGCACTAAGGCGAGTTTTATTAGGATAGTTGGTTTAGGGGTAGGGTTTGTCATTGCGAGCGACCTGTCCGCCGTAGCTCTGCAAGAGCGAAGGAGGAAGCGCGGCAATCCAACTTAATAATATGGCCAATTTGTCTTGGATCCCACGCACATTTTACACTTTTCTGGTCTGCACGGCTAAGGCCGATGCAGGAAAATTGTAAAATATGCTCTGGATGACGAGAGGGGAGAGAGGAGAGAGAAGAAAACTTCGTTTTCTGGATCCCGGGTATCTAGCTTTTAATACAGTCGCTGCCGCTTCCTTATTAAAAGCAAGATAGCCGGGCATTTGCAGACAAAAATCTGACTTTAAGTCAGTTTTTTGCTTAATTGATGACATTGATTAAAATTGCCCTTGTGGTGATTGCTTTAGGAACTATTACGATATTTGTTTGCAAGGGTGTGGGTTACAAATTGCCGCCCGCTCCTGAATATGTTCCTAAGTTTGAGACAGAAAGAGCGAAATAAGAAAAAGGCTGGAGATTTCCAGCCTTTTTTATTTTGATTAGTGGTTTAACCCCTCACCCTAACCCTCTCCCGCAAGGGGAGAGGGGAAAAGGATTATCTTCTGTTGCCGAAGAGTCTCAGCAAAGCCAGGAAGAGGTTGATGAAGTCCATGTACAATGCCAGGGCTCCGGTGACAGCTTTTTTGGTGGCGATGTCGCCGGAATCGGAGGCGTAGTAAATTTCTCTTATCTTTTGAGTGTCATAGGCGGTTAGGCCGGTGAAGACAATTACGGAGATGAAAGAAATGGCGTAATACAGGCCGGAATTTCCCAAAAAGATGTTGATTATGGAAGCAATGATTAAGCCCCACAAGCCCATTATTAAGAAAGAACCCCAAGAGGTTAAGTCTTTTTTGGTGGTGTAGCCGTAGATGCTCATGGCGCCGAACATGCCGGCAGTGGCCAGGAAGGTTGAGGTGATGCTGGCCTGGGTGTACATCAGCAGAATCGGCGAAATGGAAACGCCCATTAAGCCGGAGAAAACCCAGAAAGCAGCTTTAACCTGGCCTGCGGTGCCGCGGGCTAAGACCCAGCCGAAAGCAAAAATCATAATCAGCGGGGAGAAAAACATCAGCCAGCCGAAGCCGGAAAGGCCGGCGTGGCCGTTGGCGCCGATGTTAAACAGGATTTTGAGCATGAACGGGGTCATGGAAAGATATGCGGCAAGCGCGGTGATGCACAGGCCGCCGGCCATGTAGTTGTAAACTCTCAGCATGTGTTGGCGAAGTCCTTCATCAACATAGGCTGCGGTTTTGACGGTTTTTACTTTTTCAATCATGGGTATTTTCTCCAAAGTTTGATGTTGGTTATAATATAGGGGTTTTTGGGATGGGAATCAAGGGAGAAAATGATTTGATGTATTGTTGAACCCCTCACCCCAACCCTCTCCCGCAAGGGGAGAGGGGGAAAAATTATTTATAAATATGCAAGTCTTTGCCGTGGTCGCGGAGCCAGTTTTTGCCTTCAACATAATCAGGGCAGAGGCGTTTGACGCAGCGCCAAAAATCGGTTGAGTGGTCTTGGTGTTTTAGGTGAGCCACTTCATGAGAAATTAAATAATCAATTACATAATCCGGAGCCAAGGCCAAGCGCCAGGTATAATTAATGTTCATGTTGGAAGAGCAGCTGCCCCAGCGGCTGGCGGTGTCTTTGATGACCACGCGGTTGACTTCGCAGCCGATTTTTTTGGCTTTTTGGCGGGACATTTCAGCAAAAGCGCTTTTGGCTTCTTTTCTGATGAAGTCTTTAACGCGGCGGTGCAAAAAGGTTTTTTGGCCGGAAACATATAGAGTGCGGGGGTAAAGCTCAGCGCCGATTTTTAAATCAGGCCGATGTTTGATGGTGATTTTGCGGCCGAACAGCGAGAGCTTCAAACCGTCGGTGAAGTTGTGTTTGCGGGGAACCTCGCGCATATGCTCTCTTATCCAGGTTTCGTGGCTTTGCACAAAGTCAACGGCTTTTTTGGTGGAGCAGAACAACGGCATGGAAAGACGCGGCATGCGATTTTTAGAATCGATACTTAAGGTCATTTTTTTGTTTTTGGCAGAGATATTGAGTTTTATCTTATAACCCAAGGCTTGCTCTATCTTATAAGTCCGGCCAGTCAACAAGGTAATGTTCATAGTCTTTAATTCCGCTTTCTGAAATGATGTTTCTGTTTTGCAGCGACATTTGGGCTTCGTTAACCGAATTGGCGCTTTTAGAAATCAACGGGTGCCAGGGCGGCAGGTCAAACCCGTTGTCCAAGAGCCAATAGGCGCAGGTTTTGGGCAGCCAGCGCGGCTGCTCGCGCACGGCTTTTAAGTCTATATCACGACAATCGTAAACTTTTTGGAAACGATTTTCATAAATTTGGCAGAGGCAGTTTTTGGTGTTGAAGAATCGGCAATGAGTGTTGGTGAATTTGATTTCGCCTTTGATTTCAAGTTTGTTCAAGCAGCATTTGCCGCAGCCGTCACAGAGCAGCTCCCATTCGGCTTTGCTTAAATCTTCGAGTTTTTTCCTGCGCCAAAATTCCGGTTCGTAATCAACTGCGAATCGGTCTTGGGGTTCAAAATTGCTATCAATATGGTATGACATATTCCTCTAAATCTTCTTCATCTACCTCAAGTTCTGAAATGCAGAAAGTGTTGGCATTCGGCCTTTTTTCCGGGGTTTGACTCAAGAGTTTGCGATAAGCGCAGCAATCGGGCATCCAAGGAATTTGGGCAACATTTTCAGGCGTAAGCTTTAAGCATTCGGGAACAAGCGAACAGCGGTTGTTATACTCGGTACATTTGGAAGTTTCAAGGTCAAAATATTTGCATATAACTTTGGTATAACACAGCTCTTCAGTGTCTTCATCCTGAATTTTTATCAGGCAGCACCAGCCGCAGTTATTGCAGATTTTTTCCCATGCTTGATTGTCCATTATCCCATTTGCTCCGGCAGGTAGTTTTCATTAGCCAGGTTGCCGAACTGGGCAAACTCGCCGTCCCAGGAAAGTTTGACGATGCCGGTGGGGCCGTGACGCTGTTTGCCGATGATGACCTCGGCAAGGTGGGCGGTTTCACGTTTGCGTTTTTCCCATTCTTCAAGGCGGGCTTGAAAACGTTCGGGGCTGTCGGTGGCTTTTTGTTTGGGTTCTTCATTTTGAATGTAATAATTCTCACGGAACACAAACATTACAATATCGGCGTCTTGCTCGATGGAGCCTGATTCCCTTAAGTCTGACATGACGGGGCGTTTGTCTTCTCTTTGTTCAACGCCGCGGTTGAGCTGAGAAAGGGCAATGACCGGGACGTCTAATTCTTTGGCCAGGATTTTCAGGCCGCGGGAGATTTCAGAAAGTTCCTGCACACGGTTGGCATCAGAACGCTTAGAATCGCCCATAATCAGCTGGATATAATCGATGACGATTAAGCCCAAGCCCTTGTTTCTTTTAAGGCGGCGGGCGCGGGTGCGGATGGAGTTGATGGTTAAGCCCGGAGTGTCGTCGATATACAGCGGAATTTTTTCAAGTTCGCGGACGGCAGCGGCAATGCGGTTAAACTCGCCTTCATTAAGTTCGCCGGTGCGCATTTTGTGGCCGGAGGTGTTGGTGATGGTGGAAAGGATGCGGCTGGCCAACTGGTCTGAAGACATTTCTAATGAAAAGAAAGCGACGCCTTTGTCTTTTTCAGGCATGCCTTTGTTGTGGAGCATGAAGTCTGCCACATTATAGGCAATGTTGGTGGCCAGCGCGGTTTTGCCCATGGCCGGGCGGCCGGCAATGATGATGAGGTCGGAATTGTTTAGTCCGCCGGTTTTTTTATCCAGAGAATCTAAATCGGTTGGCAGGCCGGAGACTTTGTCTTCTTTTTGGTAGGCTTTTTCAATGTAGCCCAGCGAGCTGGTTAAGGCTTCGGCAAAGTCGATGAAGCCGCCTTGAATTTCAGAATGATTGGAGAGTTCAAAAAGCTTTTTCTCGGCTTGCTCGATTTGGTCAAGCGCGTCGGAATCGACGCTTTCTTTGGCGGCTTCAGTGGCAATTTCATAGCCGGTTGAAATAAGCTCGCGGCGTAAGAATTTGTCGTAGATGAACTTGGCGTAATATTCGGCGTTGGTTAACGGAGAAGCGCTGTCGGCCAGTTTGACCAGATATTTGTGGCCGCCGACTTCAGCCAAGCTGCCGTCTTGTTCAAAATAGTTTTTTAAGGTGATGATATCGGCCACGTGTCCGCGCTGGATGAGCTTTGATAAGACCTCAAAGATTTTGGCGTTTACGGGGTCGGCAAAATGCTGCGGGCGCAGAAACTCTGAAATCTTTTCAAAAGATTTGTTGTTGTTGATGACGGCGCCTAAGAGAGCCTGTTCGGCCTCGAGGTTTTGCGGCAGGTTTGCAGTGATTTGATGAGCTTCCATGTCTTCTCCTTTAAAATACGTCATTCTGAGCGTAGTGAAGAATCCAGAATGTCTTAAGGTGGATGTTTCGCTTGTATTGCTTTTCCAAGCCAAAGCTTGGAGCAATACACACTCAACATGACGCTTTTATGATGTTTTTTATAAACTGCAAAAGGGAGAATGCAAAGGAGTATTTTTGAGAAAAATTTTCAGGGTTGTGGATTGTGGGGATAATGGGGATAAGATGTTATTGTTTTCTATTCCCCTCCCCTTTTAAGGGGAGGTTGGGAGGGGTCAGTGACAATCTTGTCCGAATTTTTCTTATAGTCTATTACTTGCAAATTTTTTATGTTACTTTGTAGCACAAAGTAACCAAAAGCTTTCGCCTGCGTTTGATTTTAATATTTTGTATTTGCTCGCTTTGTTCTCTCACTACGTCAAGCTTCGTTCGAGCGAGACACAAAGCTTGCGCATACAAAACTAAAAATCTGCACAAAGGCGGGTTTAAGAGAATGGCTGGGATGTGAAAGACGCAAGACTTCCTCCTACGCTATGCTCCGGCGGATAGGACGCTAACAAAGTCTAAATGCTTTTTCAATGACAGGAAAGAGAGGGAGAGTATGGTTGGTTGTTAAAAAAAAGCCACTCTTTTGAGTGGCTTTTTTGTTATTCTTTAACGGCTTTTTTGGCAGTTGTTTTTTTTGTGGCGGGCTTTTTGGCTGCGGCTGCTTTTTTGGCGGGAGCTTTTTTTGCCGGCTTTTCTTTCTTTTCAGCCTTTGCCGGTTTTTCTTTGGCAGGGGCTTTTTTAGAAAGCTGCTTTTTAATCTTCAAAGCTTCAGCAGAGAGTTTTGAATTGGCAGTGTTTTCCAAATATGCGTCCAAGCCGCCATTGTGTTCAATGGTGCGCAAAGTTTTTGAGCAGATTTTAAGCTTGAAAACTCTGTTCAAAGCTTCGCTGAGTAAAGATACAACCTGCAGGTTGGGCAGGAAACGACGACGGGTTTTGTTGTTGGCGTGGCTGACATTGTTGCCGCTCATAACACCGGTGCCGCTGATTTGACATTTTCTAGACATTTGACTTTCCTTTAAAATAAATCTTTTGCTCGTTAATAGAGTGTAACTGGGGATTTGTCAAGAGGAAAAATGAATGGCGTACCCGGCAGGAGTTGAACCTGCAACCGCCGGCATCGGAAGCCGGTACTCTATCCAATTGAGCTACGGGTACGTTGGATTTTTTAATTTGATGGTTGGTTTATCACCCCCACCCCGACCCTCCCCCATCAAGGGGGATGGGAAAAGAGATTATTCTCTGGCGTCTTCTAAAACCAGAGGGGTTGCGGCAGGAGAATCGGCTGCTGTTTTTTTGGCGGCAGCCGGCTGCTGCATAAAGGCGTTGGGCTGTTCTTTTTTGCCTTCAACCTCAATGTTCGGGTTTACCAAGTGGCCGGAGCCTTTTTCATAAAAATAAAAATCTCTTCTAATCTTTACCTGGTCTCTTGGAGAAAGAGCGCTCCATTCTTTTTCAGTCATGCCGTAGGGATATGTTTCCGCAGTTTTGACAGCGCAGGCAGCGATTGTGAGTAAAAGTGCGAAGCTTAAAAATATTCTCATCATTTTTCTCCGGTTAATATATTGTTTAGAAAGAATCTATATTATCCATTCTAATTAATCAATTATTAAAGGAAAAAAAGATGCAAAAATTTAAATTTATTTTGTTTGCGGCATTTTTAAGTTTAGGTTTTGGAGGCGAAGCGTTTGCCTCCGAAATTGATTTAAAGGTGCCGACTTTGAATGTTATGTATGATATTTTCGGCTATCAGATGAG
This sequence comes from Alphaproteobacteria bacterium, assembly GCA_031550205.1. Classification (GTDB taxonomy): domain Bacteria; phylum Pseudomonadota; class Alphaproteobacteria; order RF32; family CAG-239; genus JAVBOV01. The sequence continues at coordinate 20,027 of JAVBOV010000018.1, forward strand.
CGGAAGCTGCATTTTGACATATGGTTTGGCAGTGTGCGTTTTGGGCATGTTGTTCGGGTTGTATGAGTTTTTGAGAATTAAAAAAATGCCGGTGCATAAGATGATGGCAAGTGTGTCGGATACAATTTATACAACCTGCAAAACTTATATGAAGCAGCAGGCTTTACTTTTGGTTTTTCTGGAAGTGTTTATCGGCGCATGTATTTTTTATTATTTCTTCTTCTTGTCTCATACGCCGATTTTAAAAGTGTTGAACATTTTATTGTGGTCGGTTTTGGGAATCCTCGGTTCATATACCGTGGCCTGGTTCGGAATGAGAATTAACACTTATGCAAACTCCAGAACCGCATTCGCATCTTTAAAGGGAAAAGCTTATCCGGTGATGAGTCTGCCGCTGGCCTCAGGAATGTCTATCGGCATCCTTTTGATTTCAGTTGAGCTGATTATGATGATTGCAATTTTACTTTTCATTCCAAGAGATTCAGCCGGCGCTTGCTTTATCGGTTTTGCAATCGGCGAATCTTTGGGCGCTTCGGCACTTCGAATCTGCGGCGGCATTTTTACCAAAATTGCCGACATTGGCGCAGATCTTATGAAAATTATTTTCAAAATTAAGGAAGACGATGCCAGAAATCCCGGCGTGATTGCCGACTGCGTGGGCGACAATGCCGGCGACTCTGTGGGGCCGACTGCCGACGGTTTTGAAACTTATGGCGTGACCGGCGTGGCTTTGATTACGTTTATTGTGCTGGCGACCGGCATGATGTATGACAGCAAAGGCGCTTTGGTTTTGATGAAAAACGGCGTTGATTTGCAAGCCCGTTTGATTGTATGGATTTTCACCATGAGGTTTATTATGGTTTTAACTTCCATGTTCTCTTATTGGTTTAACGACAAAGTCTGCAAACTTGTTTTCGGTAAAAAGAAAATGTTTGACTTTGAAACTCCGCTGACATCGCTGGTATGGTTTACCAGCCTGCTTTCAATTGCGGTGACATTCGGCGTTTCATATGTGATGATTGGAAATATCAGCGCCAACATGTGGTGGCAGCTTTCAGTGATTATCAGCTGCGGAACTTTGGCTGCGGCGATTATTCCGGAATTTACCAAAATTTTCACATCGTCAAAATCCAAACACGTTAAGGAAGTGGTGAATGCCAGCCGTGAAGCCGGTGCGTCGCTCAATATTATTTCCGGCATTGTGGCAGGTAACTTCTCCGCTTTCTGGAAAGGCATTGTGATGGTGGGTTTGATGGCGATTGCATATTTTGCCGCCTTAGAAGGTTTGCAGGCATATATGGTTTATCCGACAGTGTTTGCTTTTGGTCTGGTGGCTTTCGGCATGCTGGGCATGGGTCCGGTTACAATTGCCGTGGACAGCTATGGTCCGGTTACTGACAATGCACAATCGGTGTTCGAACTTTCGCAAATTGAGAGCGAAAAGGGAATCGAAAAAGCCATTGAAAAAGAATATGGTTTTAAGCCTGATTTCAAAGCCGGCAAGAAGCTTTTGGAAGCAAATGACTCAGCCGGAAACACCTTTAAGGCAACTGCTAAACCGGTGCTAATCGGTACGGCGGTGATTGGTGCGACGACCATGATCTTCTCAATTATTTTGCTGCTTAATTTAAAGCTCAGCCTGCTGGACGCCAATGTATTTATGGGTCTGGTTATGGGCGGTGCGGTAATTTATTGGTTCTCAGGGGCTTCAATGCAGGCGGTTTCGGCCGGTGCGCACAAAGCAGTGAGATATATTAAGCGCCACATTAAGCTTGACGGCAAAAAAGCCGCATCTTTGGAAAACTCTAAGGAAGTGGTGAAGATTTGCACAATTTATGCGCAAAAAGGCATGATTAATATCTTTTTGGTTATCTTCTCCTTTACCCTGGCGTTTGCCTGCTTTGACCCGCATTTCTTTGCCAGCTATTTGATTTCGATTGCCATCTTCGGTTTATATCAGGCGCTGTTTATGGCTAATGCCGGCGGAGCGTGGGATAATGCCAAGAAAGTGGTGGAAGTTGATTTGGAAGAAAAAGGAACTCCGCTGCACGATGCAACCGTGGTTGGCGACACTGTGGGCGACCCATATAAGGATACGTCTTCCGTGGCCTTGAACCCGATTATTAAGTTTACCACACTCTTTGGTCTGCTGGCTGTGGAAATGGCCGTGGCAGCACCCAGAGAAGTATCTGTAGGTTTGGGAATTTTCTTCTTCCTAACCGGCTTGATATTCGTATGGAGATCATTCTATAGGATGCGCATTGTGGATGCCCGTTCTTAAAGCTTGCTCTGCGGTCATCTAATACAGATTTTGCGGGGTTGTCAAAAATTCATGTAGTTAAGTCTACACTAAAATTTTTGCCACCCCTGAAATCTTATTATCTGACTCGCATATCAAGCTTTAAGCTGAAATATGCTCTGCGGTCATCTAATCTTAAAAAATTCCCCGCTTTTCGGCGGGGGATTTTTTGATGGAATTATCTGAAATACCAGGTGATGGCAATATCATTTATTCTGTTTGCCTGAGAGCAAAGAGTTTGAGCCTCAACCGGATTTAATGGAAGTTCTGATGGGATAAACTCATCTTCAACATCAGGGTTCGGGGGATAGGAACCAATCCAGGCTTGTCCCCATAAATCGGGAGAATATACCATGCCCAAAAATCCTGAAGAAGAATCACCGCCCCAGTTGGAGGTGAAAATAGAAACGCAGGCATCATGCGAAAGGCCGGCGAAGGCCAGAGCGAAAACAGTATCGTCGCGTTCAATGACTTTTAAATCTACATTGCCATTGAAAGTGTTGGTAATAACGCAGTTGCCGGAAATCATTTCTGAAGGGAAAAGATTTAGTTTGCAAGCCATGGATTTGTCCAGGCCGATAAAATCGTTTTTGGTTCCGAAAGTGGTTTTGGTGTTGGCAATAATCATGGACACTTGTTCGTTTACTTTAGAGAGTCTATATTTTGCCATGGCTTTGGAATAGCCGGCAATGCCGCCTATGGATAGGACGCCGATGATAGCCAGCACTCCCAACATTTCAATCATTGAACGACCTGATTGGTTATTATTTTTCATGCTAATTTCCTTTTTAAAAGGATGGTTATCTGAAATACCAGGTGATGATGCTGATGTTTGCCGGGTTGGTGCAGGCCATTTCTGCCGCCATTATGGATAAGGGAAGGTCCTTGGTAGCCAAGGCGCCGCTTTCGCTTTCGGAAGGAGCATTTAAGTCGACGTTGGCCACCGCAGTGTCATCGTTGGAATCCATGGCGTAGCGTATGCCGTGGAAGCCGGAAGTGCTTTTGTTGCCCCAGTCGGAAGACAAGATGAAGATGCAGGCGTCTTTGGGAACCATGTCGAAGGATAAACCGAAGAGTTCATCGGAGTTGGAAGCTTTGATCATTGCGCCGCCGCCAAAGGCGTTTTTGAATTTTGTGGCAGCAGTGCAAGTGGCGCCGCTGGGGTTAACGACCATTTCAGACGGGTAAAGGCCGATTTTACAAGCACTGATATTGTCTAAGCCGGCAAAATCGCCGACGCTGCCGAAGGTAATTCTGGTGTTGGCAACAATCATGGAAATTTGTTCATTTGCCTTAGACAATCTGAATTTTTCCATGGCTTTGGAATATCCGGCGATGCCGCCCACGGAAAGTACGCCGACAATGGCGAGCACGCCTAACATTTCAATCATTGAACGGCCTGATTGGTTATTAAATTTTCTCATAAATGTCTACTCCCAAAAAAGTGATATAAGTTAAAATTAGCCGTAATATATTAAAAAACAAGCATAATTTTTTTGTATGGGATTAACTTTTATGGTCTTGATTAGTATGTTGACAAAAAAGACAAATTGTGTTATAAAGTTGTTTATATTTGATATTTTTGTTTTTATTATGGTGTTTATTACAGGTGTCTGCTTCTTGCCAAACTTCTTTTCCGGCACCCCAGGTATTTACGATTCTTACTCACAATTATGTTAAACTCAGCAGACACCTTTTTTATATTTAGCAGCCGTGCTTTCCGCCCCTTGTATTATCTCTTGGCAAATTTGATAATCGGGGCGGTTTTTTTAGAGATTTTTATTAGACTAAAAAAATAAATGTTGACAAAATTAAAAATAAGCGTATGCTCTGTTCAGATTTTGAATTTTTATGTTAATTAGAGCTTTGTTTTTAGTGTTTATATAATCCGGAAAGGGCGGAGATTGTTTTTATTTATAATAGCAGTTTTAGTGTGTTGAATTCCGCCCTTTTTTTTAGATCACCTTTAAACCTCATATAAACCCGCCGCTTTGTTTTCTGCCTTTTGAAAATTTTAATGCAGAAGACAAAGCGGTTTTTTTTGATGTTATGCGCTGCATATTGACTCTTGAAAAAATATAAGGTAGATTTCAGCTCTATTTTATATTTTTATTTTTATTATGATGTGTTTTCCAAGACTGATGCTCTCTTTTATCAAATTCAGCTTTGTGAGAGTTTTCAGTTTTTCTATATATTTCCCAAATTTTTGTGTACCGAGCCAAGTTTTACGTCTGTACAGTTTAGTAAGGTTTTAGATTATTTAGTTTTGTAGAACTTGGCTTTTTTACCCTGGAGTCTCGTGTAGATTCATAGATAAATGGTAATTGGGTAGTGCCGCTCTTTATGACTTTGAAAGAAGTTGTTTAGAGCGGTTTTTTTTGTGTTTGCAGCAACGGGCGATTTCTGCGTCCAAACGTTTGTCCTTGATGCCGAACGGCTCCTGATGGATGATGATTTGGGCATGAGGGTAGGTCTTGTGAAGCGCGTCTTCAATTTGGTGGGCGTAATCGTGAGCCTGGCTTAGGCTTAGGCAGCCGTCGAGCTCCAGATGAAATTCAAAGGTATAAATTCCGCCAAGGTCTCTGGTTCTTAAGTCGTGGATACCTTTGGCAAATTTGTTTTTTAAAACAAGGGCTTTTATGTCTGCTCTGGTTTGTTCATTAAGCTCCTTGTCCATTAAAACTTTAATGGCATCTACAGCCAGGGCATATGCGTTGTATAAAAGATATGCGGCTATGAGCAGGGCGATGACGCTGTCTATCCAGAAAAGGCCGGACTTTTGAACCACAAACAAAGTGAAGATGATGGAGGAAGTGGTTAGAATGTCTACCTTATAATGGGCGCTGTCGGCTAAAATGGCCTGCGAGCCGGTGATTTTGAAAACTCGTTTTTGGTACAAAATTAAGATGCCGGTTGCAACAAGGCTGACAATCATTATGATGATACCTAAAGTTGTCTGCTCAATTTTTTGCGGATTAACCAGGCGGTTGAAACAGTCATACAGGATGAAGGCGGCAGAGCCGGCAATGAATGCGGACTGGAACAAAGCGCTTAGGGGTTCGGCTTTGCTGTAGCCGTAGCGATATTTTTCAGAGGCTGGCTGCGATGAAATGTGCACGGCAAAGAAGGTAACCAGCGAGCCGATGATGTCTGAGAGGCTGTCGACCATTGAAGAAAGAATCGACAAAGAGCCGGTGTAAATAGAGGCAAAAATTTTGAGCAGGCAAAGAAACGTTGCCACGCTTGTGCTGATAATTGTTGCAATTTTTTTTATTCTGTTATTTGGCGACATTTTTTATTTTTCCCCAGTCATATTTACTGATTTCAAAATATTTTCCGGCTGCGAATGGCGCGAAAAAGTTCAATCGATCATTGGTTTTTATGAAATTATAAGAAGCATAAAACTTGTTATCCGCCGCCCAGAAATCTACAACAATATGCGCTCCGTTTTCAATATGCAAATTTAGAGAATCGAGCTTTTTTAAGTTTTCCGGATTGGTTTTTTGGCTTAAAATTTTGGCGTTGAGCATTGCTTTGGAGATATTTGCCAGTTTGTCTATGTCTTTTCCTTCAAAGCGGCCGAAGCGCAAGTCCCACAGGCGGCTGTAGGTCCAGTTGTGCCAATCAAGATTTAAGTCTATGAAATCGGCATTTATCAGCCAGACCTGGAAACTGTTGTCAAACTTTATATATGCGGCTGTGGCTCCGCGGCCGATGTCTATGTCATGAAAGCCAACTTCAAAAGAAAGAATTTTTTTGCTGCCGGCGTTTAGTTCAATGCGGGTGTTCTTGGAGTTTTCACTTTCTACCGGGCTGAGGCCGAATTTGTATAAGTGTTCGGCTTTGTCGCTTTTCTTTTCAAAATAAGCGGCGCTTAATAGAGTGCCTAAAAAGCTTTTGATGCGCTCTTGATAAACCGGAAAATCAGGGTGTTGGTCTAAAACCCAAAGGGCGTCTTTTTTGGAGAAAGTCAGGACCGTGTCGTGGTTTTTGAAACTGATTTTGGTGATGTTGTTGATTTCATCAGGCAGGTTTTCAAAAACAGGAGCGTCTTGATAAGAGTTGATTTCATTTCGGTTGGAGAGATAGAAGGCACTTATGCCCAAGCCCAGCAGCAGCAAAGAATATATGCATAGAGAGATGAATTCTTTGTTGAATTTTACGGCGGCGTGAGTTTTAGGTTCTTTACGCTTGATGATATGAGCCAGACTCAGCCCGAGCAAAATTAACAGCGGAAGGCTGTAAATGTTGAAAAACTTAATGAGCATGTCAATTTGCTTAATTTGGCGGTCTTGGTTTATCTTCAGTTCGCTCAGCTCTATTCTTAAGGAATCGAGTTTGCTGCGGATGCCGGCAAGAATTGCGATTTCATCGGTGGTGAAGGTTTGCCTTTCTTCAAAATTTCTTTTGGAGACAATTTCATTGAGACTTTTTTTGGTTAAGTTGATTTTTTCAAGCAATTCATTTTCTTTAATGATGAACTGTTGATGGGCGTTTTTCTTTAAGCTTTCAATGCCGTTAAAAGGTCTGGTCTGAATGGACTTTCCGCGAAGCTCCAACAGAGAGTTGTTATTGGCGAGGGCATCAAGCGAGTTTAGAATGAAATTGGCATTGTCAAAAATCGGCGTTACATAATCTTTATCAAGCATGCTTTCAGATTTTGCCCAGAAAGAGTTATAGATGAAGTCCGTATCGGCCACGGCGATGGCGGCGAAAGGTTTGGTTTTGTCTTTGCTGAGAATTAAGGCAGCAATGAATTTGTCGGCAAAATTATCGGGCTTATATTTTTCCAGGATTATGTTGGGCGGAATGTTTTTTTGCACAAAAGAAACGTCAAGCAGGGCAGAGTTTGGACCGTCGTTGATTAAGGGGACGAAGGCCACGTTTTCAGAGGTTGGTTCCAAGATAGAAGCCGAGGCAAACAGTATGGAATTTAAGTTTTTTGTGATTGGAGATTGTCGGTTTAAGTTATTTTTTTCCAAAACAAACTGAATTACGTCGGGAATGAAGTATGGGTTTTTTTGATAATTGCCGGTCATGTCTACGGTAATGGAGTTTTCTAAATCGCCGACAACCAGTTCTTTGTGGAATTTGAAGCCCCAGTAGCTTTCCAAACTGCCAATGTTGGAGGCGGTTAAGCGGGTGTTGCTTGGAGAATAAATGCGCGAAGCTTCAGGAGCAACGTCTAACAGAACCAGCGAGCCGCCGCCGCTATCGGAGTATGATTTTATTTTTTCTATCATCTCTTCAGATAGGGCGGGGTGAACCAGCATTAAGACATCAACACGGTCAATGTCTTCAGGCTTTTCAATCTTGAGAATGTTGTAAAAGCGGCTGATTTGTTTGATGATCTCCCAGTCCTGGGTGACATAGCTTTCACTCATCATTGTTGAAAACATGGGAAGCCCGGAGATGATGCCCACGGTTTTTTTCTTTGATTCTAACTGATAAATTTTTTCTACTAAGTCTTGCTCCAAAAAGCTTTGTCTATTCAGGCTGATGAAGGGGAGAGATGTTTTGTTGTCAATGGCGTTGACAAAGGATATGCCGAAGAAAGCGTTTTGGTTGAGGTCAATTAAGGGAATCGGCTGCAGTTCGGCGGCGTAGGCCTGATCTTCAAGCTTGTCTAGAAGTTTTGGATAATAGATGATGTATTCAAATCTGCCGTTTGAGGCTTTGGAAAATTCTTCCAAAAGCTGGCGGGTGCGGTCAAAGGCTTGTCTGATGTCGGGGTTTCTCCGTCCCAGCTCTTTGGAATAGAAAACTTTGGCGGTTATGGGTTCTTTGATGTTTTTTAAAATATTTTTTGAAGCTTGTGAGAGCGTGAAAATTTTTTCTTGAGTGAAGTCAAACTGCGGGTGTCTTAAAAAGCTGTTGGCAAACATATTTAAGCCGATGAAGCCGGTGAGCAAAACAACGGAGACAGCTAAATAATAAGCTCGGCTTTCAGACTTGAAAAGCTTTGAGGTGCCGGAGGTTCTGAAGCTGATGATGATGCAGGTTAAGGTGTTGAACAAAATGATGATTGATAAAAAGAAAACGATGTCTTTTAGTTCAACCAAACCGGTGATAACAGATTGGAAGTGGGTCAAGAAGCTGAAAGACGCCACAAGGTCAACCAGCGGTGCGGGGGCAAAAAGACGGAAGAAAGCCAGCACATATTCTATGCCGCTTAAGAAAAACAGCAGGTTTACCACTACGGCCAGCACCAAAGAGATGATTTGATTTTTGGTTAAGGCCGACATGGTTTCAGAGATGGCAAGCATGGCGCAGGCAAGAACAAAACTGCCGAGATAGCTAATGAAAATGACAAGGTTGTCGGGGCTGCCAAGCAGGTTTACGGTAATTATCATTGGGAAGGTTAGAGCCAGACCCAGGCCGCAAAAAACGGCGGCGCTTAAAAATTTGCCCCAGACCAGTGAGGCTGTGGAAACAGGAAGTGTAGTGATTTGGATGATGGTTTGGTTTCTGAATTCTTCAGACCAAAGGCGCATGGCAATGCCGGGAATAAACAACAAAAATATCCAGGGCTGGAAAGAAAACAGAGAAGAAAGGTCGGCGGTGTTACGCTCAAAAAAGTGGCCGAAATAAATGGCAAAAGAGCTGCTTAAGAGCAGATATGCAATTAGATATACGTATGCTAAAGGAGATATGAAATATCGCAGCAGTTCAAACTTGGCGACGGTTAGAAGTTTTTTCATTTGGTTAATCTTTCAAAGGCTTTATCCAGGCTTTTGGTTTTGGTTTTTTTCAAAATTTCATCTACACTGCCATCGGCCAGGACTTTGCCGCGGTTAATGATGATAATGCGCGAGGCCAGATTTTCAGCTTCTTCCAAAAGGTGAGTGGTGATGAGGATGGTTTTGTCGTTGCTCATGTCGGAAATGAGTTTTCGGAAATGTTTTTTTTGATTAGGGTCAAGGCCGTCGGTCGGTTCATCAAGCAGCAAAATTTTGGGATCATGCAAAATGCTTTGGGCAAAGCCGACGCGGCGCAGGTAACCTTTAGAAAGAGTTTCAATTTTTTGGTTTAAGACTTCTTTGATTTGGGTTTGTTCAATTATCGAATCGAAGCTTTCAACATTACGCAGGGCGGCCATGTAGTTTAAGAACTGTTTGACGCTCATATCGGGGTATAGGGGCGAGCCTTCAGGCAAAAAGCCGATTTGTTCTTTGGCCTCAAGAGGATATTCGTTGATGCTTTTACCCAGCACAAAAATTTCTCCGTCCGAGGGGTGGAGGTAGCCTGAAACCATGTTCATTAAGGTGGTTTTGCCGGCGCCGTTGGGGCCTAAGAGGGCGGTGATTTTGCCTTTGGAAAACTCCAAGCTGACTTTGTCGACGGCGGTTATGCTGCCAAAGTTTTTAGAAAGATTTTTAATTTCTAAAGTTGTGAGCATGGGTTACTCCCGGTTTAGTTCATATAAGGTGATGGCGGCGGCGGTGGAAACGTTTAAACTTTCTACTTTGGAAGAAATGGGGAGCAGAACAACCTGGTCGCAGTTTTCTTCAACCAAACGGCGCATGCCCTTGCCCTCAGAGCCCATGACGATGGCTATTTTGCCTGACTTGTTTATTTGGGAGATTTTTTCTTTGGCGTAGCCGTCTAAGCCGATGACCCAGAAGCCGGCTTTTTTGAGTTGTTCAATGGCGCGCGATAAGTTGGTGACGCGGGATATGGGAAGGTGCTCCAACATGCCGCTGGCGGCTTTGGCCATGGCGCCGGTTTCAGGCGGGGAGTTTTTGTCTTGGATGATTAAGGCCAAAGTTTCAAAGGCAACAGAGGAGCGGATTATGGCGCCGATGTTTTGCGGGTCGGTGACCTGGTCTAAGATTAAGACGTGGCATTTTTGTTTTTCTTCAGCCAGGTTGATGATGTCTTCAAGGTTATTATTTTCAAGCGGCTGACAATATAAGACAATGCCTTGGTGCGGAGTGTCGGGAAGAATTTTATCGAGCTCTTTTTTTTCAACCAATTTGGCCTTAACGGAAAAGCTTTTGAGTTCTTCAAAATTTTCTTTGGTGCAGAGCAGACGGCTGATTTTGCGGTTTTTGTTTTTTAAGGCCGCAAAAACGGCGTGATGTCCGTATAATAAAACTTCCTGAGGCATTTTGGTTTCTTCCTAAATTAATTTTTAAGTATTCTAAGATATTATATGCAATAAGTAAACACAGGGTAAAGCTATCATGCAAGAATTTATTAAAAAATGCGGAATTGAAAATTTTAAGATTATGCCGCTGAAGCAAGATGCTTCTAAAAGGCAATATTATAGAATCGGAACCGATGAGAAAAATTATATTTTAATGACCGGTGAGGCGACCCAGAATCGGACGGAAACTTTTATTAAGCTTTCCAAGTTTTTTAACGAGCAGGGCATTCGCGCGCCGAAGGTTTTGGCTTTTAATGAGGACAAGAGTTTTGTGCTTTTGGAAGATTTGGGAGACGAGACCTTTACAAATCTGCTTAACGGCGGCGCAGATGAAGAGCCTTTGTATGATGCGGCGACCGATATTTTGGTTAAGACGGCAAGGGTGAGAGAAAAGTTTGAATATATTCCGGTTTTGGGTGAGGAGCAAATTTTGAGCGGGTTTGCTTTGTTTGTTGATTGGTATTATCCGAGCGTTAAGGGATTGGCGCTGCCGGCGGAAAAGAGAATCGAGTTTTTGGAGATTGTTAAAAAGATTTTGCCGATGGGGTTTGCGGTTCCGTCAGCGCTTGTTTTGTGGGATTATCATGTTGATAATTTGATGAAGGCGGATGATGACTGCGCGGTGATAGATTTTCAGGATGCGTGTTTTGCGCCGCTGACTTATGATATTATGAGCCTGATTGAAGATGCCAGGCGCAAGATTGCAGAGCCGGTTTATGAGAAAATGAAAAAGAAGTTTTTTGAAAGTCTTGGCGATGTGAGCAGAGAAGATTTTGAAAGAAGTTTTGCGTTTTTTTCAATCTTCAGACATTTGCGGGTTTTGGGAAGATTTGCCGAACTTTTGGTGAGGCAGAATAAAGATGTTTATTTGAAGCATATTCCAAATTTGTGGCGGATGGTTAACATTACACTTAAGAATCCGGAATTGAAAGATTTGAAAAAATGGATGGATGAGAATCTGCCGCCGGAATTTAGGAATTTGCCGCGAAAAAAGCCGATTGATAAGGCGATTATTTTGGCGGCGGGGCGCGGCGAGCGGATGAAACATTTGACCAACGATTTGCCCAAACCTTTGATTAGGGTTAAGGGCAAAACGCTTTTGGATTATAAGCTGGAGATGTTGAGAGATGCCAATATTAAAGATGTGGTGGTCAATGTTTGTTATCAAAAAGAGCTGATTAAGAAGCATCTGGCAGGGGTTAATGATTTTAATGTTTTGATTTCGGAAGAAGAGGTTGCTTTGGAAACCGGCGGCGGAGTTAAGAAAGCGCTGCCGCTTTTGGGAGAGAATCCGTTTTTTACGCTGAACAGCGATGAGCTTTGGGTCGAGAGCGGTGTTAAGTCTTCAATGTGGAGGATGATGGATAAGTGGGATTCAGCAAAGATGGATATTTTGCTTTTGCTGACGCCTTTGGATAGAATCGCAACAGTGGAAAAACTGGCTGGCAATTATAAGATTTCAGGCGATGTGATTGTCCAGAGAAATGTGAAGTGTGTGGAAGGTTTTGAGTATCTTTATATTGGTGTGGCGCTGGTTAACCCGAAGATTTTTGAAAACTCGCCGGACGGAAAATTTTCGATGCGCGATTTGTATGATGAAGCCATGAATAAAGGAAGACTGTTTTGCGAGATAAACGAGGATATGGTTTATCATGTGGGCACGCCGGGGGATTTGGAGTTGGCTGAAGGGAAGTTTTAGAAACCGTCATTGCGAGGCCTTTAGGTTGTGGCAACCTCATCCGAATTTTTCTTGTAGGCTTTTACCTGCGCGGGGTTTTGTTACTTTGGCGCCCATCGTGCCCAAAGGCTTTTGCCTGAGTTCCGCTTTTAAGATTTTGTAAGCTAGCCTTGCTCTCTAGCTAATGTCCTGCCTTAGTGTCTTATTTTTCTTCTATTATCTTACTTTC
>JAVBOV010000071.1:0-7201 GCA_031550205.1 Alphaproteobacteria bacterium
AATTGTAAATAAGGAGTTATAAACATGAAACAATCTGCAGGCTCAATCCGCATCGGTTGGGTAATTGAATATAAAGGCAAGCCTTGGACCATTGTTAAGGCGCAGCACATAAAGCCCGGCAAAGGCGGCGCTTTCATGCAAGTTGAAATGAAAGCCGTTGAAGAAGGAACCAAAACCAACGAGCGCTTCAGAACTGAAGACACCGTTGAAAAATTAATGGTTGAAGAAAAAGACTGCCAATTCTTATATGAAGACGCCACCGGCTTAACCTTCATGGACCAAGAAACTTTTGACCAATTCCCCATGCCCTCAGACATTTTGGGCGACAGCCGCCCGTTTATGGAAGACGGCATGCTGGTTCATATCAGCTTCATTGATAACAAGCCCGTTTCTGTTGAACTCCCTCAGCACGTAATTCGCGTCGTATCGGAAACCGAGCCGGTCGTTAAAGGCCAAACCGCATCCTCATCTTATAAACCTTCTATCTTAGACAACGGCGTCAGAGTAATGGTTCCTCCGTTCATTAACGCCGGAGACAAGATTGTGGTGGCAACGGCCGATGCAACCTATGTTGAAAGAGCAAAATAATGGCTGCATACATCTCCCCCTTATCTAACCTGGTTAACACGGCTTTGAAAAAAGCCGCCAATTCTCTGGCTCGCGATTTTTGGGAGATTGAAAAGCTCCAAACATCCATCAAAGATTATAAAGATTTTGTAATCAAGTCTTATGAACGCATCAGTGCCAATTTGGAAAAAGAACTGGCCAAAGTCAAGCCAGATTACGCTTTTTACGATTCTAAAAAACCGGTTCCTGGCGGCAGATATTTCATGCTCTGCCCTTTGGACGGCTTAATCAACTTTTCCAAGGGAATTCCTCATTTTGCCGTTTCCGTTGCGGTTTTGGAAAATGGTCTGGCAATTTACGGTGCAGTTTATAACCCCATAACCGACGAACTTTTCTTCGCTGAAAAAGGCAAAGGCGCATATAAGGAAGGCGCCCGCTCCAATGAACGCCTGCGCGTTTCCGGCCGCAAAAATTTAAGTGAGTCTGTTGTCGGAGCTGTTGTTTCTTATCATAAAGAAATTAAAGAATACAAAAAAATCCATGATTTAGTTTTAGAAAAAACCGGAGATATTCGCGTTCAAGGTTCTTTTTGCCTGGACCTGGCTTATGTTGCTGCCGGCAAGCTTGACGCTTGTGTCGGCCTCAATCATTCTCAAAACATAATTGCCGCCGGGTCTCTGCTGGTAAAAGAAGCCGGCGGATACATTTTTAATAAAGAAGTGACTAACTCTATAGATTCTGTTGCAGTTAACTCAGTTTTAAGTAAACTGGTGGCAGACTGGATTTAATATAATTATTTTTTTAAGAGGAATAAACCATGTTTAAAAAGATGCTTCTTTTGTCTTCTGCAATCTGCTTAATGTCTTCTGTTTCCCAGGCTGAAGATGACGTTGTGGTAGATTTGTCCGTGCTTGATAATCTGCAGCAGGTTCAGTCAATTCCTCTCAGAAAAGACCCGGTTTTTCCGGTGGTTTCCAAAGAAGCCGCCAAACCCAAGGTTAAAAAAGCCAAGAAGCCCGTTGCCCCTAAAATTGTGGAAGAGCCTAAGCCGGCGATAGACGTTGTCGCTGAAATCTCCGCCCCGGAAGATATTGCGGTGGATGTTGAACCGGTTTCTCAAGATATATCAATTCCTGCAAAACCGGCTGAAGTTATGCCTTCAACACCGACTGCCCCGGTTGTTGCTGAACCGGTTGCCGACCCGGTAACTTCGGCGGTGGTTGAACCGGTCAAGGTTAAGGACATTGAACCCCTGATTCCTACCGCTCCGGCTCCGGTCAAAGCGGCCGTAGACAACCAAATCAGGTTCATCGGCGAGTCTGCTGCTTTAATGGACATGGACAAAGAGAAAATCGATTCCATCATTGCCTCTTTCCAAGACCCGCAGAAAAACAAAATCAGCATAATCTCTTATAATTTTGACGACGGTGAGAACTCATTTAAGAACAAACGTTTAAGCCTAAAGCGCGCCACCGAGATTCGCTCTTATCTGCTCTCCAAGGGCTTTAAGGACTTCAGTTTCAAGATTGTCAACGTCACCGGCGATTCATCCAAAAAGAACGTTGTTGAGATTGTTGAATTAAAGCAATAAATATTTAGCAAAAACAAACAGTTAATTGCAAATAATCAAAAATCAAAAATCAAAAATCAAAAATCACTTTAAAAAGTGCTTGATTTAATAAACAGCTTCCTGTATAAAGGCGCTAAATTTGAAAGATTCGGAGAGATTAAATGAAAAAAGATATTCACCCGGACTATCATGAAATTACCTACGTAATGACCGATGGTTCAAAACACAAAGTTATGTCCACTTGGGGCAAAAAGGGCGATGTTATGACCCTTGACATTGACTCTAAGTCGCACCCGGCTTGGACCGGCGTTCACCGTTTGCTTGACACCGGCGGCCAGTTGTCCAAGTTTAAAAATAAGTTTGGCGGCTTTGGTCTCAAGACCGGAGACCAGGCATAATAACTGTCCGGTTTTTAGCATTTTATTAACCTGCAAGTGATACCATCCTTGCAGGTTTTTATTATTTTAAAGTGGACTACAACATGTCAAAAATAACCCATTATGAAGTATATTCCAATCGCGGCGACGGCTGGAAGCTGGAGCAGCGCTTTAGCAGCGAGGAGAGGGAAGCGGCGTTCAAATTGGCCAAGGAATTGGGCGATAAAAATGTTGCTGTGCGGGTTAACAAAGAATCTTATAATGTCGATGACAACACCTATACCGATTCTGTGGAACATGTTCGCGGGCTGCAAAAGGTTCAGGCTTCCAAAAAAGATAAAACGGATAAAAACTTTGCCTCTTTCATCGTTTCTCCGCAGTCTTCTGAAAGGTCCTTGCAAAGAGATATCATCGGCGCTTTGCTCAAGATTATCGCCATAATTGTTCTCTGCCTTATTTTTGCCAATGTTGTCATTACTCTGCTTGACCCCATAATTGAGCTTATTGCCAAGGAAACTCACCGCAAGCCCATAATGTTTGTGCTGTTTTTCTTCTTTTTCTTAAGCGCTGCCGTTCCGCTGATTTTAAACAAAGTTCCATGGCATGTATTTGTCAACCGCCTGTTTCCCACTGCCCCGGTTAATGAGAAAAAATTTTTAAGAAAAGCCGCGCTGATTGAACGCCGTTACAGCCTTGATGATACCAAGGGAGAAATTTTTGTTCCGGTTTTTCCTTCTGCCGCCATTGAAGACAAAAAATATATTGTAGATTTTTTGGGTTCGCTGGTTCGCGGGCTTGAAAGGCCTGAGAGCATTTCAAACAGTTTCAGCAAGCTGGGAATCAAATTTGCGGTTTACGGCGGGTGCCTTGAGCTTTCGCGCCACAAAGGCCTTAATATGCCGCAAGCCAACTCTCTTCTTTATGAGGCTTTTAATATTATCGATGGTGAAAAAACCGACCTTGAAGGTTTTTATGAGGCCAAAAGAGCATATAAAGATAATCGCTACGCCATATTTTTAAGCGGTGTCGGCGCATATTTAATGGCTCAGGTCATTAAGAATATTCCTCTTGATACCAAGGCGGCCAAGCTTGGTTTTGACAGATGGGAAAACCAGCTTAAAGAAAATGCCCCCGAACCTAAAAAAGCCAAAGATGAGCTTAAGGCTTTGCCGTGTATCCTTTGTTTTAACCGCATGGTTCAGCTTGCCGATTCTGAAGATAATGACGGTAAAGATGAACTTAAGGATGTCAAAGCTCAGACCAAAAAGCTTCTTTCGCAGATTTCCAAAAAATCTCACGGTGAAGTGCTTTCTGAAACGGAATATCTCTATGCCGTTAAGCTCTCAAATCCAGAAGAAGCAGCCGCATTTGCCACCGGCTTTTTTAACGATTTTGAAGATTATTTCCTAAAGATTAACGATGAAAATCTCCATGTCGAAAACAAATGTTTTATCTTGAGCGAGAGCTGGGCAAAAAAACATAATCTGCTGGATTTGGCCGCAGATATCCTTTATCATATTTACGACGGCGAGATAATTATTGATGCTGAAATTAAAGACCGGCTGAAGTTTTATGAAACAGACTTTCTGGGCTCCAAAAAGCTTGAAAAAATAGACAAAACCGAGGAATTATTCCGGTTGATATATTAGTAAAAATTTGATATACTGAAAGTTGTGAGAGGAGAAAAAGAATGGTTTCTGCAATTCCTAGCGCCAGCCCCAACAAAGGCCCTGATGGTAAATCGGTTTGGGAAAAACAACAGGTTGACGTCAACAATATTGATGAAAGCTTTGCCAATGCCAGAGACATCGGCATGCTCCGTCTTAACTACTCTCGTCTCAACGCCATATCCGAACTCGGCAAATACAACAGCACAGACACCTATTCTGCCAAAGTGCTTTCCGGCGGCAAAATGAAAATATCTCTAAAATCCGGCGGTGAAAAAGAAAAAGTGCTGAACTTTGCCGCATATGATCAAAAATATGCCGAACTGCAAAAAAGCATTGACCCTGAAGGCTACGCCAAAGCTCAGGTAGAGGGAATGGAAAAAAGCAAAAACCTGAATTATCTGGAAGCCGACGCCCCCGAACTAAGGCTTAAAGTTTATATGACCAAAGGCAACAAACAGGTTTTGGTTGCCGACAGTCACGCCGAAAAGGGCTCCAAGGAAAGAGAAGCCGCCGAAGCCATGCTTGACGGCAGCTACCGTACCCAAAAAGGCGATTACTACGTTCAGGTGGAAAAAAACGATTCCGCCGATGCCAAGGCCAATGTTCCATATGTTTTGCAAATGCAGGTTGGTGACAAATACCAGCACGATTATGTAACCAAACAAAGTGCCTCGACTGATACCAAGGCCAAAAAGATAAGCACCAAGCCTGCCTCCTCCGGCGGTCTTTCTCAGGCCGATATTTTGCAAATGCAGTCTGCCACCAACCAGGGAACGGCGAATATGCTCTCGGTCGGTTACTTAAACATTGCCGATATTTATAATAAAAACAGCAAATTGAAATAACTTTATGCTTGTATAATCCCGGAAAATTCTCTATTCTGACAGCAAATAGAGAATTTTTTTTGAAAAGGATTTATACCATGACTGCACCTTTAATGCCTAAAGCCACGGCCGTTTGGTTGGTTGAAAACACCACTTTAACCTTCCGCCAAATTGCCAAGTTTTGCGAACTTCATGAACTTGAGGTTCAAGCCATTGCCGACGGTGATGTTGCCTTCAACATCATCGGCATCAGCCCGATTACCAACAACCAGCTTAACATGGAAGAAATTAATCGCTGTGAAAAAGACCCGGTTGCCGATTTGGTTGGCAATGTTTTGGAATTGAACGTAAAAGTTAAAAACGCCAAAACCAAAAAAGTTCTTTCTCCTTCTCAAAGAAGCGACAAGCCCGCCGCCATTTTGTGGATTATCAAAAACTGTCCTGAGATTATCGATTCTCAAATCTGCAAGCTTATCGGCACCACCAAACCGACCATTGCGGCAATTAAAAACGGCACGCATAAAGACATAGCCAACATTCGCCCCAAAAATCCGGTGGCCGTCGGTTTGTGCTCTGAAAAAGACTTGGAAAAAGCCCTGAAAATTTCCAAAAGCCAGACCGCTCCAAAACCTAAAAAAGCCAAGAAAACCAAGGTAAAGAAGCTTAAAGAAAAGAAAGCTAAGGCTGCTCCCAAGAAGGCTCCCAAGAAGGCTCCCAAGAAGGCTCCCAAGAAGGCGGTAAAGCCTGCCAAGAAAGCAGTGAAAAAAACCGTTGCAAAAAAATCTCCGGCCAAGAAAGCTGCAAAAAAAGCCGCTCCCAAGAAGAAGGCAGCCAAGAAGAAATAAACGTCATTGCGAGCGGGTGTCCACCCCGACCTGTGCGCCGTAGCCTTGGCGAAGGGGGAAGCAATCCATAAAAAAGCTCCCAATAGGGAGCTTTTTTTTACTTTACAATCCATTTTTCATCTGAGTTCATTTGTTCCAAATCCCTGTTTAATTCGGGGTTTTCTGGAATCACTCCATCGGCTGAAATATTTTGCAAATCTCGTTTATAAGCTCCAAAATCTTTCTGGTGCTCGGTGCGGCTGTCTTCCTCCTCGTTCACGGTCTTGTCGTCACTTTCCGGTTCCTCCGCCTCATATCCTGGGAACTCCGGCAAAATTTCTTTCTTATCCAACTCTTCTCTGGGAATAAAATAATCGGGCGTTTTTTGGGTTCTTACCACCGGATTGGCAGTCTGCGCCAAACATTCAAAACTAAAGCTCAGAAGCAGCAAAAAAATAAAAAATCTCATCTTAAATCCTATTTTAACAATTAAAATATATAATATTATCCATGAAAAATCTTTTTTTTATATTAACGCTGTTTTTTGCCTTGCCGTGCCTGGCTGCCGACTGCGGCTCAATAAAGCCTGTGCTGGAGCTTAAAAGTTCCTATGGCAAACTCAGATATGACTACGGCAAAGACCGGAGCGGCATCACCCAAATCAGCAAAAAGCTGGGCATTTTGGAAGATGGCATTTTCGCCTCCGGACTGGCCACAGTCGACGTCAGCTGGGAAGTTGGCGTTGATGTCGGCGCCCAAAGAAAGCTAAACGGCAAAATTTGCGTCATGCCGGAAAAAGTGACTATTTTCATGGGCTTTCAAAGACCGACCGTTTATATCTCCAAAGATTTAATCAAAGACGGCTGCCAATATAATCTGGTTATGCGCCACGAGCAAACGCACCACCAAATAAACAAAACCACTCTGGATTATTACCTGCCGTATTTTAAATCTGAAGTTGAAAAAGTCATCAACCGAACCCAGCCGGTTTATATCATTCATAAAAACGAGCTTGACTCCGTTACCGATGAAATAATCAACAATTACGCCGCCCAGATTGAGCCGATGGTGGAAAAATTTAAAGCCATGTTAATTCACCAGCAAATGACTCTGGACAACCTTTCAAACTATGCCTATGAAGACAGCCTTTGTCTGCATACGGTCAAATAACCGTCACCTTTCCCAGGCCAGCGCATTTATGAACGCCGGAGCGCCTTTATAAGCCGCATCAATATATTTCTTGTCTTTGGCTGAATTGCTATTATAAAAGATTCTAACTGTCGTCATGCCGATATTTTTTGGAAACTCCAAATTAGAATAACTGTCGTCAACAAAAATGCACTCTTCCGGTTTATGTTTAATTTTTTTG
>JAVBOV010000085.1:0-6427 GCA_031550205.1 Alphaproteobacteria bacterium
AAAGATAAGCAGTTTGCGGTTGGAGCCGACGGCGGCGACCATGTCTCCGGTGATTTTAACGCAGAATTTGGCAACTTCGCCTTCGGCCAGGTTCATTATCTTGCGGCCGTTTCGGGTTTGGGCAAAGATGTGGGTTTCATCAACAACAAAGCCTTTGCCGGAATTGGAGGCGATGATATATGATGCTTTGGGCTCAAAAACAAAGATATTAACCACGTCGTCATTATTGCCAAGGTCTATCATCAAACGCAGGGGCTGACCGAAACCGCGGCCGTTGGGAATGTCTGAGGCCGAGATGGTGTAAAACTTGCCGCCTGTATCAAACAGCGCAATTTTATCGGTGGTTTGGGCGTGGATGGCAAACTTTAAGCTGTCGTCGTCTTTGAACTTGAAATCTTCAGTCAGGTTCACATAACCCTTCATGGAGCGAATCCAGCCTTTTTGCGAAAGGATGATGGTTATCGGTTCTTTTTCAACCAAAGCTTCAAGCGGAAAATCTATATCGGTTGAAACTTCGGCAAATTCGGTGCGGCGTTTGCCGAGAGCGGTTTTTTTGGAATATTTTTCTTTCATCAGCTTAATTTCGTGAGATATGGCTTCCCAGCGTTTGGCCTCGTCTCCCAAAAGCTCTTCAAGCTGTTTCTTTTCAGCGCTTAAGTCTTTGAATTCTTTTTTAATCTCTTGTTCTTCAAGTTTTTTCAAGGAGCGCAGTTTCATGTTCAAAATGGCCTCGGCCTGCAGGTCTGAAAGCTTGAACTTTTTCATCATGACCGGTTTGGCATCATCTTGTTCGCGAATGATTTTGATGATTTCATCCAAGTTTAGATAGGCTATGAGATAGCCGGCCAAAACCTCCAGGCGGTTGTTGATTTTTTCCAGGCGGTAGCACGCCCTTCTCTGCAGCACAATTTGACGGTGGCTTAAAAATTCTTTCAGAACTTCCTGAATGCTCATCACCCGAGGAACGCCGTCAGAATCGAGCACGTTCATGTTCATGTTAAAACGGACTTCAAGCTCGGTTTGCTTAAACAGGTGTTCCATTAACAAATTGGCGTCAACCGTGCGGTTTTTGGGCTCTAAAACAATGCGGATATCTTGAGCCGACTCGTCTTTAATGTCGCTTAAGAGCGGAATTTTCTTTTCATTCAAAAGCTCGGCGATTTTTTCAATCAGCTTGGATTTGGCAACTTGATAAGGAATCTCGGTGATGATGATTTGATATTGGCCGTGGCTCAGCTCTTCTTTGTGCCACTTGGCGCGAATCCGGAAAGAGCCCTTGCCCTGCTTATAGGTGTTTAAGATGCTTTCAAAGCCGTCGATGATGATGCCGCCGGTTGGGAAGTCTGGCCCTTTAAGGCGTTTGACCAAGGGTTCCATGCTGCAGTCCGGTTTTTCAACCAGATATAAAAGCGCGTCGCAGACTTCGCTTAAGTTGTGCGGCGGAATGTTGGTGGCCATGCCCACGGCAATGCCTGAGGAGCCGTTGCACAGAAGGTTGGGCACCATGCCCGGCATAACCACGGGCTCGCTTTCGGAGCCGTCATAGGTTTCTCTGAAATCAACCGAGTTTTCGGTCAGGCCTTCCATTAAGTCAACCGCGTATTCGGTTAATTTGGCCTCGGTATAACGCATGGCGGCGGCGCCGTCGCCGTCGATGTTGCCAAAGTTGCCCTGGCCGTCAACCAGCGGGTAACGCACGGAAAAGTCTTGAGCCAGGCGCACCATGGCTTGATAGACGGCGCTGTCACCGTGGGGGTGATATTTACCGATAACGTCACCAACCACGCGGGCGCATTTTTTGAAGCCTGATTTGGGGTCAAGGTGAAGCTGGCGCATGGCGTACATTAAGCGGCGGTGCACGGGCTTTAAGCCGTCGCGGACGTCAGGCAGAGAGCGGGAGACAATGGTAGACATGGCATAAGATAAATATCTTTTGCTGAGTTCTTCCGAGAGTTGTACGTCTTTTACTTTGTCTTCCATTGCTGCTTCTTATAGGTTTAATTCGGCTAGGAGCCTATCACGGCTTGGGGGGAATTTCAAGTTATGAGTTTGAAAAAAGTTTTTATTGAGGAAAAAACCGGTCATGCGCAGCAATTCTTTAAGCTCTTCCGGGGTTGGATGATAATTTTTAGCAACAATGTAAGCTGGGAACAAAAACAGACGGTCTTTGTATGGCAGGCCGGCCTCTTCGGAGACGGCTTTGGCAGTTTTTGGGGAAACATATTTGAGGTTTTGGCAGGTGCCGGTGGCGGAACATTCGGTTAAATCAAGCCCGATTCCGAGATAGTCAATTAAAAAAAATTCAAAGTAAGAATAATGAGTTATCCAATTATCTTCATTTATCAGTTGAAAAAAACTGTCGATATAATAAAAAAAGCGTTCAAGCGGTTCTTTCTCTGGCAGACAGGCGTTGCACAGGCTGCAAAGCGAAGATAAGGCGGCTAGTTTTTGAGCATCGGAGATGAAGTTGACAGCCAGTGGAGAAACCAATTCGGCCCTGAAACTTAACATATTTTCTTCAACCCGGGCATAGGCATCAATTTTTATTAAGTTGCCGAGCTGGAAGGTGGATAAGTTCTTTTTGGAAAGCGCACCTTTGGCATAGCCGGTGAGTTTGCCGTGATGCCGTGTTAAAACGGTGAGAATCAGGGAACTCTCACCGTGCTTTCGAGAATTTATGATGTAGCCTTCATCACTGATATTCATCTTTATGATTTTGGATTTTTGATTTTAGATTTTTGATTGCGGCATGTGTGTTTTTAAAATTTGCAATAATCTAAAGCTCAAAATCTAAAATTCCCTTCGTTACTTTATCATACAAAATAAGCTCTCTGATTACCTTGGGCATGTCTTTTATGGCGATCATGTTGGGGCCGTCGGAGAGGGCTTTGTCGGGGTTGTCGTGCGTCTCAATGAACACGCCGGCCACGCCTACGGCCACTGCGGCGCGAGCTAAGACCGGCGCAAATTCTCTTTGACCGCCGGATGTTCCGCCTAAGCCTCCGGGCTGCTGCACGGCGTGAGTGGCGTCCATTATCACCGGGCAGCCGGTGGCCTTGGCCATTTGCGGAAGACCGCGCATATCCACCACCAGGGTGTTATACCCGAAGCTGGAGCCGCGTTCGGTTAAGCAGACGTTGGTGTTGCCGCTGTCATCGCATTTAGAGACAAGCGTTTTAACATCCCATGGGGCCAAGAATTGGCCTTTTTTAATGTTTACCACTTTGCCGGTTTTGGCGGCCGCCACCATTAGATCAGTCTGGCGGCAGAGGAAAGCAGGAATTTGCAAAACGTCTACATATGGAGCAACGGCCTGGCATTGTTCAATTTCATGGATGTCGGTTAAAATCGGGCAGCCGAAGAGTTTTTTGATTTCGGCAAAAGTTTCCATGCCTTTTTCGATGCCGACACCGCGCGGGGTGTTCAAAGAGGTGCGGTTGGCTTTGTCAAAAGAGGCTTTGAACACGTAGCTGATGCCGGCTTGCTTGGTAATTTCAACCATACGGCCTGCCATATCAATGGCATGTTCTTTAGATTCAATTTGACAGGGACCGGCAATCAGCACGATTGGCAATTTGTTGCTCATTTGAAAATGGCCGATTTTGATAACTCTTTGTTCCATAGAAAAAACTCCGTTTTTTAGTGAATAGTGAAAGGTTATTGATGTATATTTTTAACAAAGATGCCGGAGAAAGGCAAACAAAAAAGAGGCATTGTTCATGCCTCTTTTTTATTATTTGTCAGTTTTAACAGCCTCTTCATAGGCTTGTTGAATTTCAGGAAAATCAGCAAACATCCGGCTGCTCCATTCTCTGATATCGTCTTTTAACCTATCGGCTATATTCTCAAGGTCATGCAAAGCATTATCATAGCGAACGGCCGTATCTTCAATGCTTATCTCAGAACTGTCTTCCTTAATCTTCGGAGGCTTTTTAGAGACTTCAATAAGCGTGTAGTCGCCGATATCAATAAAGTGGCTTGAAGGTTCATAGTGATACTTGCCTTTTTCAAGCTTATCCTGATAATCTTTAATTTTGGCTCCGGTTTCAAGCCTTATCCGTTCAGCTTCATGATATTTGGCTTCCCAAATGTCAATCTTTTGGCAGATGCTGTCTATATATTCCTCAAGTTTTGCAGCTTGTTCCTCTTTTTTCTCTTTATTATATTTTTTATGAAGAAAAAAGGCCGCTTTAATTATGGAATATTTAGAATATTTTTTTTCCTGCCTGAGCTTTTTGAGCTCGACACAAATGTTGGCCAGTTCATCACTTAGTAACTGTTTGCTTTCTCCGGATGCGGAATCAATGAGTTTTGCAACCGTATCACGTTTGTTTATGAGCGCCAGTTCTTCAGGAGAAAACGGGCTGCCTGAAGATTTTTCCCGAGTGTCCTTCTTGGACTTGACTTTAATGCCTGCAAAAAAGCCAATGACAAGCACTAATACCAAAATGCTTAAAAAAATTAATAAGTCTTCATTCATAATTTTTAATTTTTAATAATGTTTGCATATTTTTCCGCCACTAAAGGAAATTCCGGAAAGATTTCTTTTTTGATGGTTTCAAAAAGTTCTTCCTTCTTTTGTTCTATTTCCGCGAGCTTGGCGATTTTGCCGGCAAAAACCTTTTTATAAGTTTCAACCTCCGATTTAAGCCTGTCTATTTCCTTCTTACCGTAATAAGGATCGCCCTGCTCTTGCCTTGACTTGCATACCTCTTCTTTTTTGTAAAGGGGCAAAAGAGCCTCATTAAGCTCTTTGGCACGGTCATCAAGGTAGGAAAATTGACTTTTCAGACCAATAATTTTCTGGTGAAAGTCTGAAAAAACCTGACCTCCTGTCTTTTGGTATTCATAATATGCCAAAATGCAGGCTTTGAAAGCCGGGTTGGCGCGAAGAAATCTTTGCTCCTCTCGGTATTTTTCAAGCTTGTGCGCAACATTAGAGCGTTTTTTTAGAATTTCAGAAAGCTCCGCTTCAAACTGTTTACGCTCCGAATATGAGAAAGAATCTCTTTTAAAAGGCTGCAAACGCTCTTGAAGTTCAGAAATTTTGAAGTCAAACTCTCTGACTTCAGCCATCAGTTCCAGTTCCTCAGGAGGAAAATTACCGCCCTTTTTGAGTTCTTTGGCTTTTTTATAAACTAAGCGATCGTAAAAATAGCCAATGACAAGAATCCCTAAGAATGCAACAAATGCAGCAAAAATAATGTTTGTGACAATTTTTTCCATAAAATAATAGTTTTAATAATGTTTGTAATTGTTTTGAACTTAGCTCTGTTTTAGACAAAAGTCAAATAAAAAAAGCGCCGTTTTACGGGCGCTTGTTCTTTTTCCATTCTTTTTTAAGAGTTTTAAATCGTTTTTTGTCTTCTTGAAAAAGAGAATAATAATAGGCTTCAGAAGCTTGAAACTCATCCATTCTTTCTTGAGATAAGTCCTCAGATGAATCGGAATCGTGTTGAAATTCACACCTTGCCGCGGAAATATAAGCAGCTACACTTTTTGCTTCTTTATATTTTCCATAGTTGTGTTTTATGGAGGTGATGCAGTCTTTGATTTCCTCAGGATATTTTTTGCTCGAATAAGGAACTTTTCTGCATAGTCTGCCGATAGAACAACGAATTGTTAGAATTATAATCGACACTATTAAAAACAGCGCAATTATGGTTAAAATTTCTTTCATAATAGTTTGTGTTTAATATTTGGTTTAGCGTACTTTATACCTTATTTGGACAAAAGTCAAATAAAATTCTCTAAAGCGGCAAAATTAAATCAACCGACTCTTGTCTATGGCGGCTTTGATAAAAGAAACAAACAGCGGATGCGGGGCAAACGGTCTGGATTTAAGTTCGGGATGGAACTGAACGCCCACAAACCACGGGTGGTCTTTTCTTTCAACAATTTCCGGAAGCTTTTTATCCGGCGACCAGGCAGAGATAAGCATGCCGGCTTTGGCCATGGCGTCTTGATATTGGTTGTTCACCTCATAGCGGTGGCGGTGGCGTTCTGAAATTTTGCCGCCATTATAAATTTTTTCAATTAAACTGCCCTTTTCAACCAAGCTTTCATATGCGCCCAAACGCATGGTGCCGCCAAGTTTGCCGTCTTTGGTGAAATCTGACATCATGCCAACGGCCGGTTCGCAAGATTTGTCAAACTCGGTGGTGTTGGCGTTTTTGATGCCGGCAACGTTGCGCAGAGTTTCAATCACCGCAAGCTGCATGCCAAAGCAGATGCCTAAGAACGGAATATTGTTCTCTCTGGCATATTTAACGGCTTCAACTTTGCCCCAGGCGCCGCGTTCGCCAAAGCCGCCGGGAACAAGAATCGCGTAAACGTCGGAAAGATGATTGGCAGCCGGCTCTTTTTCCAAAAGGCAGGAATCGACCCATTTGATTTTGACCTTAAACCTGTTGGCAATGCCGCCATG
>JAVBOV010000004.1:0-3856 GCA_031550205.1 Alphaproteobacteria bacterium
AGATAATAATGGTTGCGATTAAATTACCATCCGGAGATGTGCTGAATTTTGAGGGCAGTGTCTGCGGAGAGGACGTTGCTAAAAAAATTAGCGCAGGCTTGGCTAAGGCTGCGCTGGCAGTTAAGGTTAATGGGAAACTGCAAGACCTTGGCACCATAATCACCACAGATGCAACGCTTACCATTATTACGGCAAAAGATGAAGAAGGCTTGGATTTGCTGCGTCACGGCTGTGCGCACTTGATGGCGCAGGCGGCTAAAGAGATTTGGAAAGACAAGATTCAGGTGACAATCGGGCCGGTGATTGAGGACGGTTTTTATTATGACTTTTCAAGAAAAGAGCCTTTTTCCGAGCAGGATTTTGCAACCATTGAAGCGAAAATGCACGAGATTGTGAAGCGCGACGACAAGGTGGAACGTTTGGTTTGGTCACGTGAAGATGCGATTAAATATTTCAAATCTATCGGCGAGAATTATAAGGTTGAGATTATTCAAGACCTGCCGGAAGGCGAGGTTATTTCTCTTTATAAGCAAGGCGAGTTTGTGGACTTGTGCCGCGGGCCGCACATTCCTTCAGTTGGAAAAATCGGCGATGCTTTTAAGCTGATGAAGGTTGCCGGCGCTTATTGGCGCGGAAACTCTAACAATGAGATGCTGCAGAGAATTTATGCCACCGCCTGGCCTTCTAAAAAAGAGCTGGACGCATATTTGACTCAGCTGGAAGAAGCCGCAAAGCGCGACCACCGTAAGCTGGGCCGCGAGATGGATTTGTTTCATTTTGAACCGGAATACGCGCCGGGTTCGGTTTTTTGGCATGACAAAGGATACCGCGTTTATCGCAAAATGATTGAATATATGCGCATGCGCCAAGAGCAAAACGGTTATTTTGAGATTGCCACGCCGGCGGTGATGGACCGCGTTTTGTGGGAAACCTCAGGCCACTGGGAAAAATATGGCGAGCACAATTATTCAGGCTCGACCGAAGACGGCAAAGTTTTCTGCATTAAGCCGATGAACTGTCCGGGCGGACTTTTGGTTTATAAGCAAGGGTTGAAGTCTTATCGCGATTTGCCTTTGCGCATGGCCGAGTTTGGCAAGGTGCACCGCTATGAAGCCAGCGGCGCTTTGATGGGCATTATGCGCGTGCGCGAGTTTACGCAGGACGATGCGCATATTTTCTGCACATTAGAGCAGATGGAAAAAGAGTGTATTGAAACCTTGAAGCTGATTTTGGATATTTATAAGGACTTTGGTTTTGAGGATGTGAAGATTAAGCTTTCAACCCGCCCAGAAAAACGCATTGGCGCGGATGAGATTTGGGATATTTCTGAAAAAGCTTTGGCGGCGGCGCTTGATAATAATGGTTATGCTTATACCTTGAACGAAGGCGAAGGCGCTTTTTATGGTCCGAAGCTGGAGTTTGTGTTAAGAGACGCTATCGGCCGTGAGTGGCAATGCGGAACGATTCAGGTGGATATGAATTTGCCGGAGCGTTTTGATATTTCTTATATTGGCGAAGACGGCGAGAAGCACCGTCCGGTGATGCTGCACCGCGCTTTGTTTGGATCGATTGAGCGCTTTTTGGGCATTTTGATTGAGCACCATGCCGGAAAACTGCCGTTGTGGCTTTCTCCGGAGCAAGTGGTGGTGGCACCGATTGTTTCCGACTTTGACGACTATGCAACCGAGGTGGCAGAAGTGTTGAAGAAAAACGGCATTTTGGCAAAGACCGATTTGCGCAATGAGAAGATTAATTATAAAATCCGCGAGCATTCGCTGGCCAAGATTCCGGTGATTTTGGTGGTGGGCGGCAAGGAAAAAGAAGCCCGCTCAGTGGCCGTGCGCAGATTAGGTTCGCAAGAGCAGACGGTTTTGAAGCTGGATGATTTTGTGAAGCAGATTGTGCTTGAGGCTAAGATGCCGCATTCGTAAAAGCAACTTACGTCATGCTGAACTTGTTTCAGCATCTCATCCTAATTATCGGGAGATCCTGAAACAAGTTCAGGATGACGTGGTTTTTTTTATTATAGCAAAAGCCCGCTTTTTTAAGCGGGCTTTTGGGTTTGTACATTTTATTGTCTGCTTCTCTTAAATTCTTTGCAGCGTTTTCTTTCATAAGCTATAAGCTGTTCTAAGCTGATATTAAAAGAATAGTTGACATTGCTCTCTGCACTTGGTTGTATGACTTCAAATAAAGTGTCAATGTTTTCAGGCTTAATGTCTAAATTGTAATATTCAGACCTTATCAAACCTTGAGCTACATTTTCCAGCATGCAGTATATGTAAAACAAGCGTCCTTCTCCAATAAGGAGATAGCCTTTATGACCATATAT
Source organism: Alphaproteobacteria bacterium (assembly GCA_031550205.1). Classification (GTDB taxonomy): domain Bacteria; phylum Pseudomonadota; class Alphaproteobacteria; order RF32; family CAG-239; genus JAVBOV01. Next base: position 2,333 of record JAVBOV010000004.1, read on the forward strand.
ACGATCTCTCACAAAGAGCATATTTAGCAGAGGAAAAAACTTGACTTTTTCACGCAAATAGTCCTTATCACTGCGGCGAAATTTGGCAATAACTTTCCCATTCTTGACTTTGAATGTTAGATAATTTTTTTCACAGTTTTCATCAAATACGGGAAATTTGCTATTTGTTTTAATATTTTCTTTAAAAGGCAACCCTAAAATACCCTCCCAGATATTTATTTCCAAAATTCCTTTTTTAGAGAAACTGGCTTGAGATAAGAGTATTCCGTTGCCAATTTGCACTTCTCCATCGTCAAGAAATTGGCAATTTGTGAAAGTTTTTATTTCCATAATAATTATAGTTTAAAATGATTAATATTCATAATTTGTTTGTTGGGGTTAGTTGTAGGATGTTTGAACAAAAGTGTCAAGGGGGAATATCTTTGTCATTTCGACGACCTGAGCGCAGCGAATGAAGGAGAAATCTTGTTACGATGAGCGAGATTTCTCCTCCACTCCCGCTGGTCGGGTCGTCGAAATGACATTTTTTGGGTTTTATCTCTTTTTAGCTACGTTCTCATCAATATAGCCGCGGATGTTTTTGCCGAAGGTTTGGCGGATGTAGAGGGTTAGTTCGCTGGGTTTTTCTTCAAAAGTTTCGGCTTGGGCCTGAGCTTGCAGAAGCTCGTCGATTTTAAGCTGTTTTTCAAGCGAATCGCGGTATTGAGCTGCTTGTTTGTTGCCGTATACCGAGGCAATGTTAAACCAAATGTGGGCGGTGTTAATGTCTTTATTATAAACCTGGCCGGAGGCTAAAATTTTGCCCAGCTCCAGCATGGCGTCAACATCGCCCTGAACGGCAGAAGCCTTGAGGTAGTTGACCGCGTTGCCGTAGTTTTTGGTGATGCCGGTGCCGTTAAGATACATGATGGCCAGAACATATTGAGCGTCGTCATATTTGGCAGTGGCGGCGTTTCTTATCAGCTCAAAGGCTTTTTTATCGTCTTTATCAACCATAAAACCGCGATAATGGGCATAGCCGAGCATAAACTGGGCGGTCGGGTTGCCGGCGTCGGAGGCTTTTTTGAACAAATCCATGGCGTCTTGGTGGTGAACAACGGTGGAATTGTTGCTTAAATAGATAAAGGCCAAGTTAACTCCGGCTTCACGGTTGCCCAAGTCTGAGGCTTTTTTGAAGAGTTCAATGGCTTTGGGGTAGTTTTTGTCAACGCCGATGCCGGAAAAATATAGGCTGCCAAGGTTGTTTAGGGCAATAATGTTGTTTTTTTCTGCGGCCATGGAATAATATTTGAAGGCTTTTTGATAATCTATGGACACACCGCTTTCGCCGTATAAATACATATAAGCAAGAGACATTTGCGAATCGACATTGCCATCAACGGCCGATTGCTCAAGTTTGGCGACGGTGTCTAATTTGCCGTCAACCCTGAGCGGAGCTTTGTCTTTCTTTTTGCCAAAGGAAAAATTCATGAACGAAAAAAGGCCTTCTTTGCCGGTATCTTCGATTTTTTCGGCCTTTTTTTC
>JAVBOV010000037.1:0-6215 GCA_031550205.1 Alphaproteobacteria bacterium
AATGACAAAGTGATAACCGACGAAAACCAAAAACTGACCAAAGCTGATTTTGTTGACGGCGCAATTAAGATTTCTCAGGGCAAAAAGAAATTCGGCTTAGTAAAATAAACTTGATTTTTGTCTAATTTTATGTGATGATAATGGCAGGAGCACCAAAACAATGACTGAATATAATGCCAAAAATTTTGCTCACCTTCCCAATGCGTTAAAAGCCCGCATCACAATGCTGCGCGAGTTTTCCAAAGAATGGAACCCGCACCGCGACGAGGCTGAGGTCAACGCCTGCTATTCCGCTCAGGCTGCCAAAGAGATCATGGACAAAGACGCGCGCCTGAAAGGCTTTGAATCTAAGCATTATAAATTTATTAAAGCCAGAGTTTTGGGTGAAGATGCAAAAGGCGACATTGATATCTCTTTCTTAAACTGCATGTATGTCAATCTTAAAGAAAACAACGTTGAAAACATCATGACCTTCCGCACCCACGACGGTTTGATTCGCCCCAAAGAAAACATGACGGAACTCTTTGCAAAATACACCGCCAAATATGGCGCCTTAAAGCAAGAGGGCGCATCACAGCTAACTCTCGGCGCAGAGTTTGACAGCCCGAAAGAAACGCCTGTTGCAACAAAGCCTCAGGAACTTCCCAAAAAACCTTCATTCAGAGATCAATACCCTTTTGCCCCCCGCTACCGCGGCCAATCTAAAGGCGGCTATAGCCCGTTTGATTAAAGTAAAAATGTCATTGCGAGCGAAGCGTCGCAATCTCGGCTGAATCTAATAATGTTCTTGAACTTTAAATCTCAATCTTTTATTCTATACGGCATAAACGGAGTATTTTTATGCAAGATAATCTGCCATATTTAAGAGACATTCACCTGCCGGGCGGCGTTTCCGCTTTTCCTCCGGCTTACGGCTGGTGGGTAATTTTAGGCGGCATAATCTTAAGTGTGCTCATATATAAACTAATCTTTTTTTACATTAAAAAATCCAAAAAACGTTTTGCCTTAAAACTCATAAATTCTCTTAAAGAGGAAGAAATCATTTCCTCTTCTGTAAAAATATCTGAGCTGCTGCGCCGCATCTGCGTTTATAAATACAAGGAAGCGGTCACGCTTTCCGGCTCTAAATGGATTGAGTTTTTAAACTCCAAAAGCCCGCAGAGATTGTCGATTAATGCAGCCAAGCTTTTGGCCAACTCTCCTTATCTTCCGCTGAGAACCGATGCCTTCGGCAAGGAAGACTTCAAAGATTTGCAAAACTTTGCCAAAGCCTGGGTTGGAGAAAACCTATGATAGAATTTCTTCATCCGGAAATGTTTTTGTTACTGCTTCTGCCGTTCATTGTGCGCGGTCTTGTTTCTCCGCTTAAAGGCCTGCACGGCGACGCTTTAAGAATTCCTTTTTTAAAAGACTTGCGCAGCATCAATATCAAATCTAAAAACACCTGGCGCAAAACCGATGCCGACATGGATAAAGTATCATTGCCGCTGTTTGTTTTGCTTGGCATATATTTTTTGCTGACGGTTGCCGCCGCCCGCCCCCAATACATCGGCGAGCCCTTAAGAGCCAAAAACTACGGGCGCGATATTTTGCTTGTTGTCGACATTTCAACTTCCATGCTGGAGCCTGACTTTACCTTAAACGGCCGGCGCACCAACCGCATCAATGCCGTAAAACAAGTGGTCGGAGAATTTGTTGAAAAAAGACGTGGAGACCGCGTCGGTTTAATCGTCTTTGGCTCCCGCGCATATCTGCAAAGCCCTATAACGTTTGATAAAAAATCTCTTACGGAAATCCTGTATAATATTGACGCCGGCATGGCCGGAAATTCCACCGCCATCGGCGATGCCCTGGGTTTGGCTTTAAAATCTTTCAAAAAATCTCAAGATAAAACCGATAAAGTCATCGTCCTTTTAACCGACGGCGAAAATAACGACGGCATGGTTACTCTGCCTCAGGCCATAAACCTTGCCAAGCAGGAAAATATCAAAATATATACCATCGGTGCCGGCGCTGAGGCCTCAATAATGCAGTCCATCTTAAAATCGCGCTTTGGCATTGCCTCAGATTTAGATGAGGAATCTCTTAAAAAAATTGCCTCCGAAACCAAAGCCTCATACTTTAAGGCTGAAAGCACGGAAGACCTCCTTTCCGTTTACAACCAAATAAACAAGCTTGAGCCGAGTGTTTATAATGACAACACGGTCAGAGAAATCAGAGACTGGTTCTACATTCCCTTAAGCGCCGCTCTGGCTTTATCAATCTTTTTGTTCTTTTTAATAAGGAGGGCCAAATAATGTCTTTTGATTATTTCCACTTCCTCCGCCCATATTGGCTGGCTTTGCTGCCTTTGGTTTTAATCGGTTATTTCATATATTTCAAAGGCCTTAAAAATAAATCTTCCTGGGAAAAAGTGGTTGATAAAAAGTTCTTGAAGCTTCTCTTAATTAAAGGCAGCTCCAGAGTGCGCCATATGGTTGTATATCTTATGGGACTGGCTTTTATTCTTGCGGTTTTATCATTAAGCGGCCCCACCTGGAAAAGAAAAGAGCTTCCGCACTTAACCGTGGATAATGCGGTGGCGGTTCTTTTAAACTTATCAACCGAGATGGATTCTTCCGATGTCAGCCCCTCTCGCTTGACCAGAGCCAAATATAAAATTATGGATATCTTAGACAGCGTGCCTGATGCTCAAAGCGGCATGATCGTATATGGTGCAGAGCCGTTTTTGGTTTCTCCCTTAAGCGATGACCCGGAGATTATAAAAAATCTTCTGCCTGCAATTGCTACCGATATCATGCCCGCAACCGGCGACAGGGCGGACCGCGCCATCGCCATGGCCGCAGATAAATTAAGGGCTTCCGGCTTTAAGCTGGGCAACATTGTCATTTTCACCGGCGGCATAGAAACCGGCTTTAATCAGGCGTTAAAGGAAGCCAAAATAGCCAGGGAAAGAGGATACAGAGTCAGCGTTGTCAACGTTTCTCCCGCCAGCAATGAAAAGCTCAAGCTTTTGGCCGAGGCCGGCGGCGGGGTGTTGTCAAACATACAAAGTTCCGATTCATCGGTGGTCAGTCTGATTAACTCCACCGCCAAAGAAGAGCTCAAAAAATCGGTCAACTTAATCGCCGCCTGGGAAGATTTCGGATATTATCTTTTGTTTGTTCCGCTCTTAATCTGCTTATATTTTTTCCGCCGCGGCATCTTAATCTTAATTCTGGCTGCAATGCCGCTTAAGGCTCACGCTGGCTTTCTGCTCAACCAAAATCAGGACGCCTGGAGAGATTTCAACAATCGCCGCTTTAAGGAAGCCGCCGCAAAATTTGAAGACGCCAAGTGGAAAGCCTCCTCATATTACCGCGCCAAAGATTATGCCAAAGCTTATGAGGAATTTTCCAAAGATACGGATGTTGAAAGCCTGTACAATCAGGGAAATTCTCTGGCCAAGCAGGGCAAAATTAATGAAGCAATCAAAAAATATGAAGAGGTTTTAAAAGAAGACGCCAAGCACGAAGACGCCGCATTCAACCTTGAATACTTGAAGCAAAAACAGCAGGAAGAGCAGGAAAAACAACAGCAGCAGCAAGAACAGCAGCAGACTTCCGAAAACAAAGAAGCATCCTCCGGGCAAAGTTCTGAAAACCAAACTCAAAACGGGCAAAAGCAAGAGCAACAATCTTCGGCTGAAAGTCAGAACAACCAAGAACAGCAGCCAAAGCGTGAAACCGGCAGCTCCTCTCCGGATAAACCAAATAAAAAGCCTTCCAAAAGCTTTGCTTCAACCAAAAGCAATAATGAGAAATTTGACGAAGAAGTTCAAGCCAGAGAAATGCTTTATCGTGAAGTTCCGGAAGATCCCGGCGGTTTGTTAAGAGCCTTAATTAACAAAGAATATGCAAGAAAGAGGTATGATTAAAATGAAAAAAATATTTTTTGCATTCATATTTTCCCTGTTTTTCAGCTTTTCGGCTTTTGCGCAAAATCTGCAGGCCAGCGTCAACCGCTCAGAGGTTCCCCTCGGTGAAACTTTTCTCCTAATTCTGGAATATGACGGCCCTAATGTTAATGAAAACCCTGATTTCAGTGTTTTAGAGACAGATTTCACCATCTATTCGGTTTCCAATGCTTTTCATTCCAGCAGCATTAACGGCAATATCAAGCAAACTCGCCAATGGCAGGTTGCCCTGATTGCCAAAAAACCCGGAGAACTGACAATACCGCAAATCAGCCTCGGCAGAATGAAAAGCAGCCCCATAAACTTAAAAATTACTGAGGCCATGCATGAAGAGCGGCAGCCAACCCTCTCCAAAGATGCTGAATTTTCCTTAAAAGCCGAGGTCGACAATACCTCTCCATATGTTCAGCAGCAGCTCAATTACACGCTGAACTTGTATGAAACCGGAGGTCTGCAGGGAAGAGAGCCGCAGCCCGTGGAAGACGGCAAAAACGACTGGATAATTAAAAGCTCCAAGCAGCCAACGGTTGAAACCAGAGTCATCAACGGCAAAAGCGTCAGAAAAATCAGCTTTCATTATGCGCTGTTTCCTCAAAAAAGCGGCAGGTTGGAATTGCCGAGGTTCGTTTTTGAAGGTTTTTATCTGACGCCGGACAAACAGCTTGCAAAAGAATTTGAACACTTAATGATTGCCGGTTTTGGCAACATCAATTTTGGTCTGCAGGATGTTCTTGCCGTCAAAAATCCGGTTGTTTTATATTCTCCGGTGCAAAGCCTGGAGGTCAAGCCGGCTCCGGAAGAAAACCAAAACAACTGGTGGCTGCCGGCCTCCAAGGTGGAAATAGTGTCCTCTTGGGAAAACAATGAAAAACCGAAATTTAAGGCCTATGAGGCTTTTAGAAGAGACATCATCATCAAAGCCAAGGGAGTTAACGACACCCAGCTTCCGAATATAAAATTTGAACCTGTTGAGGGCATGAAGCAATATCCTGAAAAAGCTGTTTCGGAAACCGGCCTTGAGCAGGATGAACTTGTGGCGGTAAAAAAAATTTCCAATGTTTACATTCCGCAAAAAGAAGGTAAATTCATTTTGCCCTCAATCAAACTGCATTGGTTCAACACCGGCACCAATCAGCTTGAAACCGCAGTTTTGCCCCGAAAAATAATCAAAGTTGCCCCTGCCGATATTGTTGTGGATTCGGCAGAAAAAACGCCGGCAAAGCCTAAGGCCGCGCCGATTGTGGAAATAAAAAAAGAAACACTGCCATATTACGCCGCCTTTTTTGCGTTTATCTTTGGCGGCCTGATCGGCTACCTGCTTTTTGGCCGCAAAATAGATAAAAGCAAAAATAAAAGACATTGGAAAAAAGCAATTGTGAGCGCGGCCAAAACCAAAAACTGCTTTGCTTTGAAAAATGCTCTTCTCAACTGGGGTGCACTGCGTTTTGCGCCGGCAAAAATCAACAATTTGGGAGACCTTGTCAAAATTTGCAAAAACAAAGAATTTGAAAGAGAAATCAACAGCTTGAACCGGTGTCTTTATGCCGGTAAAAACAATGATTTTAATTTTGAGCGTTTCCTAAAAATCTTTGCCAAGATAAAAAATAAAAAAATTTCTCGCTCCAGCGGAGAACCGCCAATCCCCAAGCTTTATAAATAACAAGTTCGTTTTCAGATATAAAAAACAGGCTTTAGGCCTGTTTTTTTGTTCTCCGCTCAGTCGGTTTCCTGAAGAATTACGCAGTGCGTAAAGCGCACTGCGTATCAGCCTTGCCTCCCAATTGTTACAAATTTGTGACATATTTCTTAATATATTACTTTTCGCTTGCAAAAAAAAAAAAACACTTAGTATAGGTTGTAAGAGGTGGTTTAAATCCACCATTATACGCGATTCTCTCCCTTTCCTCCCTCCCCCTCAATGGGTGAGGAGATGGGTGGGGGTGATAAACTTATAGGCTTTAGTTCCACATTTTTTAGGAGTAAAAGAATGTCTAATATTATCAAATGTTTATTATGCGCTGCTTTTGCCATATTCATGGTCAACATCGTCCATGCAGGAGATAATATAGGCGCCCTTCCTAAAAAAGACACATACATACACACATACACACCGTTGGAGCTAAAGCCTGCCCCAAATTCCCAAAACGAAACCAAAACCGCCGCCATCCGTTTCATCGGCCAAACCGGCGAAACTTCCTATGAAGAGGGCACCGGCCGCTACGGCAAGGGTGACGACGCCGTGGGCGAAGGCGACTGCTCC
>JAVBOV010000034.1:0-5013 GCA_031550205.1 Alphaproteobacteria bacterium
AATTATTAACCTAAATTATTTTAGATATGAAAATTCTGAGAACACCTGCCAAAATGGCAAAAATGTTGAAGAAATGTTTTCCTGAAGTTTCATTCCCGGAAAACACTTTTCCCATTTTAAGCAGCATATTCAACGGTGTTATAAACCATTTTGTTTGGATATGGAGCACCGGCAATACGCATTATTTGTATGATGAAAAGGCTGATATTGCTTACCAGAAAACGCTGAGCCCCAAACAAGGCTTCATCTGCGATGAGATGGAAAAGGGGTTTACGGCTGAACATGGCCAGATGCGTTTGAAAGCCATCTTCCGAGAAAAACACGGAATTTGCCTTGAAAAATTTCTTTTCGGAACGTTTTTGAAAGCGGAAGAAGCCAAGAAATATCTTTCTCTTTTTGGCATTAAGTTTGCCAAAGGCGAAGGTCTTCTTTACAAATGTGTGGATGGAGAGTTTGCTTTTGTGCTTTCTGAAGATGAAACCCAGCCGCTTGTACGTTACTTTACCATAAATGGTAAATATGACCAAGCTCAAGCAAACACGGTTCAAGAAGTGTTTTCGGGAGACCTCTGCGGAGCATATGCTTTCAACGGCGAATGTTTCATCGTTCAATAAACGTCACCATCAAAAAAGGCCGGTCGCAAACCCGGCTTTTTTTGTTTGACTTTTGCTCTTCAAACGCTTAGTATACCACCAAATTAACCTTATTTATCAATTATTAAAAACAAAAAATTATTATGAAGTACGAATTAATTGCTCAAAATTTAAGGATTCAATATCCGCTTCTCCCTTTCGAAGGAGACGGTTTACCCAAAATCAAAATGGTGAACTACAAAGGCAAACTGCAGCCCTTATGGGTTATTAAAGTAGACGGCCATGATCTTTATGTTACCTATGATGAAGTTTTGGATGACTACGGCTCAAAAATTAAAGAATCTGACATCGTTCGCGACATAGAACATGGCGAAGTCTATGAGGTGGAAATTCTGGTTGAAGGCAAACCCCAAAAAATCCGCCTCACCGTTTATCTTCCGCAAAATGAAGCCGAAGACCCCAAAATCAGCCGCAAAGTGCTGTAAAACAAAAAAACGCTCTTAAAAAAGAGCGTTTTTTTATTCTCCCTCCCCCTTGATGGGGAAGGTTTTCTCTTTCGTCCCTCCCCCTTGACGGGGGAGGTTTTCTCTTTCTTCCCTCCCCCTTGACGGGGGAGGGTTAGGGTGGGGGTGATAAACCAATCATCCGAATTTTTTTCCCCACACTACAACTTTACATTTGACTTTTGTCCAAAACAGCATTAAACTGCAGGCCAAATTAAATCTTATTATAAACAATTATTAAAAACACAAAGTATTATGGAAAAAAATGAAATTATCGCAGAGTTCTCACGCAGCTACCCGCAGACAGAAATTATCAGTGTAACCACCCCAAGCTGTGCCCATGCCAAAATGCAAACATGGTACCGCGAAAAGGTTGAAAAACCGATACTTTCCTTTAGGGGAGCTGCCGATACCGACAAAGTGAAATCTTTTGTTTGGTGCTCTCAAAGTGAAAATGGAAAAGATTTGCTCACATTGCAGGAAAAAAACGACCAATACATCAGGGTTCTCAGCCCGGTTCCCGTCGATAAAATGCAAGACGGCGATGTTAAGCAGCTTACCCAGGGACGCTTTTTAATGTCCTTCATGAACTCCGCAATAACCTATCGAAAAAAACTCTAAAAAAAGAGGTTTCTTGAATTTCAAGAAACCTCTTTTTTAATTTTATCATGCCAAATAAGTCTTAACCCCTTCGTCTTTCTCAAACAAATACAGCAAAGTCCGCAGCGCCTGTCCGCGCGGTGAGGTCAAATGCTCGTCTGTCTCCACAATCATCTTGGCATCCCGGCTGGCCGTCAGCAAAAGTCCTTTGTGCTTGCTTAAATCGGCGATTCTAAATTCGCAAAAACCCGATTGCCTGGCACCCAAAAGCTCTCCTCCGCCGCGCAAATCCAAATCTTTTTCCGCAATCAAAAAACCGTCCTCGGTCTGCTTCATAATATCCAGCCTTGCTCTCGAGGTTTCAGACAACGGCGGCGCATATAACAAAATGCAAGATGCTTGCTTTGAACCGCGCTTAATGCGCCCGCGCAGCTGGTGCAGTTGCGCCAAACCAAAGCGCTCGGCATGTTCCACCACCATAATCGTCGCTTCCTGCACGCTGAGGCCAACCTCAATTACCGTGGTTGCCACCAACAATTTAATCTCGCCTTTCTTAAAGCGCTCCATCACCTCGTCTTTTTCTTTTTCCTTCATCTTGCCGTGCACCAAGCCCACATCTTGCCCAAAGGTCTTTTGCAAAATCTCAAACCGATTCACCGCCGCCTGCAAGTCAATTTTTTCCGATTCCTCAACCAGCGGGCAAACCCAATAAACCCTCTCGCCCTCGGCAATTTTGCGCTTTAAGGCCTCAACCAGTTCCTTGGCTTTCTCAATTTGCATCACCCGCGTGTCAACCGGTTTGCGCCCTTTAGGCAGCTCGTCAATTTTAGAATATTCCATATCGCCATACGCGGTTAACAAAAGGCTGCGTGGAATTGGCGTTGCCGTCATCACCAAAATATCGGCCTTTGTGCCCTTGGCTGAAAGCTCCAAACGCTGATGCACGCCAAAGCGGTGCTGCTCGTCAATCACCACAAAGGCAAGGTCTTTGAACTTAACATTTTCCACAAACAACGCGTGCGTGCCAATAATAATATCAATCTTTCCTGCCGCCAAATCTTCCAAAATCAACTCTCTTTTTTTGCCCTTAACCTTGCCGGTGAGAAGGGCGGCCTTAACGCCGATTTCCTCGCACAAAGCTTCCATGGTTTCCAAATGCTGCTTGGCCAAAATCTCGGTCGGCGCCATAATCGCCGCCTGAAACCCGCACTCCACGGCGTTAAGCATGGCAAGCAAAGCCACAATCGTCTTGCCCGAACCCACATCGCCCTGCAGCAAACGATGCATTCTCAACTTGTCAGCGCTGTCATCATAGATTTCAGCCAGCACTTTTTGCTGTGCTCCGGTCAGCTCAAACGGCAGCTTTTCCAAAACCTTTTTACGCAGCAAACCGTTGCCCTTAATCTCTCGCCCTTGCTGTTTTTTCACCTTCTTGCGCACAATCGCCAGCGCCAGTTGGTTGGCCAAAAGCTCATCATAAGCCAGCCGCGTCCGCTCCAAAGAGTCCGCACTCAAATCCGCCAAACTCTTCGGATGATGAACCTTTCGCAAAGCTTCATTAAAAGACAAAGAAATGTCATTGCGAGCCGAAGGCGTGGCAATCTCGGCTAATTTCCTCTTAAAATTTGCCTCCAGCCATTCTTCCATCTGCGGAACTCTGGCCAAAGCGGCCTCAACCGCCTGATTAACTTTCTTGTTTGAAATCCCCGCCGTCAGCGGATAAACCGCCTCAATCGGCGGGATCTTAGTTTTATCTGCCGCAATATAATCCGGATGTGTCATCTGCAAATTGCCGTTAAACTCTTCCAGCTTGCCGCTCACAAACCGCTCCTCACCCACCGGCAAAGCCTTGGCAATAGAATTGGCAAACACCTTAAAAAATACCAAAATCAACTGCTCGGTGCCGTCAGAACACACCACCCGATACGGCAAACCTTTTTTGCGCGGCACCGCGTGTTCCAAAACTTTAACCTTAACTGTGCAAATCCGCCCCGGCTCGGCGTTCATCAGAGCAGGGGAATATGTGCGGTCAATAATGTTTGAGGGAAAATGCCACAGCAAATCAACCACCTTACTGCCGCAAAGATTGCTCATCAGCTTCTCCGCCTTATCGCCGATTCCCGGCAAAGCGCTGATAGGTGCAAACAAAGAAAACAAAATACTCGGCCGCATAAAACCCCATTTCTGTCATTGCGAGCGCAGCGCGGCAATCTAACCAAGCAAACCATCCATAACGTCATTGCGAGGAGCGTTAGCGACGCGGCAATCTCATCAAAATATTTCTAAATTTTAATTGCATTAACACAAAAAAGCAATTAGTATCTTTCTCGTTAGCAGGCGTTCTGCTAATGGAGTGTAGTAACTCCTCAGAAAAAACAGAATCCCTTATGAGGGAGCTGCCGATATAAGCATTGTCGAATAAGGCAGACTGTTTTCTGACAGTTACTAACTCCCTCGCCATTTTTTTAAAATGGCGAGTTTTGTTTTAACCAAAGTAATTCCTGCCACGTCATCCTGACCCTAGAGCGTAGCGAAGGGGAAGGATCCATGGATTCTTCTTTACACTCAGAATGACGAGGGCGGAAAACACAACAAAACACGGGAGTTTGAAAAATGAACAAACAAGAATATAGAACCTTAAAAAAAGAACTAGGCACCCAGTTAACCGAATTCAGAGAACAAAAAGGCTTATCCCTCGAAGAGCTTTCAAAACTGACTCTTTTACGCACCGATAAAATAGAAAAAATCGAGCAGGGCCGCGGCTGGTTCATCAACGACAAAATCCTAATCCTGGCCAAACTCTACGGCAAAAACATCAAGATAGAATTTGATTAAAAAATATTATTTTAATTGCATTATCAAACATATTAAGCAATAATCAAAAATCCAAAATCTAAAATCTAAAATAATATGTTAAAAAAGTTGAACATAAAAGAAATATACGGAAAAACCGTCTCTTCAGTGGCGGGTGGTTATGAAGCGTTTTTGTTAGAGGGGCTCCAAAACTCTTCTGATAGAGATATCCTATACCTTGTTGCCGACGGCTTAAGGCTTGAACAAACCAAAGAGATATTAAACTACATTAACCCGAACATTGAAGTTTTAACTCTGCCCGCCTGGGACACAGTGCCTTATGACCGCGTTTCTCCAAACGCCTATATCATGGCTGAAAGAATCAACGTCTTATCTCAGCTAAACACGCCCCGCGCCAAACCCCGCATCATCATCGCCAGCACCTCTTCCGCACTCCAGCTTTTGCCGCCGGCAGAAATATTTATTAAACAAACACTTCAGGGTGTTTTTGGTAATAAATTGAA
>JAVBOV010000040.1:0-62476 GCA_031550205.1 Alphaproteobacteria bacterium
TTATTTCGGTGACAAAGTTAAAGGCGATTTATATGTTTATGTCGACCCAAATTCCGGAAATAAGGTATATTTCACAAGAAACGGTGATACACTCGAATCTGTCGGCGGAGCTTCTAAAGGATGCGTGCCGCTGCCGTTTAAGCTGTTTGAGTCTAAATCTTGCATATTCTGCCCTCTGTTCAAGGTTCTTTTTAATGCCGCGCAAGATATGTCAACCAAGGCATATGGCGTTTTGGCCGGGCAGCTGAAAAAAATTATTTTAATCGGTTTCGCACTGTTTTTGGCAATTAAAGTTCTGGGGCAGGTCAGCGCTTTTGTGAAGCAGGACGCGCCAAAATTTGTTACCGAATCGCTTACTCAAGCTTTTAAAGTTTTAGTTGCATTTTTATGTTTAACATCCGCATCAATTGTATATGGCTACATTATCGGGCCGGTGCTCTCGGCGGGGCTCGATTTTGGCACAAGTTTGTTGTTTGAGGCCAACCTGGCAGATAAGATGAGAGAAGGCTCGCTTTGCAAAACAGACCTCAGCGGCACGCATTCAGGCGTTTTGCCGGTTTATCTGTTTGACAAGATAGATTGTTTTATTCGAAAAGTGCAAGATGAACTTTCTGTTCCGCAGTCCATCGGCTCAACCTTAATGTGCGTGGCCAGAAACTCCGCCGCAACCGATAAGGTTCTGGGCGTGGTTAAGTTGTGGGATTTCGGCATGATGCTGCAAGGCCTGATTATATTTGTCTTTGCATGGCTGGTGACTTTGGCCTTTGCCTTTTATTTGATTGACGCCACCGTGCGATTGGGAATTTTGGGCGCGCTGATGCCGTTCTTAATTGCCTGCTGGCCGTTCAAGCCCACCGCCAATTATACCAAAAACGGCTGGACAATGTTTATGAACACCTTCTTTTCATATGTTTTCATGGGTTTGGTGATTTCTGTCAACGTGCAGTTGATGGCCAACGCCTTAACCGGCGGCAATGACGCCCAAGGCGGGTGGGTAACGATTATGGACGCCGTTAATGACGACCAAGTTGAAAAACTTAAAGATATTTTAGATATCGGGTTTGCCGGGTTCTTAATTCTTCTTGCCTGCTGTTTATTCGGCTTTAAGCTGACCGCGCAAGCCACTTCTCTGGCCTCTTCAATGGCCGGAGGCGGCGGAGATTCCAAAGCCGGTGCCGCAATCGGCGGATTGGCCGCTTCAGCCGCCAAGGGCGGCGCTCAGCAGGTTGGAAAAACCGCAAAGTGGGCTGCTCAGCCGGTACTTGACGGCGCAAAACGCGGCGGCATGAAAATTGCCGATAAGACCGTGGGCACCATCGGCAGAGCCTTGGGGCTTTCAAGGTATAAGAAACCTGAGGCCGCAGCCGCAGCCGCGGCCGGCGGTGCAGGCAGAGGTCAGAAGCCGAAACCGAATCCGACAACCGCTCAGCAGCAACAGCAGCCGACCGGAAAGCCGACAGCTCCTGAAAATGCTTTTAGAAACAGCTTGTCTAAAGATGAACAGCGCAGTTATGACAAAGCAGAAAACTATGTTAATCGCGGAACTAAAGACGGCTCAATGGGGCAACCTAAGAATCAGGAAGACAAAGATGCCAGAGTTAAGAGTGTATATGGTGCTGTCAAAGAAGCGGAGCGCCACGGAACAAGCAATATGACGGCCGAATATCCGGGATATTCTTTTAGCACTGACGAGGTGGGCCGCGTCGACTTTAATAAAGCCTACTCCGTTGACCATGGTAAACTGAGCGATAGCGATAAAGATATTTATAATTCTATTTCTGAAAGAAAAGCTCAAGGCGGAGCTGATGCAGGTCTGAATGTGGATGGCACTTTTGTTATGGCAAAAGCTCATGAGATGAACGGCGGAAACCCTTATGCATTTGGCAAGAAGCCAACCCCTTCTTCCGAATCGGGAAGCGGCGGCGGAGGTAGCATCGGTGATGATATCGATACACTTTATAAATAGGTAAGAGATGATGAAAAACTGGGCGGACATATTTAGGGTTTTAAGATTGTTGGCAGTTCTGCTGCCGATTATCTTGGTTTTGCCCGCCTGTTCCGGCGAAGAAGGCTCAAGCGCAACTTCCGATTATTCCGCCGTTGATAAAACAGCCAATCCTGAAGCGCTCAGCGAGCAGCAAAGAGAATGCTGGCAGTCGGAAATTATCGGCGCTTTTTATGACACCATGAGCAAAACCACCATGGATATGTATAGCCAGATTACCTTCGGCGCGCTGCCGTTTATGATGGTGGCCTTTGCCCTGTGGTTTGCACACCGCCTGCTTTTGCACGTCAGCTCAGTGGTGGAAGAAAACCCCAACGAGGTTTGGAACGAGGTGTTTAGAAAAATGTTTATCTGCTTTGCGTGCGGATATCTGGCTTCTTCCATTGCCTCAATTATCTGGTTTTTAAATGTTTTGGTCTTTCCCATATACAGCGCGTTTCTGGAGTTCGGCTCAGAGATTTTAAACAATGCCTCTTTGGCCTCAAGCAAGCATCAGGGCGATGTTAAGATTTTCGGCGAGACCCTGTTTACAACCAATTCCATTATCTGCAAATTTTCCGGGCAGCCGGAAGTGACCATTTCAAACGGGTTTCCGCAAGGGCCAAAAGACATGATGGAGTGCATGATCTGCGCGGTTAACGAACGTTTGAACCTGGGCTTCAAGCTCTCTTATACGGTGATGCAGGCGCCGGGGTTCATGGCAACCCTGCTAGGCATATTCATTTTATTATGCTTCACCTTTGTTAAGCTCGGCTTTGTGTTTTATTTGGTGGATACAATCTTTAAATTTACGGTAATGGCAATTTTATTGCCGCTGTTGATTATGGCCGCCGCCTTCAAAAACACCAGAGGATGGCTGAAAACCGGAATCCTTTCAATCTTAAACTCGGCCGCGTTTATGATGTTTATTTCAATTGTAATGGCAATGACCCTGATGGCAATTGAGCAGGTGATTGCCAATAATCCGGCCATTTTTGCCGGCGACGACCCGCAGACCTTCAAAGAGCTTTCAATTCCGTTCTTATGCCTGATGATGATTGCCTTCCTCTTGATTTCAGCCATGGGCGTGGCGCAAAAGGTGACCTCGAGCCTGGTCGGCGGCGGAACTTCAGCAGAGTTTAACAAAAAGGTTACAATGGTGGCAAGCATGATTGCCAACACCGTGGGAAGCTGGCTGACATTCGGAACTTCAACCGCCGTCAGAAAAGCCGTGGATATGGGCAAGGCTGCGGCCGGCGGCGGAAAAAACATTGCGCAAAAAGCTTACAACAAAGTTAAGAGGAAGAAAGATGGCAAATAAAGCTAAAACATTGATGGCAAAGGGTTTGGTGAAAAACATGTTTTTCATTATGCTTTTGGCATTTTGTTTTGCCCTTAATGTCGGCGCGCAGGAACTGCCAAAAGATGATATTAATGCAAAGGCTTATAAGACTTTTACATATAACAGCAAGCAATCTAAAGAATATAATGAAGATGCGCAAAGGCAGGTTGAGGCTTATAATGCATATATTAAGACTCTCTCCGAGGCCGGGATAAAAAAGGGAACCGGAGAATTTCCATCGCTGGTTAATTCTGATTCCGCCAAAGCCAAAAGAGCCAAAAAACAAATTTTGGATACAGCCGGAGAAGAGAATTATAAAAAGGTTGAAGCCGCGGCCAAGGAGCTTAATAAAGCAGACAAGGCAATGGATGCGCATAAGCTGACCGTGGACCAGGCTATTGAAGTGACTAAAGCCTCTCTCGGAAGCCAGCCGATGACAAACCTTTTGTTTGACACGATGGGTCGAGGAATGGCTAATCTGCACTCGAAACAGCTGGGACTGGCAGACCCGTTTTCAAATGCAAGGTGCAGAATTGACCAGATGAAGATTAAATATCAGTCGTCGTGTTATTCATGCATTATTGTTAAAACTCTGATTGAGACATTTATGAGCGCCTGTTCAAAGGTTTATGGCGTGGCGACCAAGGCCGGCGGCATTATTCTTTTGCTGGGAACGGTCTTGTGGCTGGCGGTGTTTGCCCTGCACAATGTTTCTTCTTTTGCAAATGTGGAGCCGGCGTCGGAGATTAACGAGCTGTTGGTGTTTTTGTTCAAAGTGGTCTTTGTTTGGGCAGTTTTGGGAGCCGGGCTGGACTTTATTATTCAATATATGATTAACCCCATTTTGGCGACCGGCGCCGATTATGGAATCGGCATAATTCAATCTGCCGGGGTTGTGAAATTTAACCCGGAAACCGCCGGAGAAATTTATGGAGAAAAAGTGCAATATGCCTACGAGGGCGTCAGAGTCATTGAGCCGGCGGTAATTAATAAGCTGCTTAATCTTAACCGCGCAATCGATGCCACGGTTTCAACCAATCTGGTGGTGGGACACGCCCTTACCTGCCATTCTCTGCACGCCGGAATGATCAGGCTTTCAGCGGTTAATATTCCCGATATCTGGATTTGGCTGTGCGGCGCAATTATCTGGTTTTTCGGGTTTATGATGACTTTGGCAGTTTCATATTATCTGCTGGATGTCTGCTTTAAGATGGGCTTTATGGTTATGGTGCTGCCGGTGGTGATTGCCCTGTGGCCGTTTAATTATACCAAAGACAAACTTAAGGTTTGCTTCTCCATTCTCTTAAAATCGGCCGCCGTGTTCGCCTTTTTGGCAATTACCACGTCATATGCCTTGACCATTATTCAGGCCTCAATCGGCGGAATTGACGAGCTTTTGAAAAGAATTGTGGATGGCGACGCCGAATATGTGGCAGATAAATTTGCGCCGAACGGCTCACAGTTCCTTATTCTGGTGTTTGCTTATTTATATGCCATGAAGCTGATTATGGGCACAATCAACGACTTTTCGGAGCAGTTCTTTCCGGATAAGGCTATCGGCAATGTGTCGCCGATTCATAAGATGACCACACAGATGACCGACGGCGTTAAGAAAAAAGGCATGGAAGGCGCCGATGCCGCCACATCGGGGCTGAGAAGTTATGCCGGAGACAAGATGAACCAAGCCAGAGGCTCAGCTTACGGAGCAATTGCCAAAGGCGCCAAAGCTACCGGAGGAGCAATCGGCAATGCGGCGGCCGGAGCGGTTAAATTTGCGGCTAATAAGTTTAAGAAAAAAGGCTAGAGCAAAATGAAAACGGGAAATATGACATATTTCAAAAATTTTAGGTTTAGGGCTTTGGGTTTGGCTTTGTTTGCCGCTTTGGCCTTGGTTAATTTTGCTTTTGCCGACGTTGCCGAAGAATGCGGCTCTTATGACCCGAAAAACCACAAACTTAACAACGAATGCCCGACCGGAACCAGAAACGATATTTCAGCCAAGTGTTTAATGGATTTGAACAAAGACAATAAGACCTGTCTTAACACCATGCCGACAGATAATGTGGTGCGCGTGCCGGAAGACGTTTGCTTCAGAGGCGAAGGATGGAACAGAAAAAGAAACCACAATGCCATGGACTATGCAGCCGTGGCAGGAACGCCGATATATGCCGCCGCTGACGGAATTATTGACCATAAAGCTGACACAAATTCATGTACCAGCGGAGGCGGAAGAGGCGTATGGATGCTGCATGCCAAAGGCGGAAAAACCACAAATATTAGAAATTTGCCAAAAAGCGAGCAGTATCAGACCATTTATCTGCACTTGTCGGAAGTTACTGTTGTCGTGGACTCTTTTGTTAAGAAAGGCACGCTTATCGGCAAAATGGGCGGCTCCGACTGCAAGGACGGAAAGATTATTGAAAACGCCTACGGTTCCCACCTGCATTTTGAGATTAGAGACGGCAACGGACAGGTAATTAACCCAATGTGCGAAGGCGTACAGGAATTGTGCGGAAGCTCGGAGAAAATGGATACCAAAACCTGCCGCACAAATTGTAAGGAAAACCCCACCGCCTGCCAGGCAATCAGTTATGTGAACAAACCAACCGGAGCAGCAGCCGTAAGTTCTTCTTCGGCAAGCGCAGTGGAACAGTCAAAACGCTGCGATTATAACAAATATTTATCAAGCTTTAAAAGCTGCATTTTCTGCGACGTTTTCACAATATTATTCAACACCGCCAGTTCCATCGCCGTTAAGGCTTATAATGTTTTTGCATATGCAATTCAGGG
The DNA here is from genome assembly GCA_031550205.1 of Alphaproteobacteria bacterium. GTDB lineage: Bacteria > Pseudomonadota > Alphaproteobacteria > RF32 > CAG-239 > JAVBOV01. The sequence continues at coordinate 6,117 of JAVBOV010000040.1, forward strand.
CGTGGTGATTGTGGGAATGGCCGTGTGGCTGGCTCTGCTGATTTTGAAATATATATCGGCCATGGAAGTTAAAGACCCGCGCAAGATGACCAAAGAGATATTAAACCAGGCCTTTGTGGTTTTGATGGTGATTATCTTTTTGCGCATGGATTCCGCAAGCTTTCTGGCAATTTTTATGGAGCCGATATTTAATACCGGGTTTAAGCTGGCCAGAATTGCCTCTCACGGCGGAGCCTGCAATTATGCCGACTTTTCCATTTTAACCACCGGCGGCATTCCGGCATCAATGGGCTTTGACATTGTCTGCACGGTCAGTGCCATTCAAGACAGAATCATCGGCGCAATGTCTATCGGTTCAACGCTGATGTGTATGGGCTTGTTTGAAAGATCGTGGCACTTTATTCCTATTTTTCCGCATCTGGGATTTTTGTTCAGCGGCATTTTGATTTGGATTTCAGCCTTTTTGCTTTTGGTGATATATCCGTGGCTGCTGATTAACTCGGTGCTGCAGCTCAGCGTGGCCGCCGCCCTGCTGCCAGCCGCCATCGGGTGTTATGCCTTCAAAATTACCAGAAAGCATGTAACCAAAATTTTTGACACTTTTATGAATGCAATCTTCACTTTTGTGTTCTTATCAATCATCATCTATATCATTACAGCTCAGATAGAAGTGATTTTGGGCGATGAGATGATTAAGTCTTTGAAAGATTCAAGCGTTAATAATGACGATCTGCTGCAAAACTTCAGCTGGACCGGAATGAAATTATTACATCTGGTATTTGTGCTGCTTTTGGGCTGGGCGGTTTTGGGTAAGACCAAAGAGTTTGCCGACGAGTTTGGCGGCGGACTGAAGATTACGGGAATTGGCGAAAGCGTCGGCGGATTGGGCGCCAGCGCGGCGCACGGCGTGACTAAGCTCGGCATGAAAGCCGGCGGCGGAGCACTGAAATGGGGCGGAAGAAAAACCGGAAACGCCATTATCGGCGCAGTGGCTTCGGCAAGAGTTAAGCATATGTCAAACAAGATTAAGAACAACCAAAATGCCGTGACTAATGCCGACGGGTCGGTTACAGTTACTTCCAAAAACTGGAAGGGGCAGCAGGTTACCAGAACCCTTTCTCAGGGAGCTTCAGGCCAGAATCAAATTTTGAAGACCAGGGAAAAGAGAAACGGAAAAACCGTGCAGACCGCAACCGATAAATTTGCACGCATCAAAACCGTGCAAGATAAAAACGGCAACGAAATTCGCTCCAATGTGGTGATGACCTCAGCCATGGGCAAAAACCTTTTGAACAAAGACGGCTCAATCAACACATTTGCAATGAACTATTTGCGCAAAAATTCCGGACATGATGCCGACACCATGAACCGCGTTATTTTGGAAAGGCTGATGAAAGAAAGGCTGCCGAATCTGAAGGGCGCTTCAATGAACAAGTCTTATAAGAGCATTAAGATTGAGACCAAGGAAGATGACCAGGGAAGAGAGACTTTCTCGGTGCGCATGGTTAATAAAAACGGAACAGAATCGGTGTTTAAGATGACGACCAATGAGGGCGGCGATAGAATAATGACCGAGTTTAGCCAGATTGATGCGGCCGGAAGATATGGTCTGACTCATTCCACAGACGGTATTATTAACAAACGTTCCGCATATGAGATGGACAAGGACGGAAAGATTATTGAGGGAAGCGAAGAAAATGAGTATTCCTTCACCGACTATTATTTGAGCCTGGGCGAAGGCAGACCGATTGACAGCTACGGCACAGTTGCCGATTATATTCCGGCGGGCAGCTCCATGTATGGCATTGATGACCGCGAGGAAATGAGCGAGCAGCACATTAAAAACCTTGGCCGCGGCGTTGATATGGACGAGTTTAGAAAATAAAGTTTAACAACTTTAAATATACAAAAAAGACAATTTTGCACAAATTGTCTTTTTTTGTACTATTTTCTTGATTAATCATTTTGAATCATAGTATGATTGCCACAATACATGGAATCATTATTAGGGGTATTCAGTCATGGAAGAAATTATTTTCCCGAATCAAATCAGAATGTTCCGCCGTTTGCGCGGAAAGTCTATGCAGGAACTGGCCGACCATTTGGGCGTGAGCTTGTCTGCAATTTCTAAGATTGAAAAAGGTTACAGAAGAGTTGACCAAGAGCAGTTGGTTAGAGTGGCAGAATTTTTGGACTGCCCTTTGCAGGAGCTTTTTGTTAACGAGCAAAATTCTCAGACTGAAGTTGTGCAATCTTGGCGCAGAGAACAAGAACGCCGCAACAAGATTAATGAAAAAAGCGGTTTGAAAACCCTGGGTGCCGGCTTGCGCCAGATTAGAAACGAGAGAAACCTGACTTTGATTGAAGTGGCTGAAAGCGCCGACATGACCTTGTCGGTTTATCACCGCATTGAGATGGGGCAGAGAGAAGTTTCAGATAAGGAGATGAAAAACATTTCCAAAGCAATCGGCATGCCCACAGAAGAGCTTAAGGAAGCCATTAAAAAGCTTGATGACAAGGGAATGCTTGAAGAGATTATTCAGAGAAATGATGCCAAATATAAGCTTTTATCCACTCCGCGCGGCGCAATTTCCGTGTTTGGAACATCGCAGGGTATGGACACTTTGAAAATTTCCGTGTTCGGCGTGGCCGGCAAAGTCGGAGATATTTTGGTTGATTTGGAGCAGGAAACCAAAAAGGTTCAACGTCCGCCGCAATTAAACGCCAAGAAAGACATTTACGGCGTGAATCTTTGCACCCGCCGCCTTGGCAGTTTGCTGCCGAATCGCTCGGTTTTGATTGTTGACCCGAATGATATGGTCAGCGTCGGCGACATTGCTTTGTATTATACCGATGAAGAAACGGCAAAGCTGGTCAGCGTTCGTGAAGATGATGAAGGAAAGCTTTACGGAATGCGCTGGAATCCGGATGAGAAGATTAACTTCACCAACAACGATTTGAAAAAAATTCATAAAGTTGTGGCGGTTTATTTGTAAGAAAAAAAGCTCTCGGGAACGAGAGCTTTTTTAGTGGTGTGAGCTAACGTCATTGCGGGCTTGACCCGCAATCTATTGGGAAAGGCTTGCTTTTTGTCTGTTGGATGTTTGGAAGAGAAACATGTACATTATCTGCCTTTCTGAATGGATTGCGGCTCGGAGGCCGCAATGACAAGAAAGAGAAAAATCCCTCCAATTGGAGGGCTTTTTGATTCAGATGAGATTGCCGCGCTGCGCTCGCAATGACGATACTTACTCTATCATTCTTAGGTAGTTGGGGTAAGCAAGAAATATTTAAAATAGTCATATCGAGCTTGTCGAGAAATCCAGAGAAATAATATGGCAAATTTATACTGGATCCCACGCACATTTTATAATTTTCTGATCTGTGCTCCCTGCGGTCGACACAGGAAAATTATAAAATATGCTCTGGATGACAATTGGCGGCCTTTGTTAACCTGATGTTTACGAGATTGTGGGTAAAATACGTATCGTGAATTAATCTCTTTAGAGTGATGAAGTGGCTGAAAGCGTTACAAAAACATCTGATTTGAAGAAAATCTTTGCAAAACACGGGATTTCGGAAGAGCCGAACAACCTGCTGCAACGCTATTTGAATATTTTCCGCCAGCGCCACGTTTTTGACACCGTTCGCCAAGATGAATTTGACAGAATGATTTTGGAGCTGCCCGATGAAATCCGCGGCATGTTTGTGATGCTGCCGGGCGGCGCTTTGATGCAGGAATATATTAACGATTTGGAAGAGAAAAACGGCAAAAGCCGCTCTAAAACCTCTATAATCAACGATATTGACGAGAGCCCCGAGGCAATGATTGCGGCCGCCACCAGCGATGTGCCGCCACCCAAAGCCGCCGCACCGGTTGCTGCCAATGTGAACATTGCTCCGGGCGAGTTTAAGATGGTGGCAGATGAAAACTTTGCCAAAGATTTGGCCAAGGCTTTTGCTTTTTATACCAAAACCAACGGAGATAAAAGCAACGCCATGGTGGTGGACATTATTAAGGCGCAGTCGCAGTTGTTTTCAAACATGGCCAGCACCCAAACCAAAGAGATTTCAGCAATTATCACATTGGCCTTAAAAGAAAGCCAGCAGCTTTCAACCAAGACGATTATTGATGCGATTACGGCTTTTCAGAAAGAAAACTTGAAAATTTTTGAATTAAGAGCCGGAAACAGCAACAAAGCTGCTGCAGAAGAAAACATTCAGCCCGAGCCTCAACCTCAGAAATCAAGATTTACAATTAAGAATCCGCTGTTTGGCCCTATTACCAAGGTTTTCAGCGGTCCGGAGATTGACGAACCGGTTGCTCTAAAACCTGAGCCTGAGCAAAAGGTTTTTAAAACCGAAGAACAGCCGAAATCTGAAAATGTTTCTAAAAAGAATAAGAAAAACAAGCAAAAAGATAAAGACAGAGAACGCCAACAGCCAAAACCGGTTTCGGTTTTTGAAGATATTTCTTTGGACGATATCAGCATTGAGCCAAAAGCGCATGAAAAAAGCTTAACCGACTTAGATTCCGCTTTGTTTGATGACGAGGGATTTTTTAATCCTCATCGGCCGGCTGAGCCAAAGGTTCAGATACCGGAGATTAAGGAGATGAAACCGGCAACGCCGCCGGTGGTGGTACAGACCTCCGAGTTTGAGCCATTGGCAGAAAATTTGGCGCCCAGAGCGGAAGAAAAAGAGCTTAAGGAAGAAAAATGGGAATGGCAGGAAGTTAAGCAGCAGCCTTTGGAACCGGGCATGATTGACTTGGATGCCGTTGACCATGGACCAAGCTTGGTTGAAGATGAAGAAAGCCTGCTTAAAAACAGCCCCGGAACCGATTTTGTGTTTGATGAAAAGCAGGAAGCCAAGTCCGCATCCGAGCACGATGAAGACTGGGAATGGGAATATGAAGAGGATAAAGAGCCCGAAGCCTCTGCCGGAGAGCAGGATTGGGAATGGGAATATGAGGAAGAAGGCGGAGAAGACACCGCAAAAACCGTCTCCGGTGAGGGCGAAGACTGGGAATGGGAATATGAAGAGGAAGAAGGCAACGATGAAAAGCCCGCTGCTGCCTCACCTTCAGGCAACGATGAAGAGTGGGAATGGGATTATGATATTGTTGAAGACGACGGCTCGGAAACCACTACCAATCCTGTGTAAAAGCATATTCAAACTAATTTACAAAAAACAATTGCTAAACTAAACTGTATGCAAGTCTTTGTATATGGAGAAAATTCAGATGGCAGATAATCTTGACCAAAAAACGGCGGCACCCAAAGATCTATGGTATATAGACAACTATGTGCTGCTTAGAGATTATTATGACCGCACGATTTCAAGAATTGCCGCCAGGTGTGTGAGAGCCGGCAATATTGCCATGGAAGAATATCCGTTTTACGGCTATATTCTTGACGTTTTGGAAGAGATTAGCGAGACCGGCGATTATATTATTAAACACAAAGAGCTGCACCCGGCGCTTGAGAAAAAGATTAAGGGCGGAATTGAGGCTTTGAAAAAAAATTTAAGAGAATATCAATTGGAGCTTAGAAATAACTCTTCACCGGAGATGATTAAGGAAGATGCTTTGGAAGTTGAAAAAATGAGAAAAGCATTGGGCGCAATCGATAAATCAGTTGACCCGACCGTCGGAGCCGGAATGAACATGGAAGAGCTGATGAACAAGCTGATGAACCAAAAGGGAATTCCCGAAGTTGAAGACGCGGAGGATGAAGAGTAAACATGAAAAAATATCTTGCCATATTTTTGGTCCTGCTGCTGAGCGCTTGTCCGCTGCGTCCCAGAGAAGAACCGGTTCTGCCCCCTGCTCCAATGCCTATTAATGCCGACATTGTGGTTCCCAGCGACCCGAGTATGATTAAGACTTCTAAGGGAGCTCAATCTTTGGATTTGGAGAATCCGCTGCGCTGCTCAGTCAACTGGCACACCCAGGAAATGATTACGAGCATTCCGTATAACGTGAAAACTTTTAATTTGGTGAAAAACGGCAGGAACGACATTTTGCCGCGTTTTGAAGTGACCGGTTTTTCTTTTGAAACCATGCCGGCGGAAAAAGCCCTGGTTAAACTCACCAAAGAGGCCGGAATTAAACTGATTGCCAAAGATCCGCCATATGCCAGCATTTCTGCCGAAAATTTGCGCGGAGAGTTTTCAGAAGTAATCAACATGATTACGGATGCGGCGGAAATTTATTATACCTATGATGCTAAGAAAAAGGTTCTGCGCATTTCCCGCAAGGCCAACTTTACGCTTTATGTGCCGAAATCAAGGCCGATTACGCTCGGTCTTTTAGACGTGCTGAGAGGCGCCGGCATTACCGATATTACAACCGACTGGAGCGACTATTCCATTACCTTTGATGCAGATTTTGAACTGCGCAACAAGGTTTTGGATTTGGTTAACTATTTTGAAGAGAATCCGGTTTTGGTGGCCTTTGATGTAAGCGTGTTTAGAATTTATCCGTATGACAAGAAAACCGACATTAACTGGCAGGACTTGTTAAAAGCCTTTGATTATGGTACAATCAAGACCGCAAAGACCGGCGTTATCGGCCGCGTGCTTACCACTTCCGACGATTTGAACGTGGGCGCTTTGCGCAGCTTTTTGGGAGGACAGGCGGTGGTGGTGCCGGTGGCAGAAGGAAAATTTGTGGTGCCGAATTTATGGATGTCGCGTTTTGATGTGGGTAAGTGCGGAAAGCGCAGCGACCCTGAAGCAGATTTATCAGTTTTGGCCAAAGCATCATTGGAGCAAAACAACAAGATATTCTCAAACATCACCTTGGAAAGCACCAACGGCCAGATTACCAACTTTAATATTCGCTCACGCTTGGGAGAAAACTTCTTAATTATCGGTCTGCCGAATGAGATATTCGGGGTTAAGGCGCCAAAGTCTGAAACAATTGTGTTTATGGTGCCGCGCATTATCAGAACCGCAAAAACGTCTAAACATTTGCAAAACAATCTATAAGGATTTTTGATTATGGATGAAGAATTTAAAAACGCTGAGCAATCGGCTCAGGAACCCAGAAAAAAGCTGAAGAAAGTCAAGCGCCCCAAGCGCCCTGGCGGAATGCCTTATAATGACCCATTGTCTTCTTCAGGAGTGGATGCTTTTAATTTGGACACTTTTCTTGATGAGAGCAATCTGCCGGCAAAAACCGCTTTTGATAAAAAGTCCGAACATCAGTTTTTAAACGAGCTGGAAGCGGAAGAAGACCGAGAGCTTGACGCACAGCCGACGGTTAACCGCAAGGTTGCGGCTTTGGCCTTGGTCTGCACTTTTTTTGCGGGCTTTTTGATGGCAAAAATTTTCTTCACGCAATCTACCATTGTGACCGATGGTCTGCAAGGCGTGGTGGTTAACCCCGAGGTTCCGCGCGGCAGAGCCAGATGCGGTTTGGCAGAAAAAATTCAGGGCTGCGTTTTATATATTATGAACCCGCAGCGTCAAGAGCTTAGCGCGCGAGACTTTTATGATTTGGCAGCGCAATTGACCGGACGCCAGAGATTTGTGATTGAGACCGGAAATATGCGCTACTCAAATTATAAGATTAAGCCGGGAAGCATTGCGCAACTTAATATTCCGCCGCTGCAATGATGAAACACGTACACTTCATAGGCATTTGCGGAAGCGGTGCAGCCGGTGCGGCAGGAGTTGCAGCCTCTAAGGGCTTTAAGGTTTCAGGATGCGATAAAAAAGAAAGCTCGCAATATACCTGCGCGTTTGGCAATTTAGATATTAAAGTTTATGAAGGGCAAGACGTTTCTCATTTAGAAGGCGTTGATATTGTCGCCACTTCTCCGGCGTTTTTATATAAAGACAAATTTAAAGAAATTCCGGAAATGCTGGAAGCTCACAACAAGGGAATCCTGATTAAGTGGCAGGAGTTTTTGGGCAGATATGTTTTTAACGGCAGGCAAACCATTGCAGTTTGCGGAACACACGGCAAAACCACAACCACAACTCTTTTGGGTTTGGCTCTGGAACAAGCGGGAATCGACCCAACGGTCTTGGTGGGCGGAATTGTGCCGAACTGGGGGCAGACTTTCAGGAACGGAAACTCTGATTATTATGTGATTGAGGCTGACGAATATGACAACAACTTCATTCACTATAATCCTAAATATGTTCTGCTTAATAATTTGGAAATGGAACACCCGGAGGTTTTTGATTCTTTTGAAGAATATAAAAAAGTGTTTACCGATTTTTTGAAAACAATGCAGACAAACGGTGCGGTTATTGCCAATTTGGACAGTAAGAATGTTTGCTCGGCGTTAAAAGAGCTGCGCGCAGAGTTTGAGACAAAGAATATAAAAATTATCGGCTATACCATTTATGGTTCAGAGTTTGAGTGCGACAGAGTTTATAAAGTGAGAAATGTGGCACTGGGCGAGGTTATCAGCTTTGAGGTTGACGGTAAATATTTGCAGGCCAACGTTATTGGTCTGCACAATGTTTACAACATTTCATCGGTATATGCGCTTTGCCAGACCATTGGCGCAGACAGGTTAAACTTACAAAAGGTTTTGGAGGCTTTTTCCGGTGCGGGCAGACGTTTGGAAACAGTTTTGGATAATCGGCAAATTCGTTTGTATAATGACTATGCGCACCATCACAGCCAAATTAAGGTTAATTTGGAGGCTTTGAAAGCGGCGTTTCCGAAGAATAAGATTGTGGCGGTTTTGGAGCCGCACCAGATTTCAAGACTTGCTCAAAACTGGCAAGAATATATGGAAGCTTTATCTTTGGCAGATAGGTTTTTTGTTGCAAAGATTTTTGAAGGCCGCGAAAAAGGAAAAGCCCTGCCGGATGTGAAAGCAATGCTCAGATATTTTCCAAAGGGAGAGTATTTGCCTGACAGCGATGAACTGATTAAGGCGGTGATTAAAGAGATTGAACCAAAGACAATTGTGATTGTGATGGGCGCCGGCGAATCGTATATTATTGCCGATGAGTTAAGAGAGAAGTTTGATGGATAAAAGTAGAATTATATCTTTATACAACGAGATATCTGACGATTATAATAATACTTTTTCCAATCCTTCTGAACATATTGATGAATTTTTAAAAAAACTTCCTGTAAAATCCAACATATTAGATGCTGGCTGCGGGACAGGAATAGATTCTGTTTATATGGCATCTTTGGGACACATTATAACCGGCATTGATTTATCCGAAAAAATGCTGGATATTGCGAGAAAGAAAAACAGCAAAATAAATTTTATAAAAAAAGATATAACAGCCTTAGATTTTAAAGAATCTTTGTTTGACGGCATTATTGCATCATATTCTTTAATACATATTTCTAAATCAGAAGTCAAAAGCTGCTTGTTAAATTTTAATAGAATGCTTAAGAAAAGTGGCTTATTAAACATCGGCCTTCAAGAAGGTGAATCTGGAGAGATATCCATTCCTGAGCCATTTGCTCCAAAGTTAACGCTGGATATTAACATTATGTCTTTAGAGGAAGTCAAAAAACTGCTTATTGACACAGGCTTCAGTATTATTGATGTGTTCTTGGACTCTGCAAAAAACAAAGAAGAAGTAAGCTTTAATAAACTATGTGTGATAGCTCGGAGAGATTAAATCATCTAAAGCCCGCATAATGAACTTACATGAACAATGCTTTTGTTATCACTCATTTTGTTTTCCTTTGATTTTTTAAGACTGAAATTGATAGAATAGAACTTAGCTAAGGTCGAGGGTCGACCCTCGACCCTACAGGCTTTTACAATTAAATAGAACAACCATTGTTATGCTGAGTAAGACGCGGAGATCTTATTGAAACAAGTTCTATCTTTACCTTTCCAAAAGATGCTTCGGCAAGCTCAGCATGACAATCAGGTGTTTAAAATACAAAAACAGGCGTGGTGCTTATAGATACACTTCACCTGTTGTGTGAATTATATGTAGCACAATTTTATTAAACTGTCAAGGAATATATTCCTATGTCACCTCGGTTACGGCTCTTAGGTTGCCGTCGCGGTTGATTTGGACTACTTTTAATTTGCGGCGCATTTCCTCAATGGTCTTTTTTCTATCTATGGTGGGATATGAGTGCAGAATGCGGTTGAAAAAGGCTTCATAAGCCGCTTCAGAGCTTTCGGCGTGGATGGTGGCCAGGCAGTTGTCGTGGCCGGAGCCCATCAACTCCCAAATGGCGCCGGCGTTGCCGGTGGAGATTTCGCCGCCGATGATGGCATCAGGAGTGAAGCGCACCACCAAATCGATTATTTTGCTGTAACTTAACTGATTGGTTTGCTCGGTACGAGAAAGCACAATGTGCACGCGGTTTTTGTGCGGCACAATTAACTCGCGGGTGTCTTCAATGGTTAAAATTCTTTTGTTGATGTCTAAAATCTTCAGCAGGTTGTTCAAAAACGTGGTCTTGCCGGTCGAGGTGGCGCCGGAAACCAAGATGTGGTCGCCGCGTTTAATGCTCAACAGCAGTCTCTCATATGGGTCGGTGGGGTCTTTGATGTCTTTTAGGGGGTTGATGCTGTGCAGTTTATCACCTTGTTTTAAGCCATAATCGCCAAGGCCGAAGGCAACATCGTCGGCGTGGACACGGATGGTTAAGGCCACGCCGCCGGTTAAGTCTTCCTGGTCATACATTACGTTTTTTCCGGCAATGGCTGAAAAACGGTGTTCTCCGGGGATGGTGGCATATACTACCGGTGTTCCGGCTACCGGGTCAAAAGGAAGTTCATAGGTGTTGGCGATGATATATAGCAAATCTACCAGATATTCTTTGGTGAGTTTTTCATCCTTATACATGACCCAAGGGTAAGCGCGCTTGCCTCTTAAGCGCAGCCAGATTTGGCCGGCGCGGTTGATGGCAACCTCTTCAATGTTGTCTTGGTTGTACCAATAAGACAAGGGTCTTAAAACTGATTCCAGAACATTAAAATTCATTTTTTAACCCCCTTTCTTAAAACAATTGAGGAACGCTGCCAGATGAACCGGAAGAACCGCCAGAGGTGCCGGCTGAAGGAGCCGGACCCGAAGGAACAGTGCCTGAACTTGACGGCGCAACAGAGAACGACGGAGGAGGCGGAGGAGGCGTGCCGCCGGCACCTGACCGCTGCTGAGCTCTTTGCTGGGCGCGCTGCTGGTTCATTTGGTTGTCATCAATCAGTTGGTTGGTTCTGACCGGGTTGATGTTAGGGTCTTCAGATTCATATACAACTGATGAACCGGAATCTACGCCGCCAGAACCGCCGCCGCCGGAGTTTTCTCTTTTTCTCTTGTTGCGCAGAGCGTCGGTTTCAGAGGCAACTTCCTTGTCATCTATCAAAATATTGCGCTTTCTCATGTCTGCATCGCCGGCTTCTTTATCACGCTCAAAGTTTCTGAGCCACAAATCGACATTGGGATAAACAATGATGCGGGTGCCGGCCGGAACGTAAGTCAGCGGCTTGATGTTGGTTTTATCTTGCAGAATTTGCTCAAACACCTGGTTCATTTCATTTAAGAAATTTTGACGGGCGTCGTTGGCGGCCTGTTGTTTCGGAGATTCAATTTCCGTGCCGGAATCATCTTTCGGCGCCATCATATATGAGGTGTAACTGGTTAAGGCTGTGGTCATAATCGGCAGAGTATATTTTTTGAACAACTGCTGGTCCAGATATCCAAGGGCGCCGCCGCGGCCCTGAGCGTCGCCGGTAATGCCCTGAAAGACAAACAACGAGCCGTCAGGACGAATTAAGCGCTCCCAAGAAATCTGCACTTTGGCAGAGTGAGAAGTGGCCTCGGTGGAAGCGGTTAAGCCGCCCAAAGTTCCAATTAAACGGCTGCCGGCCGGAATGAGAATATTGCGACCCTCTTCGGCATAAACGTTTCTCTCAACAAAAGCGGTTATCGGCGTCGGGTTGTTGCTGTCGATTGAACGGGCGATTACGGCCGGAATCGGCTTATCGGCAAAAATCATCTCGCTCATGTCAACACGCCAGGAGGATATGACCTTGGTAATGCCCTGTTCAGCCCAGTCTTTCTGCATGCCGTCAAAACTTTCTTTTCTGACATTGCTGCTGAGTTTGCCGACGGAAATGTTTTTGCGACGCTCTTCCTGAGCGGCAGCAAGAGCTTCGGCGCGCTGGGAATCGTATCTTTCGCCAGGGCCGAAACCACCGCCAGGGCCAAGGTTGCCGCCGGGACCGGTGCCGGTGCCATAAGCGCCGCCGCGGCCGAATGTTCCGGCAGGAATAAACATATCTCCGCCGCCGGATTTTTGACTCTCTTCAATGCCGATTAAGGCGCCGTCATCGTTCATTATTAAACCATCGGGCATTTTTTTGCCAAGATATTGTCCAGACTTATCAAAGACGCGGCCGTCTTCAAAGATATCTCCGAGATATTCTCCATCAGGAGTTAAGGCTATGCCGAAAGATTTTCCGGCTTTTTCTTTTATATCTTTGTCAACCACGCCGACTTCGGGAAGTTTTTTGTCTCTGGCTTTGGGCGCTTCAACCTTTTCATACCAGTCCACGCCTATGCCGCCGATGATGTCGCCGTTGGCAGAAACCACTGTGCCGTCGGCCTGCAGAAGGCCTATAATCTCTCCGTCTTCGTTAACAACCGAATTGTTGGCGCCGACATAGCCTATGACATCGCCCTTTTCATCATAAACTTTTTGGCGGTCTAAAGTTAAATTGTAATATTGCAAAGGTTTGGCCGCCGCCACAACATTGCCGTTGGCGTCGCTGATAATGCCCTCTTTATCAACTTCGCCAAGGGGCTGATTATCAAGGTTTAAGAGAACTCCGTTTAAGCCGAGCTCACCAACGATGATGCCGGCATCATCGCGAATATAATAATCGCGATTGCCGCGGCCGAGCAGCGCAAAACTTTTATCCACCAAGAAACCGCGGTCAAGCCTGCCCATGTTTTTGCCGTCAAAACTCAGAATGCTGCCGTCTTTGGCTATGTAAGCAATTGCATCTCCACCTTGGTTGTAAATGTAAAAGTCATATAAGGCGTAGCCGATTTTTTGATTATCAGAGACAATATAACCATCAAAGCGAAGACTGCCGACGTCTTCTCCCTTATCATTAAGCACGCGGCCTTCTTCGGTGACGCGGCCCAGATATGCATTGTTATTATCAAAAGCAACGCCGTATTGAAGCGCTGCGCCCAAAGGCATGCCGGTTTTGGAGTTGACACCCAAACCGGGCTGGAGATAGCCGATGGATTCATTGTCTTCATCAACAACCGAACCGTCGGATAAAATTTTGCCGATGATTTCTCCGTTAAAATTTATTACCGGAGATTGTCTGACCGCAGCGCCAATGACAACCCCGGAAGAGTTTACAAGCTGCTCGCGCTTGTTGAGACAGCCCAGATCTTCTCCGCTATAGTTGATGATTTTGCCGACGGCATTGGCCGCGCCTAAAACATTGCCGTTATAATCAACCACATTGGCATATGAAACTCCGTAGCCGACGATTGTGCCTAAGTCAGAGACTGCCTGATTATTTTGCAACGGTCTGCCTTGAGAAACGTTTTTATAATTTCTGATGCTGCCGTCCGGGCTTAAGACGCCCAAAAATTCGCAGCCGCCGTTTAGAAAAACTTTTTTCTCCGCAAGCCTGCCAATAAGCTCATTGTTGTTGCTTAAAACCTGATTTTTATCTGCAATTTTGCCGACTAAAGACTGGTTGGCATCAATGATGGAAGCGTCAGAATCTTCAGTCCCGACAAAGTTGCCGAGAACATTTATGGCTAGCGAAGGAAAATGCGCAATATCTAAGGTGCCGAGAAGGCGGTTTCTTTCATCTAAAACCGCACCAGACTGGGTTATTTTGCCTGGCAGTGCAACGCCTTCTTTGTTCAGCAAAGCGCCATTGGGAGAGAGATAGGCGACTTCCGCTCCGGCAGAATTGCGCACCGCACCCAGAGGCAAAAGAGCGCCGGAAAGACTGCCGTCGGCAGAAAAAGCATAATCCAGCGGAGAGGCGCTGATATCTTCAAACGAGGCATTAATGCCGATTATGCCTAAAATGTTATCGGCATTGTTAACAACCAATTGATTATCAGACATTGAAGAACCGATAATGCGACCTTTGCTGTAGGCAACGTTTCTTTTCATATATCCCGAAATCGGGCCGTCTAACAAAACCACACCGCCGCTTTTGAGGGCGTGAGCGAACAATTTTCCCCTGTAATCAAAGACCGGTCCGGAGTTTATGATTTGGCCGATTATTTTTCCGGAGGCGTCAACTATGTTTCCGTTAACCCCCAAGCGGCCGACAATATCTCTGGCTTTGGCGATCTCACCGTTGGGCATGATGCGGCCCAAATATTTGCCGTCGATGTCCGTTGCCGCGGCGGAGATGTCCACCGAATATCCGATGAAATTTCCGTTCAGGTCAGATATTCTGCCGTCGGGACGAATGCGTCCGATAATTTTATTTTTATCGACAACCTCTCCGTTATAGGTGACAAAACCGAGATATTTTCCCTGGTAATCAAAAGCATAACCGGAACTGACAATTTTGCCGATGATGGAGCCGGCTTCATTATAAGCGTAGCCGTTGGCCTTGATAAAGCCTATGCGCTCCGCATTAAAGTCCGTTACATTGCCGCCGGGAGAAACGCTGCCGATAAAATCTCCCTGCAGCGATACAACCATTTTGGAGGAGATTAAGCGGCCGTCTAAAACATATTCAGAGCCGATTTTGCGATAAGCGTAACCATCCATGGAAATGAAACCGATTTTTTGCCCGGCAAGATTGGTGTAGCTGCCGTCGCCGGTTAAGCGGCCCACGGTTTTTCCTTCATCGGAATAAACCAAGCCGGGAAACAAAACCGAGCCGATAACGTTAAAATAATCGTCAACCACAAGACCATTCGGCAGAACCCGGCCGGCAACCTTGCCGGAAGCCAAACGAACAGAACCGTCGTTACTGACTTTGCCAATGAAGGCGTTATCGGTGCCGACGACCACACCCTGAGGGATTACTCCGCCAAGAAGCTCCCCTTTAGAGCCAATGATTAAGCTGTCGGCGGTAACATTGCCAACCAATTGATTGTCGAAACTGACAACTTTACCGTCCGGAATTACCTTGCCCAAAAGGTCTCCGTTAAAATCAACCGCCGTAATTTCCTCCGCCAAAGCCGGAGCCGGGGCAACAAAGCAAAGCAAAGCCAAACTCAGGGCTTTGATAAGGAAACTATGTGCTTTATAAAAATTCAAAATTTAGTTCCTTCTGTTTTTTGCCACTTCCTGCAAAGCATAGCCCGCAACTTTTTTATCTAAGTTAATGAACGAGCCGTTGCTTTTGATGTACCCGATATCTTGGCCGGAAGGGCTGATGACCCTGGCGGCGTGGTTTAATCTGCCGATGTATTGACCTTCGCTGCCCAAAACCGCAGTGCCGATTTTATAAACACGACCCAAGATATTTTCAGCATCGTCCACAGCCAAATCTCCGGTAAGGACGCGGCCGAAGACATCTTTATCTTTGCCAGAGATTTTACCACCAAAATCAACGTAGCCTACAACTTTGTCAGAGTTATCAATAACTATATCTCCGCTTAAAACTTCACCCATAAGTTTGCCGGCAGTGCTTAAAACATTGCCGTCGGACAGAACTTTTCCGACAACAATATTGCCGGCATCTATCACCTGGCCGCCGGGTTTTACAGCAGCAACAACATTGCCGGAATAATCAACCACTGCACCGCGCTTCAAAAGGCTTAAGTTCTTGTCGGTGGAGCCGCCGGGCAAAATTGCCGAAATACTGTCGTTTTTGAGGTCTAAAATATCTCCCAGTGCGTTCATGCGGGCTTTATAATTGCCCAAGATGTCCACCAAAATTCCTTCTTTTATAATCTCACCAATGACATTGCCGCGGTTATCCAAGACTTTGCCGTCGGATGTTGTTTTGCCCTGCTGTTTGCCGTCCAAATCTATTACTCTGCCGTCAAAAAGACTATGACCGAGATATGAGCCGTCATAACCGATGGCAACGCCTTTAGGAGCTATGGCGCCGCGATATTCTCCACGGTTGTCGATGAACATTCCCTTGGAATCTATTTGGCCGAAGACCTCTCCAAAGCGACTGATGACCGAAGAACCGTAAGAAACCCTGCCGATGCTGCTGCCGAAGAAATCCACAACTTCTCCTTTTTGAGAAGGAATGCCTAAGATGCCGCCATAAAAGTTCAGACCATCTCCGGATATTTTGCCGATTGACAAGCCTTTGTCATTATAAACTTCTCCGTCGGGAAACAGGCGCCCCATTATATTGCCGGCAGCGTTGACAATTGTCGTTGCAGGATTTAATACCACGCCGATGATATTATTGTTATCATCCGCCACCAGATTGTTGGCAAACAATTTGGCATCTTTTTGGCCAGATATGGAAACTTTGCCGTTTTCTCCGACCACATTTAAGAAGTTGCCGTCCATATCATAGGCATATATTGCCTCCTGGTAATGCCCAAGATATCCGCCGCTGCGGTCAAAGACATCGCCGTAAATGCCGACGCAGCCGACCGGCAGCATGGCTCCGGAAATTACCAAGTTATCTTCGCTGATTTTGCCCAGATAATCTCCGTCGTAAGAAACCGCAACGCCTTTTTTGGCAACAGCGCCGATGATATTGCCTTTTTCATCTAAAACCGAGCCGTCGGGGTTTAAACAGCCGAGATAGTTGTTGGCGGTGCCTCTGACCACGCCGTCGGTGCCGGCTTCGCCCAGATAACGGCAGCTGTCGTCAAAAACCTTGCCGGTCTTAACCACTTCACCAACATAGGTGCTGGTGTTGTCAAGGACTGTGCCGTCGGGCATAATTTTTAAGTTTGTATCGGCGTTGGCTTTTCTGATTTTGCCGTCTGTTTCAAGATAGCCCAGGTTTTTACAGCCATATCCAACCACCAGGCCGCCAGGCTGCAAACGAGCAATTACTTTTGAACCTGAAACATCCTTGACCAAACCGGAGGAAAGAATGCGGCCAATCACCTGCTTTTCCGAATTTTCGATGCTGCCGTTGTTAGCTATGACGCCAAGCACTTCTCCCTTAGGAGTGATGGGGATTAAGGTGGTGTCAACCAGCGAGCCTATTTTTTTGCGGATATTGCTGATGACATTGCCATCCTTGTCCACAAAGCCGATCTGTACGCCGTCGGCGTTAAACACTTTACCGGAAGCATCGGCATAACCGATTAATCTGCCGTCTTTATCGTAAACCAAGCTAACCAGTTCTCCGGCCTTGCCGATGATGTTGCCATTGGCGTCCACCAAAGTTCCATCTTCAAGCATGCGGCCGATAATGTTGCCGTTGAAGTCAACCACGTTGCCGTTTTCATCAATATAACCGATGACGTTGCCGTCTTTATCATATGCCAGGCGGCGTTCCGCGCCCGGAGCACCTAAAACTTCATCAACCACAACGTTGCCGTCTTCGTTAACAAAACCGACGGTTTTGCCGTTAGAGTCAACCACCGCTCCGTTGGGCATTACAACTCCAAGCATATTGCCGTTGTCGTCTATGGCCACGCGGCCCGGCTTGGTAACAGAACCGATGGGGTTGCCCTTTAAGTCCACCACCGTGCCGTCGGAGAGCATGCGTCCGATGATATTGCCGTTGGCATCAACCACAGTGCCGTCGGGCAGAACGCGGCCAATGATGCTGCCGTCTTTGTCATAAACATAACCGGCATCAACAGCGCGGCCGATGACATTGCCGCCATTATCTACTACCGTGCCGTCAGGCAAAACACGGCCGATGATATTGCCGTCCTTATCAACCACCGTGCCGTCGGGGTTGACATAACCTATAACATTGCCAAATTCATCATAAACCAAACGGCGATTGTCGGCCACACCGATGATGTTGCCCTTGTCGTCCACCACCATATCCGAGGCATTAACTCTGCCGATTAAGTTTCCGCCGGGGTCTTTGACATAGCCCTCTTCATCGGCCAGACCGATGACTCCTCCGTCGGGGCCGACGGCTCTTCTCAAGCTTTGAGTGTCTTTGGGCTCAGCACCGACCGGAGCTGAGGCTTCACAATAGTTGCAGTCTTCACGGCGGATGGCGTTGCCTTCAACCGGAATTTTTTCAGATTTGGCATTGGCTTTGGTGAGGTTGGACTCATGCCAAGAGACAATGAAGTTATTTTGAACATTGCCGGCAATAACCGGAGCCCAAGACATGGTAATGTGGCAGGTTTGCTCTCCTCTCAGTTCTTTGCCGGTGCAGCTGTCTTCAAAAACAAAGCCGTCGGCCGGAGGGTCTGCCAGTTCAACCGAAACAACCCGAATGGTCTTTTTGCCGTTGGTGCCGACGGTTAAAACATTTTTGGCATCGGTGCCTAAGACCACCTGCCCCATGGGAACGGGGTTCGGAGTTGTGGTAATCGGTTTTTCAGCTTCTTCAACGGTTGTAAATTCAACGTTATCCGTAAGCGCGTTTTGGCGGCCGATGTTTAAAGCGTCATCATTATCGGTAAAAACCGGCTCTTGATAATCATCGGTATTGCCGCCGCTGGAAATCAACAGATAAAGGCCCAAAAGAAAGATTATAAGAGAAGTAATACCAACCGCCAAGATAATGCGGTTGGTTTTCTTCACATAGGTTTCGGAATGTGTTAAGTTTTCTTTGCTCATTGCGTCCTAACTACACTACAAAAAATTCCGTTGCGGCCCAAGCGAGAGCAGATGTTGTCTCCGGTTTCAAGGCTGTCTACCGGACCAACTCTTAAGTGGAACAGTTCTTTGCCCTGACCGTCGGCCGGAGTATCCACCGAGAAGAAAGGATCATATACATTCAGTTCCTGATATTTTCCGGAAAGATTATCCCAAAGAGATTCCAATTTTTCAACATCGGCATCCGTGCCGAGTTCTATGGATATATTGGCCGATCCGCCTTCAGTAAACCCGGAGCCGTAGCCATAACCGTTTAACGCCCTTTGAGCATCAGGATTATATCTGTTGGTGTTTTTGATGTTGGTCATTTTGGAATAGTCAAAACCCGCATCAGTGCCGGAGTGTCCGGAGACATAACCGCCGGGAGCGGCAGTGCCGGAACCGGTTGAAACCTTGGCCGGAGGAATATGACTTACGCCGCCCTGCTCATAGCCCGCCGATAAATCTCGGCCGGCGCCACGGTCGGCTCTATCAAAGCCGGAACCTTCGCGGTAACCCTGATTGTAAGGGACATCGCCGTTGGGAAGAGGCGGAGGCACATCCCATGACGGAGACATGGTTTTGCCGGCATAAGAGATGTTTTCAAGACCGACATCATCCGAGCGGCGCATTTTAAGACAAATAATGCGCTTGCCGTTTTTCATTACCATATCACCGACGCCCTCAACAATAATCAGACGATTATTGGGACCCTTGGTGCGGAAACCGACCGGAACTTCAATTCTTTCAACAATCAATGTAACAATCGGACGCTGAGTCATGTTTAAGGCTTTTTCACCCAAATCGATATAGGTGAAAATATCATCTCTCCAGACACGTTCCGGAGCAATAATTACGTCGTCGGGGTTTGGAATGTAAACCTCTATATCAAACCTGAATTTGGTCGGATCCATGGGAATGGTTTTCAGCCAGTCGTTTTTTTGGAAGCGTCTGGTGTAAGTGGAATCTACCGATTTAGGAGAATTAAAATTTTGCGGAGAGCCGCCTCCGGCACGGCTTGCTCTGCCGCTGCCGCCGGAAGCTTTGTCTTCATCCTGCGGAGCATCTATGACCTCAATATCGATAATTGAATTGGTCAGTCTTTCAGTGTTAACGCCTTCGCTTTTGGCATAAAAAACATAACGGTTGCCGGAGCGTCCGAAAACGATGATGTTGGTGTCAACGCCGACATTGGAGCCTTTGCGGGGATATAACAAAAGAGTGTTGGGACCTGAAATCTGACCGTCAAAAGTTGCGTTATCACCGATAAAGATATCTTCAATGAGCTCCCAGTCGGGAAAATTGATTAAGGTTATCATGCCTTCACGCAGACGAACCGGCAGAACCAAATCCGGAGACCAATAATATTTGGAATATGCCGGCTTGGTTTGACCTTCTCCCAAATTTTGCAGCGGGTCAAGCCAGGCGCTTTGAACCATGCCCAGAGAATTGAACCCGGCGTAGCCCAAATTCATCGGCGTATATTGACCTTGGGTTTGATCGGCATTTTGATCAAGGCTGCCCATGGTTGCCTGAGAATATGCTCTGGAGCTTATTACCAAAAGCAGAAGAAGAGAAAATATTTTTAACAACCTTAAAGTCATAATCTAATGCACCTTATTTTATCTTGTTATGAGTTAAAGAATATTGAGCTACGGTAAAACCTATGGGGTTTTTCAGCCTTTCGCCGTATTTTACGGTTTTAGACTGGTAAGCAATGCGCATGGAAGCGGTCCAATAATTGACCTCGGGAGCAGTGGAGGAGGGAAACATGTCCTGAGTTTCATATTCAACCTGCCACAAGCCGCGGCCAAGCTCATTAACCGTGAGGATACGGACGTTTCTGACCAGACTTCTGGCTCTGATTATGTCTAAAGCCTTGTAAGCGGTTCTATCCAAAAACTCTTGATAAACCGAGCTTGAAGACATTTCCTGAATGGGGCCGCCGGGCATCCAGCGGGCCTGCATCTCTGAGATGTCCTGATCAAAAGAGCTTCTGAGCAAAACATATTCTCTGACAAAAACCTCGGTAATGGCTTTTTCATCAATGATATTGCCGCGAACCGGCTTAATGGAATATACCTGCTCCTGCTTGTTTTGAAAGGTGAGCAGAAACGGCTCTAAGCGGTATAGCGGAACAACCTGAGTAATGGCAAGCAGCAAAACCACGTTGCAGCAAAGACTGATGGCGGTGATAATGGCGAATGCTCTGGCTGTCCAAAGATATCTTTTTTCAGCAAGATTGGCCACAAAAGCATCTGACGCACTCCGAGAAGCGGCACTGCTGCCGGTAAGAAGCTTTTGCCCGATATTTGCCTGTCTGATTTGTTTTGCCATTCAACCCACTTTCCAACTAAATTGCCGCAACAAACCAATCGGGCAGATTCTTGGGCAAATCCAAGTGCATGCAGGCGCAAGGAGAAAGCTTTAATTCGTCCACACCCTTGCCAACGCCTACGGGTTCAGCCTCGTAATAAGAGCCGAACACGCCGCAACCGGCCAAAAACAACAAAAACAGAAATAAAACAAACTTTTTATCCATATCCAATTTCCTCTGCGCACAATAAGTCTAATTAAAATTAAACGTTTTTAATTAAAAAGTCTAATTTTAGAGCAGAGAAATGCACAGAAAACTCAAAAGTGAAAAGTGAATGGTGAGAAGTGAAGAGTTATTGCTATTTTATCTTAGTTCTACTTCGGTTTGAGAGTAGCGGACAACGGTGAAGCCCAGAGGGTTGATTAAGCGAAGGCCGACAAAGCTTCTTTCCGGAATGAAGTAAGCGGTTATGGAAGCGGTCCAATAACGGGTTTTCAAGACCAGAGCCTTGGTTCTTTGGTTGCGGGCGGCTTCCGACAAATCATAGGTTTTAAAATCAACCTTCCAGATGGCGCTTTTTTCACCGCCCACTCTGCCGGCGGAAATGATTTCCACCTCCCTGACCAGCTTGGCGTCAAACATGGCTTGCCAAGTGCTTTTGCGGGTAGAGTCAAATTGCGAGAAAACATCGGGCGCGGATAAAAAATTTACCATGCCGCCGGGATACCAGCGCGTGCGCATTTCTATCTGGTCGTTAACAATGGTGTTCCTTATAATTACATATTGTTTGATGAACGTTTCCATCATCTGGTTCATTGAGGCCTGATTTTCAAGCAGAACATTATAAGATATCGGGTCGTAGCGGACAATGCCGTCAGAAGAGTCCTGGCTGATGATTAAAAACGGTTCAACGCTGACCTTGGGAGCAAGCTTGAACAGCATTAATGAAAAAGATAAAAAGGCAGATAAAGAGACAACCGCCAGAAAGATGAAAAATCTGGAAAGCCAAACATAATAGTGCAGCTTGGAGCTTTCAATCTCACGCTCTTTTTCATCAATAAAATCAATTTTCTTGCCGCTGCCATAGGTCAGCGACAACATTTTGATTCCGGCCAATATTTTATCTTTAGAGCTCATTAAATTTTATTTTCCTAGTAGGCTGCACAGTAAGGTTTTTCAAACTTTTTAATTTGCTTTTCAAGTTCCTCTTCCGCTTTCTTGCGCTGAGCACCGGCAACTTCGCGGTTGACTCTTTCAGAAACAATTTCTTCATCAAGTTCGGAGCCGGAAGAGACGTTGGTACTTAAGGTTATAAGTTCGTCCTTGTCTTTTTGCAGGGCAAGAAAAATATTCTGCAGCAGGGCAACTCTTTCCAAAACCAGCTCTCCGCCGCCGTCTCCGGCTTCCTTAAGCACAGACGAGGCCAGAGATACTTTTTCGTTTTTCTTGCTTTCAAGCTGTTTTTTTATCTTGTCATAATCTTCAGCCTTGGCAAGGTCAAAATTACGGTCGATAGTAACACCCACATTGGCCAGAGCCTCTACCAGAGTATCTTTAATGTCTTCAATATTAATGGCAAGTTCGTCGCGAGCCTGTTTCAAATCTCGCTCGCGGTCAACAAAGTTTAAGAAATTGCCGATTTGATTGCGGTCAAACTTGGAGCGGCGGAGAAGAGCGTCTTCCGTTGTTTTCTTATATGAAGTTTCCTGCTTGGA
Source organism: Alphaproteobacteria bacterium (assembly GCA_031550205.1). Taxonomy (GTDB): domain Bacteria; phylum Pseudomonadota; class Alphaproteobacteria; order RF32; family CAG-239; genus JAVBOV01. Next base: position 28,807 of record JAVBOV010000040.1, read on the forward strand.
AAGTTCTCCCGCAACATATTCAAGACGGGCAAAAATATCAACCACGTTCTTTCTCAGCTTTATGCCATTGATGCCATAGTCTAAAAATACGCCAAGCTCGCTGGTGTTGGCGGCCAAATCTCCGCCCTTATATTCTGAATTTTTGAACAATATTTTATAATCTATGCCTGCGGACGCGTCTGCGCGGCCGGATGTTTCGTCTTCAGGGTCAAAAACATTATAATTGTGCGTTTGCTGAATTTTGCCGTTTACAACTACCGGCGCAATAAACGGTTCACCGACCACAATGTTTTGACAATCAGTATAGGCGTTGGAAACAACCGAGTTGGTCACCAGATAATTTTTGGTTAAAGGATTGGCGATAACCGTATGTTTGTTGTTGTTGCAAGGATAGGTGCCGCCGTCTAAGAAGCTCATTTCCTCACCGCCCAGGGTCAGAAGTTTTTTGAGGTCAACCTCTTGCTCAACAAAAGCGTCTTTGGCCAGAACTCTCTTCCAGATTTCAGGCATTTTGCCGCCGATATCCAAGAAATATTCCGAAATGGTATAACCGTCTTCAAAACCATATTTAGCTTGAATGATGTTGCCGTAATCATTTTCATCAAAGTGGAAGACCTCTCTTAACGGAGGGAGATAATCTGACGGGGCTGATTTCGGCGCTTTAAGGTCTCTGGCCTTGCCGCCGTAGCCGATGTAATATTCAAAATCTGCCTCCAAGCAGGCGTCTTTGGCGCAGGCAACGGAAGTTAAGAACTGCTGATATACCAAAGAAACAGACTGAACAACAGCCGGAGCCGCCGACAAACCGCTTAAGCCTTTAATGCCGGTAAGCGGCAGATTTTGCAAATCAGTCATCAGTTTTTGATGTCTTTGCAGCACTTTGGCGTGCCCGCTTGAAACATAGATATCGTCTCCCATGGCAAGGATATCCGCTTTTGTCTGTTCAATAAGCTCCTGAGCTCTTTTCTGAGCCTCGGTGGTGAGCATTTCAGCTTCCGAAATGTAAGAGGTTATTTGGCTGCTTATGCCGGCAAATGAGCCTAAGTCAAGGTTGGCCATGGCCAGCATTTTCTCATTTCCTTTTTGTGTAACGGCAGAAGAAGCGGATAATAATCCCTGATATTTTTCAACTTCCTGTTCATAAACTTTTTTGGCGGCGGCAAGGCCCTGCTCGTAGTCTTTAATGAGAGGCAGGCGGTCTTTAACGGTGCGGCTTAACAGGTCTTTGGCATATCCTCTTGCTCTTAACATCTGCTCGGCATATGAAGCCTCAACTTCCTTATGGCTTTTAATATATTCTTTTTTAACGGCCTCAATATCCTTCTCGGTCTTTTGAATGGCCTCTTCAATGAGCTTTACTTTGGCTTTTTCAGCAGCAACCAATTCTCTGATTTGAGCAACGTTTTTGCCGGCAAAAGCCGCCACGGCAAGGCTGATTTCTTTTTGCAGCTTGGATTCCGTTAAGAAAGCGCTTTCTTCAGGGGTGATAAACTCACGGGAATATTCTTCGGTTTGATAAGTGGTAACAACGGTCTCTTCTTCTTTTTGAGGAGCATCTTTTTGTATTTCCTGAGTTTGATATTCCACAATCGTCGGCTGCGCAGGGGCGGTTTTTATCGGTGCTTCAACCGCTATTTCCACGATTTTTTCTTCAGTAACGGTGAGTTCAGAGGGGCCTTTTTCTTCGGTGGTAATCTCAAAAACCTTATCGGCCGGAACCCCTTGGGCAAAGGCCAATGTTTCAAGATAAGAATGTTTTTCAGGCTCCGCATTTTCAGGCTGCTGAATCGGGGTCAGACTATCCGGCTGTTCTTCAATGAAATCTTCAAGGCTTTGAACCGGCGCAGCATTTTCAATAACCAGTTCCTCCGTGCTGATTTTAATGTCTCCGGGGGTAAGTTCCTGTTTAATTTCAGTGGTGGTGGTTTGGTAAATTTTCGGTTTTTCAGGGGCTGTTTCCGCCGGAGCAATAACCTCACGATGAGTGGTGGTAACAACGGTTTCAGCGCCATCTATTTTTGTTTCAACAACAGTTTCTTTTTCAAAATCCACAACGTTTTTAACAATCACCGCTCTGTCTTCAACTTCGCCCTGATATTCATTAATATCCTTGATTTGAGACGCCATGTCCTGAGCTTCAAGAGTTGATTCCTGAATGCGGCCTTCAAGTTCGTTAATTTTTATGTTGTATTCATTTATAAGCTTGGCGATGCCGTCTAACTGCTGATTTAGGTTTTTCTTGCGGGCATTAAGCGGGGTGAGCTTATTGTTCATGGCAGATTTTGCCTGCGCAAAGGCCTGGTCTCTTGAGCCTTTGCCAAGATTAAAGCTGCCTTCGGCATCGGCCAAGTCTTTGGCGGCGGCATCCTGTTCGACTTTGAGGGTTTTCTGCAAATTATCATCAAAACGTCTCAACTCGTCTTGGCCGATTTTTTCCTGCATTTCCGCTTCATAAATTTCTTTTAAGCGCTTTTCTGCGGCCAGAGATTCCTGATATGCTTTTTCATTTTTATTCTTCTTGTATTGGGCGGTTTTTTGAACCTGGTCATAATATTTATCAAATAATATTTCTTTTTGTTTGGCATATTCGGCAGGAGCCAGATTAGCCAAAGATTTGGAACGGTCTTCCGAACCAAGGCCCAAACTTTCGCGTTTTTCGGCAATAAAGGCATCGGCCATAGATGCAACGATTTTAATTGCGCCGGCTTTTAAATCAGCCCTTGCAATATAGTCTTTAATATTTTCATATTTGCCTTCAATATATTGATTATAAAAACTTTTCTGGTCGTTCCAGATGGGATATTTTTTCTTCAAGCCGCCCCACTGAGGCGAATTTGAATATTGGTCTTGAGCCAGAAAGCTGAAGGCTTCGGCGCCGATTTCCCAAGAAAGTAAGTTAGTTTGGCGGTCTATTTGGCCAATCTCATCTTCCGAGCTGGGGCTCAGCAAACCGCCGGTGTCTATTTTGACATTGGAATTGGCGGCATATTCGTTGCCGGTGTCGGCTTTGATAATTCCGGTATAATCAACCTCGGCCAGGTCTTGTGCGGAAACAGAGTTGGAAAGTTCGGCTTTGGCCGTATCATAAGCCTTAATTGCCCAGCCGGAGATGCCGCCGCGCAGCTGGTGGGCGCTTACCTGAGCGTTTAAATCTCTGCCGGCCCAGACCTTGTTCGGGTCGGAATAATATTGTCCAAGATGGCGGATGGCGCACCCGCTTGAAAGCTGCAGGGCTTTAATGGAGGTTTCATGCATTCTGACATAGCGGTCATATGAAACAAAGGAATCTTGAAAAGAAGGCATGGACTGGAGCAGATTATGAATTTCTATGGCTTCCATGGCCTGATTATAAACGGGGTCAAGCTTGGCCAGCCTTTCAAGCTCATCGCGGTTGGCGGCATATGGAGAATCAAGACCGGAATCCGGAGCCTCAACAAATTCTACAATTCTTTTGGCAAAGGCAACGGTTTCCGACGAGCGGTAACTGCCGGTCTTTTGGGCGGATGGAGCCTCTTCGGGAAGAATATTCATCATCGCTTTGGCTGCTTCATATTGGGCTTTCAAAGCTTCAAATTCTTCATAAACCTTGAGCAGCTGTTCATATGAGACCTCGGCATTATATGCGTTGGTCCAGACGCCGTTGACGTTGTCTCCCTGCTCAGCGCCCTGCTCCGTGTCTCTAAAGCCGTCATTTAACTTGTTTTCAATTCCTTTGAGCCGTTCTTCAAGTTTTCGGGAAGAAACATAAACCTCCATTAAGGTATCTTGATAAAACTCACGACGCTTGGCGGCATATGCGGCCTGCTCTTCGGCCGTGGAGCCTGGATATTGCATGAAGAGTTCATATATGCCGTTTTTAACCGAATTATAATCTTGATTATCTATGTCTTTGCATTCCTCTATGGTACGGGTGCCGGGTACCGGTTTTTCAAGCTCTTGGCCTAAGGCAGACTGCTCGGAAAATTCCGGAAGATAGCCTTCTTTCAAGGCTTTTTGAGCACTTAAGGCATCTTGTTTTATCTCGTTGACTTTGGATTGAACTTTGCGTTTTTTGGCAGTTACATCGTTTATTTTTTTCAAAACGTTATTCGGAATATCCGTGGTGATATCAAACGGCATTGGCGGAAACATCAGGGTTTGAGCGCTTTGCGGAGCAAGCACTGAAAACAGAGCGGCAGCCGAGAGAGATAAAAATATGGATTTAAGTTTTCTCATTTTCCTGCTCCGGTTTTGTCTTTTTTCAATTTATATTTGCATAGATTTAAGACCGACATATTAGATTTCAAATCTTGAAACTGAGGGTTTTCATCAATGGAGAGTTCAAAAGAAGTATCGGCTTTAAGGTCTGCAATTTTAAGTTTGAGAAGATTTATGATCATGTGCATTTCTTCAGCGGTAAGGTCAGAGGTCAGACTGACTGCGTCCATGGTGCCTTCCTGCACGGACACGCCTTCGGCAATTTTTTCGGCTTTTTCCAAAGCGGGGTCAAGCCCCAAGGGGGTTTTGGCGGCAAGGGCCAAGGCATTGAGGTTGTCTTCAAAGGCCACCGAATTTCTGGCAACGCGGACGCGGGCTTTGGTGGCAGAGGTATCGGCCTCGCCTTCTTTAAGATACATTTCTTTAACCACCGCCTCAGAGTTGGGGACGCTGTCGGGGTTGGCGTCAAAAATACTTGAGGCCTTAGCTGCCAAACCGGTGGCGGCGTTTTCAAGGGCCTGCGATTTGAGCTCTTTTAATTTTTTTTCAATTTCCGTAACCTTGGCGTTTTTTTCTTCGGTCAGGGTTTGGGTGTTCACCGCCAATTCTTCGGCCAGAATTTTTTTGCTGCCGGCATTTTGCGCGATTGATATTTCAATATTGGCTTTTTCTTGGGCGTCTTTAGCCAACGCCAGCTGCTGAGACAAAATGGCGGTGTTGTCATCAGCGGCTTTGGTTTGCGCCTCTATTCTGGTTTGCAAGGCTCTTATGCTTTGTTCATAGCCGGCTTCAACTTGCTTTTTTTCACCTTCAAGTGCTTTAATTTCTTTGGCAACAGCCGTTTTCTTTTGAGCGGCGGCGGCCTTGGCCTGAGCTTGCTCAATCTGCTCTTTGCTGTTGTTCACCTTTTCTCCAAGATATTTAACGGCGGCTTCATCACCGGTACCGATGGTAAACTCCTGCTTAATGCCGGCGGCTTCATCAAGTTTTTCCAGCGCTGTTCCTCCAACTTCCTTAATAGTCTCAAGAGCGGATTTGACGGTATTGGCAATATCAAATTTTATCTTGGCTTCGGCCGAAGCGGAAAGCAGGCATGCTGATAAGGCAAGGGCGATTATTTTTTTCATTGCGCACCTCCTGCGGTTTTTCCTTCCGTTTCAGGACGGTTGGTTAAGGTACGCATGCGTTTGTTCATTCTCAGTTGATATGATGCAGCCTGCAAGGCGCTTATTCTGGAAAGCCTTTTGGAAGCTTCTAAGTCTTCTTTGGCTGCATCTTGGATAATGTCTCTGGTGTCTTCTTTTTCAGAAGCTTTTTCTTTTTTCTCATTGTTCAGATTAACCCTGGTAATGTAGGCAACAGCGTAAAGACGGACGGCGTTTTCACGGTCCGTTTCGGTTAATTTTTGCTCATTTTCAAGATATGCGGCAACGTCTTCTCCCTGCCCGCGAACGGAGACGAAGTTTTGTTTGATGTTTTCAATGGTTTTATCATGGTCATTGACGTTTTCAATTGAGGAAGGCAGGTTGATGCCGCCGATTTTGGGCTTTAAGCCGGCAATCTCCTCAACCTTAAGATTGTCCTTCATGCCTTTGACGCCGGCAACCTGCTCGTTAAGCTGGCGATATTCTGAAGAAATGTCCTTGATGACGGTGCTGGCTTTTTTGGTGACGTTTTTAATTTTGCCGATGATTTTTTGAAAAAGCTCAAAGTCTGCCCTGGCCTCGGAGACCGGAAGCATCATCAATAAAACACAAAAGATGAAAGCGGCAAGCTTTTTCATTAGTTTAACCCTTATTCAATCCCTATAGTTTTTTTATCAAAGCCCGACATTCTTTCCAGAGCCTTTAAACGCATTTCAGAAGCCAGCATTTCCATTTGAGCTTTAATAAGCTCCATCTGCTGAACCTTAACCTGCGCCAAATTGTTAATATCATCGCGTTCGGTTGAGGCGTTTTCCATGTCTTTTTGGGTTTTTTCAACCACATCTTCTTCAAACTTGGACATTTTGTTGCTGAGGTCTAAAGCCGAGGCCAGGTTTTCGGTAGTGGCTTCATAAACCATGGCCGCATGTTTTTGCTGGCATTCAGGGGCAACCTGCGTGTCCCCGTGCTGCATGCAGGCAACAAGTCTTTTCATGCAGTCATTAATCACGTTTTCATCGCTTAGGGCATTTTTATCGGTTATTTCGCAATAAAACGCCATTTCCTGAGGCATTATGCCGGTGAAATCAGTGGCGGGAACGCCTTGGGCAAAAGCCAGCGTTTCAGCAAAAATCAGAGAACGGCTTTGCGGAGAGAGGGTCTGCATATCTATTTTTTCAAGCTCCATTTTGCGAACGGGTCTTTTTCTGAAGCTTTGAGGTTGTTCAGGCGCCAAAACAGGCGCGACGGCCGGTGCCGGTTCTTCGGTTAAGGCTTCTTCAGCGGGCAGAGCAGGCTGCAAAGCCGGCTCCGGTGTTTTTTCTTCATAGGTCTTTTTAATTGAGCTTGGCTCAACAAGCACTGAACTTTCTGTGGCTGTTGTGGCGGTTGAAGGCTGAGGAATGTCAACAGCTGCTGCAGTTGGGGTTTCGCTGCCGGAAATATCCTGATAAACTTCTTTGGCGTCATTATAAGTGTCTTTGTATTCATTATATTCTTTTTTGGCATCGGCTATTCTGGCTCTGGCCTCTTCTTTTTGAGCATTGAGTTCGTCAAGTTTTTGCTTTCTTTCCTCATAAGCTTTGCGCAGCTTTTCAAGACGGGCTTGTTCTTTTTTAACTTTTTCGGCTTTTTCCTTGGCCTTTTCCACTTTGTCTCCGGCCAGTTTGGACATTGAAGACTTGGCATCGCCGAGGGCTGATGTCATCTTGTTGGCAGAAGTGGTGCCGGAAACAATGGTCTTGGACTGCTTAACAGATTCCATGTTGCCGGAAATGGCTTCCTTAATTGCGCCAAGGTCAAGGGTCGGCCATTGGGCTTTGGCTTCAGAGCTAAAGACAACCATCATTAATAAAAGAACTAAGAATCTCATCTGTCATATCTCCTGTACATACTTTAATAATAGCAAAAATTTGGTTACAAGTATGTTAAATTTAGCCAATATTAAGGTATTTGGTAACAAAGTTGGCCTCGCCGTATTCTTTAATCAGCTCTTCAACCAAAAGCACGTTTTTGCGGCCGGAATTATATAGTTTCAAATATGGCCCCAAGCCGCTTAAATCAACATCCAAAATCACCGATTCACCGGTGGCCGGACGAGAAAGCAAGATTGCATATGGAAAATCGCGGTAAGAGCGGCCGAAGATAAAATCGGTTTCTCTTTGGGTTAAGTTCCAGGTGGCGTAATCTTCCGGGGTGGCCTGCGGGTTTCTGAAGAAAATTACGGTTTGGCACTGGCCGCGGATGACCTCGCCAACGCCGAGCTTGTCGATGATGTTGGGCTGCTGGAAGGCGCACAGATAAGCCTGGCGTTTTTTACGCCCCTCCTGCAGGCCGATGATGAAATAGTCTCTAAACATCGGGTGCTTTAACATTGGCGCCGTCTCGTCAATCATAATCAGGCTGGGAACGCCGGTTTCTCCGGTTTCAGACTGGATGCGGTGCATGATATAGCTGATGACGGCCGGAGCCAGAGTTTCATCTTCAAAAATATGGGTAAAATCAAAGGTCATGAAGCGTTTGGAGCGTAAATCCAGACTGTCGGTATCGGCGTTGAAAATGTTGCCGTATTGGTCGGGGTTTATCCAGCGGAAAAGCTCACGGCGCATGTTGCCGGTCGGAGAAAAACAGCTTTTATAAAGATTTTTCATGATGCGTTCATCGGCACGCAGATAATCAAAGGCGGTGGTAACGGCGCGGGCAATTTCTTTTTCAGAAAGAGCGTCTTCAACCATGGTAATGGCCTTCATCCAGCGGCGCAAAAAGGCTCGGTTGTTGGCGGTGTTGACGCAGTCAAACGGGTTTAAGGAAACGTTCTTTTCATCGCCGTCAAAACCGATATAGGCTCCGCCGACGGCACGGGTGAAAATCTCGGCACCGCGGTGACGGTCAAAGAAGAAAACTTTTAAATCAGGGTGGCGCATGGCCTGGCCGGCCAGGAAGGTGAGCAAGGTGGTTTTACCTTGACCGGTGGGACCGATGATGCAGCAGTGAGCCACCGCGCCTTCTTCAGGAGAAACATGGAACTGAAAACGATATGCCGAACCCGAGGTGGTGCGGAAAACCGAAATGGCGCCCTTGCCCCAGTCGCTCTTGGAAAATCCCTCTGAAGGCTTATCAAACGAAACACCCATGGCCACCACGCGGGAAAGATAACGGTAGGTACGGGGATAGGTTTCATAGGTTGGAAACTGGTTGAAGAAAGTGGCCTGAGTGACCCAGCCTTCACGAACCGGCGTAACGCCGAACAAGCGGCAAATTCTTTGCACCTCACCTTCGCCAAAGTCTATTTCCTCTTTGCTTTCGCCTTTTAAGATAATGGTCATGGCATATTCGGTTAAAGCCTGATAGTTCACGTCGGAATCTTCAATAACTGACAGAGCCTCTCCATATTGGTCAATTACGTCAGGAGAAAAGCTGGTAACCATGGCCATTCTTTGCTGCTGCATTAAAAGCGCTCTGGCATGAGGCTTGAATATGGGTTTAACATTGTGCAGCAAAACCAGCTCGCAATCTATGGAAAGCAGTGATGCTACCATGCTTTCATCCATGTAATCGCCGGAGTTTCTGATGCCCATGGTAATGGCGAGCATTTCTCTATCGCCCGAGAAAAAGCGGATTACGCCCTCTTCCCCGGTGAAGTGGATGTGATCTGCGGTTAAAAGCTCGTTTAAGTGCGAACCCTCGGCGCCGCGAATTTTGGGCAGCGGCTTTGACAGAGGACTGCAAAGCTTGGCAAAAACGGCTATTGGGCTGTCTTCAGCAAGGCTGTCTTCAGTTTCATACATCGGCTTTATGCCGTAATCGTTCAAAGTGGCCAACAGCGCCTGAGAAGCGTAGTTTAAGTCTTTTAAGGCGTCCGGACGGTCGGCAACGGAAAGCACAATATAATGGCGGTTGGTATAAACCCTATCCAAATTATTGCGCCACATATTGGAAATTTGCTCCAAGAGCTGATTGTTGAAACTGCCTTCAACTTCCTCCAAAGGAATTCTTTCCCGAAGCGTCATTGCCCGACAGACCACCTGAAGATCAGACATGCCGTCTATCCATGATTTTCTGGCCTCCATCATCGATAGAGATTTTTCTTCAGTGACAAAAGAAAGGTCGGCGCCATCCACTTTAAAAACGCGGGCAAAAGAGCCGTTATAACAGCGGAGGGTGATGCCGTCAGCCATCAGCTTATTAAACGGTAAAAAGTCCGAAACCCTTGATTCTCTGGGCTGCGGCAAAACCAAGTGTCCGATTTTGGTGACCCAAAAACCGGCAAACGCCGCCGCTGAGATAAAACCCGTGACGGCGACAATTATCTCAAAACCGGAAAGACCTTGAACGAAAAGATTAAAAAAGTCAAAATCAGGGCGCAAATTTGTTCCCCTTTACTTTATATAAATTATTGGTTTTACGGTAGGTTTGACCGAAAGCCTGAATCATGGAGGACATGTGCGGTTCTTTGGCGCCGGCCAAAACAACCAATGTATGACCCAGAGCAATGCTGGCTACGAAAAAAATGGGGTTGATGTCAACCGCGCCGATCATCATGAACATTATGGGAAACTGGATGCCGATATTTAAAAGCGTAGGCAGAAAAGGCCCCCATAATATCTTTGGAGGATTGGCAACAGCTTTTAAGACCGGCTCTCTCATCTAACTTACCTCGTAAGGTGGTAATTTTTTCCATACTATAATATGCTTTGTTTATATGCAAAAAAAAGAGCACCTTTATTAACAAGTATGCTCTTTTTTTATGAAAAATAGGTTAAACTATTTCTTAATTTCCAGCTTGGGCATTGAAGGAGCCGAAGATGTCGGAGTTGTGGACATAGCCTTGGGCTTGTTATCCTCCTCCTTGATGCCGGCATTGTAGGTGGTTACGGTTTTGCCGGCGGAATCAACAAGCCTTAATTTATTGCCCTTGGCGTCGGTGATTAAAGTTTGGCCGCCGACACTGAAGGAATATGTGCCGTCGCGGTTTTTGGTGCCGACAACCTCCGTTGAGCTTGAGCCGTTAACATAAATTTCTTTGCCGGTTAAAACCATTTTTTTGCCATCTTCCTGATATTTTATGGTCTCGCCGATTTTAGACTTGGCGTAGGTTTCCACAACCTTGCCGTCCTTATCAACCTTTTTTAACTGGCTGCCGTTTTTATCGACTATTACACTCTGGCCGTCTTTAACCGCAACGCTGTACGTGCCGTCGGCATTGGGCGTGGCTTTATAATCTTTGGCACCTTCGCCGAAGTTGCCGGTTAAGGCCAGTCTGCCGTCTGATTCAACCTTAACGTTGCTGGCTGAAGATTTGGGCTGGTTGGCAGCCGCCGCGTCTTTAGCTAATTGGTCTTTATAAGCCTGCTGTTTGTTAATTCCGGCCTGAACAGACTGCATTTGCTGCTGTTCTTTAGCCTTCTGAATTTCAGCTTCCTGCACGCGCTTGTCGGCATCCTGCTGACCATAAATGGTGTTGGTGGTTTCACCAGCCAAAGTGGCAGCACCAAAGATTGCACCGAGAACATCGCCGCCGGCTGAACCATATCCGCCCATTACGCCGGAACCGGTGTGCATGGCGCCGGTGGCTTTACCCACGCCTTCACTCATATTAACAGCCATATTGCCAGCGCGATTGGTGCCGTCAAGCACGGTTTTGCCTGTGACTTTGCCGTCCTTGCTGTCGTCTCTGACCCATGAGGCCACGGAGTTGGTCTGCTCACCCTTGGAGCGGGACACCTGATTGTCAAATCTTTGCTGGTTGGTAGATTTCATATCTTGCCAAGAGTTGGAGGCCTGGACGGTGTTGGTGGCAATCGCACCCACGCCGGAAACGGACGTGGTCATAATGGCGCGTGAAGCAGCGTCAACATTGGCCAGAGTATCTACGAAGCCGGCCATGCCGCCGGGGTTGTTTTTGATGGCGCCTTGAATGGCATGAACGTTTTGCTCAATATTGGATTTAACCGCTTTGGCGGTATCAACGGCCTGCTTGGCGTTGCGGGCAACATTTATGCCGGCTTCAACCGAGCCTTTAAGGTCTTTTAGTCCCCACTTTTCTTTTTTGGCTTCTTCAGTGGCTTTTGCTGAGACGGCAACCTCCTTATCGCTCGGAGCTTCTTTGGGATCCGCCGGTTCACGGTCGGCAATCAGATCGTTGCTGCCTTCAATCTTTTCATAGTTGGAAGGAAGATACTGGCCGAATTTTAAGGGATGAGCAGCCGGGTTGTTGGTGGTGAAATATTCAATGAACGGAGCCATCATGGCAACCAAAAACAAGCCGATGCCGATGTTGGCAAGGTGTTTCCAACTGATTTTGCCGAAGATGGCGGCAAAAGTGAAGGCAATCATGCCAAAGCCGCCAAGCACATATATAAGGTTGCGCAAATCGGCCAGAGTGGTTACGGCCTTACAGGTTAGGGCATCAAACACGTTGGTTACATCTGAACAACGATCTTCAGTGGCGTAAACCAAAGAACGTGATTTGCCGCCGCCGGAGGCAGTGGTTTTTGTTTCTTTGATTAATACTTGACCACCTCCGGTTGTTACCGTAGGAAGAGCCACTGTGCCGGTAGTTTGATGTTCTACATACTCCGCATCGGTTGTGGGGCGGGAAGCCTCAGATGAGGTTATGGTTTGACCATCTTCAGAAACAACACCTATGGATGTTTTGGCTGCCGAGGTCTGCTTAACGTTTGATTTGGTTTTTGGGGTGGAATTTGTTTTAGCCGCAGGTGCTGCCGTTGTTGATTTTTTTTCACCTGTTTTAAGGTTTACGGTACCTACGACTTTACCGTCTTTACCCACAATTTCGGCCTCAAGACCATCCTGAGTTTCTCTGAGGCCGTCTGAAGCGGCATTAGCATCATAAGATGCAAAAGACAAGAGCAGTGCAACCGTCATTATCTTTATGAAATTTTTGAAGCTAAACATGGCGCCCTCCTCTTTCCTAATTCTTATTGGCCGTCTGCGTTAATCAGCGTGTCGGTGATGTGGATTGCTCCGGTGTTATCAGGACCAACCATATAATCTAAAATGGCGGCGGTAACCGCAATCACCACCAAGCCGATGATGATGGCGCTTAACCACTTCCAGTTCAAGTTGCCGAAAAAGCCGCCGATGGCCACCGCAACAATGCCGAAACCGGATACGGCGTAAATTACGTTGCGCATGCCCATAAAGATGTTGCTGCCGCTGTCGGTTAAATTTTCAAACAATGCATAAGAATTGGTTGCAAATAAAATTGAAGAAACCAAAAACAGTCCCAGAGATATGAATAAAGTTTTCTTAAAATTTATGCGCAGCATTTTCTTGTTCCTTAAGCTTAAATTAGGGGGAGGGCAAGCCTCCCCCGTTTTTAGTGTTAAATTACCAACCGGTTGAGTTACCGAAGGTATCAACGATACCGATTTCACCGGCACCGGTCGAGTAGTCGATAATGGCACCGGCAGCGGCCAAAATGGCAAGACCCACAGCCAATGATGCAAACCATTTCCAGTTTACTTTACCGAAGATGGCAGCAAAAGCCAAGCCCACCAAACCGAAACCACCGACTACGAAGATGATGGTTTTAACAGAAGCAAACACGTTAGTCGCTTTGTTTTTGGCGGTAGTCATTAATGAGGCACCCTGAGCCGAAGCATCGCCGGTCATGGCCAAAACCACGAACAGAGCCATACAGCTCAAAGTCCAAATATTTTTCCTTAAGAATTGCATTGTCTTTCTCCTTGAGTTGATTTGCAAAATTTTTCTCTACACTTTTAGAATAACTAAAATTTTGCTTTTTTGCCAGAGTTATTATTATCACCCAAAATCTTATATGTATCTGATTTTGTTTAATATTTTTTTCTGTAACAAAAAATTCACAGTCTTTAATTAAGCGTTAACAGGTAAAATACCTGGGTTTGAGATTAATAAACAAAGGTAAATAAATCTATAATTTTGGATTTTAGATTTTTGATTTTGGATTGCAGAAGTTTTTTTCTGAATTCTGTGCATAAAACAACATGTTGCTTTGCCAAGAGTCGCGTTTTGATTTATCTAATTCTTAAGGGGTTTTGTTTTTGATGAAAAACGCAGGTTTAAAGACTTTTGTTTATAGTTTTGTCTTTTCTCTGTTTGCCGTTTTGACGGCGAACGGCCTTTATTTGCGCAGCACCAAAAACAAGTCCTATGACATTAAAATCCCTGAAAAAAACATTGCTTTATTCTTAAAAAACGAAGCCCCATCCTCGTTTTCAACAACCCCTATTAAAAAAATATCATTAAGCGAGCCTTTGGAAGAAAAGCCCGTTGTTTTAGCGGATATTTCCGAGCCTCCGGCTCAGTCTCCTCCCGAAGAAGCTGCAAAAACAAACGCTCCCGTTTTGTATGCGCCCGAAGAAGAAATTATAACCCCGAAATTTGCAGAAATAATAACCGGCCCGGCAGTGCATTCCGACTTGCCGGAAAAAGTTGTTTACGAGGGGGAAATTTTTGATGTGGTTTATGATGAAGAACCAGCACCCGCGGCCGAATTTGACATTGCCAGCGTTAAGAAGGAAGTAATTAAAAAAGAAAGCGAACTGGAAGCTAAAAAGCCCAAGGAAAGCCTGTTAATTCCGCTGCAAAAAGAATTCGGCGCAGAACAGGCCAATGCCGCTGTGATAAGGGCTTTTGAAGATATTGACAGCAATAAAGTCGCGGCAAACGGCAACAAAGCCCTGATTAAAACCGTGGCGGCGGAGAAAGAGGTTTCTTCTGAAAAAGAAGAAAAAACCAAAACCACCGCGCCATGGGAAAATATGAGCGAAAAAAAAGAAGACAACCCCTGGGCAGCCGCCAAAGGAACAAACTTTCCCAAAAATAAAAAAATATTAAATGAAGATTTTTTTCAAAACGCCGATGCCGATAATATTGCTCAAACCTTGGGAAAAAAGCAGCCGACGAAGGAAAAAGAGGTTTTGCTGGCGGCAGACATCGCCAAGAACATTCTTATTCCCATTCCTGAAGAAATTATGAAAGAAGAAAACTTAACCCCGCAGCTTATTTCTTCTCATAAAAAGGACGGCTCCGAAGAATTGTCTCCGGAGCAAAAAGCGGCCGAAGAAATCGGCGAAGGCATTGAGGAAAACGGAGAAAAGCAGGGAGGGATTTTAAAAAGCATCAGCTCCATGTTTTCAAAAGCACCGAAAGTTGACGCCGCAGACGGCGGAGAGAAAAAATCGGGTTTTTTTGAACAACTGACCACCAGAAAAAACAAGGCCAAAGAAAAAACCAAAATTCTGCCTACGGAGATGCGCTTATCATTTCAGCCCAACCGTGCGGAAATTTCCGGACAAACACTAAAGTGGCTGCAGGCTTTTGCCAACAAAGCCATTGAGGACGACAGCGTGTTTCTGGAGATTAGAATTGACGGAACAAGCTCTTTTGAATTGCAGCAAAAAAGATTGAACTTGTTACATAATATTTTAACCAATAAGGGTGTAAGCTACAATAAAATAAACACAATTTTTACAACCAGAGAGCCGAATTCCTTTATTGTAAGAGCTGTCAGAATTAACAAAAAAGACAACGAAGATACGGAACAAAGAGAACAAAATCCTTATTATTATCAACAATGGTAAACTACTAACAAGCAGCATCTGCCGCGCTTGATTATTTGTTTTTCAATATGTATTATAGGAAAAAAGTATGACTAAATATAGCTTAGGAAACAACGAGATGACCCGCAAATTACGCCTTTGTGCTTGTGCATTATGTTTCTTTCTCAACAGTGCTTGCGCAGGATCTATTATGGAACCCGGAATAGAGGTTCCTGCCGACCAGCCGTGCGAAGAAACAAACACCCAACCCTCTTCCGTTAAACAGGACAATAAGTTTGTGAACTACACCGACGTGGCCGCCGATTATCGAGAATATGGCGAGAGAGCCCCGCGCGACCAATTGGTTGTTCAGACTGACGCGGGAAGCAATCTTTCCGCGGCCGTACCGCCCAGCATTGAAGACGAGGTGGTTGAATATGAAGAGTTTTCTTCCGGCGTCGACGGCAAAACCAAAGATATTACCGTAATTGAAGAAACAACCGGCAGCGAGGAAAAATCGCAGAGCTATAACGGAGAAGATCCCGTTGAAGACTGGCTGGCCGAAGAAGGACGCACCTTAAAAGACTTGCTGACGGAATGGTCAGACCGTTCCGGATGGCGCTTGATTTGGAATTCCAACCGCAATTATACTTTAACCGCCGGCGCCATGTTCAGAGGCCGTTTTGCCGACGTTAGCTCCGCTTTAATCAGGGCTTTCGGCAGAGCCAGACCCGCTCCGATCGGAACTTTTTATAAGGGAAACCGCGTCTTAGTTGTTGAGACTTTGGAGGACGAGAATGCATATGAATAAAATACAAAAATTCGGACTGGGAGCTTTAATTGTTGCTTTTGCCGCATCTTGTTCCATGTCTACCAGCATGGATGCCAACATGGAGCGTGAAGCCTCGGCTGCCGTTGCGCTGAAGGAGGAGTCAAAAATTCCTTCCAAGCCCACGGAAAACGACGTTATTCATGTTAAGGACGACATATATCTCGGCAACAAGAGTGATGTTGAATTTGAGGGCGAACAGGTTCCGCAATATTTGGAGAAGCCGGACGGTATTACCTTAATCAGCAATCGCCCGGTTACTTTGTATGAGATCGGCGACATGATTAACAAGACCACCAATTTGAAGGTCAGATACGCTCCGCAGCTTGAGGGAGACGTTGTTAAAAGCGGTGCGGAAAACAAACCGACCGACGATATGATCGGCAACGACTGGACAACTCCGGATAAAATGCTGCTTTCTTACAAAGGCCCTTTAAGCGGCCTTTTGGATGAGGTTTGCACCCGTTTCGGCATTTGGTGGAAGTATGAAAAAAGAGAACTTTATTTTTATAAATATGAAACTAAAACCTTCGTAATTTACAGTCTGCCTTCCAAACCAAGTTTAACGGCAACCGTCGGCGGAAAATCTTCAGGCAAGGAAGGCGGTTCAACCATCAATCTTTCAAATGCGGTTGATATTGAGCTGTGGTCTAATATTGAAAAATCCATCATTTCAATGATTGACAAAGATTCAAAACTTACAGTTGACCCGGGCAACGGCACCATTTCTTTGACCGCCACACCAAACGATATTGCGAAGGTCGCCAAATTTGTTAATGAACAAAATGTGCGCCTGTCAAGGCAGGTGGCAATTTCCGTTAAGGTGTTGCAGGTTGCGGTTAACGACACCGACTCATATGCTTTAAGTGCCAACGCGTTGTTTAAAGATTCTTCAGGAACTTCGGTGGGCATTCGTTCCGTTGCGGCTTCAAGCTCAATTGGTTCAGGCATGGTTCAAAATCTGAGTATGGCGATTGCTCCGGGCAACTGGAATATTGACGCGGCAATTCAGGCTTTGTCCACTCAGTCAACCGTTAATATTGTGACCAGCGGCACGGTAACGACGCTTAATAATAAACCGGCGCCGATACAAGTGGTGCGCTCCGAAAATTATATTGCCGAAGTTACCAAAACAAACAGCGGCGGAGACGGAAACTTTTATGATATTTCCATTGAAATGGAACAAATTGAGACCGGATTTACCATGAACGTTTTACCGCGTATTTTGGAACACGGCAGGCTTTTGATGATGTTCAATCTGACTTTGTCCGACTTGTTGGCTTTGGAAAAGGTTTATCTTGACGATCCTACAGTTAACAGCAGTTCAAGCGGTCAATATGTGCAGAACCCGATTATTGAATCGCGCGGGTTTACTCAGGAGGTTGCTTTAAAATCCGGAGAGTCTTTGATTTTGACCGGTTATGAAAAGAATTCCGGAGATGTTGAGAAAACAGGATTAGGTTCCGTTGACAACTCTTTGCTCGGAGGTTCAGCCGTGGCCGAGAAAAAGAGAAACATTCTGGTAATCATTCTGACTCCCGTGGTTTTAGCATCGCCATTAGCCCCTGAATCAAGAATGAATTATTAAATATAAAAAGGATTAAAAGTTTTGCTTGAAGAGGCTAAATTACTAGAAGAAGATTTTGACAAGGTAGCAGCCAACCGCTCTTGGGCTTCCAGGTTTATCTTGGACGGCGTTGCCTATGCCACATCTTTGTTCTGGCAGCCTCTGCAAAATAAGGAAGACCCTTATTTGGAAGTGGGCGAAGCGGCCGAGGGAATTTTGGAAGGCGCGGATTTATTCTGCATTAAGCCCGGAAAGTCTGCCCAGTTCGGCATCTGCGTTTCTCAAGAAGGATATAAGGTCGGAGAGAATGTGGCGGCAGTTGCTTTGGCCACCGCAATGTCCAACAAGTCTTCTTTTGTGGCCGTGTTTAAGGTTGAGGGCGGATGGTGGTATACCTGCATTAGAAACGACATTATTCTTTCCGACGGCGATATGCTCTTTTTGAATGAAGAGGAAGCCAAAAATCAGTTTATGTCGATGCTGGCAGTGCCGGATTGGGGTGCCAAGATTGCTCCGCCGGAATGGAATATTGAGGAAACCGATTATCCTGATTTGTCGGCACTGTTAGGCAAAGGCGAGATTGCCAAGCTGCAAAAAATTAAAGCAATTAGAGGAACCAAGCTCCTGATTGTGGTTGCAGTATCGGCAGTGGTCGGTTTGTGGCTTATTTCAAGCATCTTCAGCGCCATTTTTACGGCAAAGCCAAAAGCCCCGATTGTGGCGCCGGTGGCGCCGAAATCGGTTAAAAAGGTTGAACCGCCCCCTCCGGAGCCCAAACCCTGGGAAGCTTTAAGCGAACCGGATAAAGTTATGGTGCAGTGTTATGACAGGATTTTGGCTTTGGTCAACATATTGCCTCCGGGGTGGAAAATTGCTCCGTTATCCTGCTCAGCCGGCGGAGCCACAACCTCGTGGAAATTGGAAGTGGGCCGCATTACGTGGGGCCTGAAGGCTTTGGATGATTCCGGAGTTAATTTTTCGGCGCGTTCGCTTTCCGATGACGGCAAGACGATGATGGCAACCACTCCTTTGGAAAGCATTAAGAAAGTCAATTCTCCGCCTTCCATGCGCCAAAAAGACTTAAGAGATACTTTAAACGACTTGTTTCAGGCTTTGGGGCAGGATGTTACATTAACAAACCATTCTTATACTTCGCCGCAGAAAAATACGTATCGCTCGGTTAAATTTAAGATTTCTTCCATTCAAAACCCGATGGTGTGGAATGATTTGTTAACAAAATTTTCAGGACTTGAGATTAGTATGATAAAATATAACGTGGACACTAAAATTTGGGAATATGAGGGGACAATCTATGCATTATAATATTCGATCATTTTTGTGCAGCACCTCTTTGGCTTTGATTATCGGCTTGGCATCAGGGCAAAATGCGCTTGCACAAGGTAATGTTTCTTTGGTTGAAGACGGATTGCCTAATATTGAAATTGAAAAAGAAGCCGGAAACATGGGGCTTGATAACAGCGCAGCGGTTCCGGCCGCCGCCGATGCCGCAGCAGTGAGCGTTGAGACCCAGGCTGCCTCGGTTGAGCTGGTTGTTCCCGCAGCGAGTGACCCTATTCCGCCGGCTGATGATTTGTTTGCCGGCTCCGATGCCTCAGGCTTGGCCACAGCTCCGGCTCAGGCACACCCGATGACGGAAAAAATAGAGATTGTAACCGAAACCACCTCGGTTGATCAGCCTTTGCTTACCGACGAAAAACTGGGCGACGTTATTTTGAGTCAGACCAGCAACGAGATGTTTGCAAGAATGTCCGAGCTGGAAAGACAGACCGCTCTTTTGACTTTGGAACTGCGCCGTGAAAAAATTAAGAACGAAATTGACGCGTTAAAAGCACAGCGCAAGAAGGCAGAGCAAGAGGAAATTGCCGCCAGAGAAGAAGAAGAGCGCAAAAAAATCGAATGGAAAAATAAGCAGGAAAAAGCCTTGCTGGAAGAAAAACAGAAGCTGAAAGAAAAAGAAATTGTGCTGGAAAAGTTAAGACAGCAGAAGATTTTGCAGGCTTATAAGGAAACCATGCTTTTGGAAAATCAGAAATGGATTGAAAGCAACGAGAAGTTTTATGCCGAGCTGATGGAAAACGACAAGAGCAGAGAAGCGCTTTTGGAAGATGCCAAGACCAAGCTTGCTCATTTGGGCGGCGTGGCCAACCAAATTAATGACGCGGCCAATGCTGCCAAGCTGAATTATCAAAGAGAGATTGCCAACATTAATTCTCAGCTGGATATTTTCAAATCAAGACTGGAAGCTGCCGAAGTTGAGAAAAGCACTTCAAAAACCAATCCGTTCTCCGATATTGCATTGAGCAGCGAACCTTTGGAAGAAAAAATAAGCCAGAAATATTCCATTGTTGAAATCAGAGGCCAGGGAGATGAGATTGTGGCCAAGCTGAAAAACAAGGAAGGCGTGGCGTTCACGGTTAAAAGGGGCACCAAGCTGCAAAGCGGACACGTTATTGACGAGATTGAACAAACTTATATAAGAGCCGATAAAGGCGGGTATAAAGACTTTATTTATTTCTCTTCAGGCGGCGTGATTGACCAAGAACCGAATGAAGCCTTTGTTCCGAAGATCAGCGTTTCCGAAGAGAAAAAAGAGGCCACGACCGAAAGTAACTCCGTCGGCGGCAGCGGAATTCCTAATCTGTGGGACGGAATGTTTGTGAAATAAGTTCTTAAGTTAAGAAACGATGGCTAATGAAAATGAAACAGATGTAAAAAAAACCAAAGCAGATGATGTTGAACAACTATCATCTGCTGCCATTGTTGCAGAGCCGGAAGGCAAAAAAGAAGATTTGCAGAAAAATGAGACAAAGGCCGAAGAAAAGTCCACCACCGGCAATGCGCTTTTAGATAAATATTATCATCACAACAACAAACTTTTGACCCTGCCGGGTTCGTCGCTGGTGATTAATGACGACACCAGAAGGCTTTTGGCCTTGTTTTCAGACGGGCTGTTTGTGGTTTCCGAAAACCACAAGTTTGACGGCCGCGTGCTCAGCTTTGAAGTGCTGGCTCGGAAAAGAAAATTTAATATCAACAAGCCCAAATATGTTTCTCAAAATGAGTTGACCGCCATTTATTCTTACGGCGAGCGCGCTCAGGTTTCCACCGATGATGCAGACCTTGACCAACTGCAAATGCAGAAGGACTTTGTCAACGTTATCGGCAGAGCCGCTGCGCAAAAGGTTTCAGATATTCATGTGGTGGTGGCAAACAATACGCAAATTATGTTCAGAGCCAACGGTACCATGCAGGTGGTGATGGAATATAATAAAGACTGGGGCGAATCTTTTGTGCGTGCGGCTTTTGCCTCTTCGGATATTTCAGATTCAAACTATGCGCAAAACGAGTTTCAGGCGGCGCAAAAACTGGGTTCAACGCCGCTTAGAGGCTCAAAGGGAAAATTGATGCTGCCGCACAATGTGCTGGCCATTCGTCTGCAGTTTAATCCGGTGGCGTTCGGCTCGCAATATTTGGTAATGCGTCTTTTGTACGGCGATGATAACCCCGACGGCAGCGGCGATTTGGCATCGTTAGGTTTCGGGCAATTTGAAGAAGACTTGTTTTACCGCCTGCGGGCTGTGCCGATTGGGCTGAACATTGTGGCGGGACCCACCGGTTCAGGCAAGTCTACAACTTTGCAAAGAAACATGATTAAGCTTTTGCAGGAAAAAAATTATGAGCTTAATCTGATTACGGTGGAAGACCCGCCGGAGTACCCAATTCCCGGCGCCAGACAAATGCCGGTGACAAACGCCAACACCGAAGAGGAAAAGGACGAGCAGTTTACCAAAGCCTTATCCGCCGCTTTGCGTTCTGACCCGGACGTGATGATGGTGGGCGAAATTCGTTCACTCTCTGCCGCACAGTTAACTTTTAAGGGCGCACTTTCCGGTCACGGGGTGTGGTCCACTTTGCACGCGAACTCGGCGCCGGCGATCATTACGCGCTTCAGGGACATGGGCGTGGAACCGTTTATGCTGGCAGACCCGGAGCTGATTAAGGGGCTGGTTTCGCAGCGGTTGTTCAGAAAACTTTGTCCGCACTGCCGGAAATCGGTTAAAGATATGACGGATGCGCCGCAGGTTAAACGCCTGCGCACCGCGCTTGGAGATTTTGGAGTGGAAAACACTTATGTGCGCGGCCCGGGATGCAAGTTTTGCGACGGGCTTGGCATTAAGGGCAGAATGTGCGTACCGGAAATTATTCTGCCGGATGCAAAATTTTTGGAAATGCTGATTAAGAACGAGACCAGAAAGGCAATTGACTATTGGACTGGGGATTTAAACGGAAGAACCTTGAAAGAAGCTGCAATTGAGCGTATGCTCAAGGGATATATTGATTTGGACGAAGTTGAGAGATGGTGCGGACTTCTTGACCAGCGCTCGGTTTATTAGGAGAGATTGAATGGCAGAAGAGAAAAAAAGAAAAAGCGGAAGTTCTTTAGACAAGGCCATGAAAAAACTTGGCAACATTGAGGTTACTTATGCCAAGATACTTTGCAATTTTTCCAACTCCACCCGCTTAAAAATTTATCGCAAAATTGCGTCTTTAATGCGCAACCGCTTTTCTTTGATGAATGCCTTAGACATGCTGCACGACGGCGTTACCAACGGCGGAAAAAATCCTTCCGAGCCGATTGCCATTGCCATTGCGTCGTGGGCCAAGGCTCTGCAAAACGGTTTGACTTTTTCCGACGCGCTAAAAGGCTGGGCACCTGACCGCGAACGCCTGATGCTCTCGGTGGGCGACGTTTCAGACCTTGAGGGCGCGCTGATGAACCTGATTAAGGTGACCGAAGGCTCAACCAAAATGACCAGGCCGATTATCGGGGCAACCGCGTATCCTTCGTTTTTGTTTATGATGTCGGTTTTGATTGTTTACGGCATCGGCGTTTATATGGTGCCGCCGATGGTGGAGGCTGCGCCGGGCATTAAATGGAAAGGCCAGGCCGAAACATTGGTCGGCGTTTCAAACTGGATTTCTAAAAACTGGGCGGTGGCGTTTGCCATGCTGCCGGTGGTTGGCACGGTGATTTATTGCACGCTCGGCATTTGGACCGGAAAGGTCAGAGCTTTTTTTGACAAACTGCCGCCGTGGTCTTTGTATAAAATCTTTGTGGGAATCAGCTGGCTGTTGGCGCTTTCTGCTTTGGTTAAGGGCGGCACGCCGCTTTCAACCGCTTTGCGCGCACTGCGCAGAGACGCCACAAAATATCTTAAGGAAAGAATCGACAAAGCTTTGGTGTTCATTAATAACGGCGATAACTTGGGTTTGGCGCTGTTAAAAACCGGACTGGATTTTCCGGACAGAGAGATTATTCAGGATTTGAAAGTGTATTCAGAGTTGGATAACTTTGAAGAGGCTTTGGATAAGCTGGCCAACGAGTGGCTTGAAGAATCGGTTTATATGATTGAGCAGAGAGCATCAATGCTCAACATGGTGGCCATTTTGTCGGTGGGCGGCGTGATTGCCTGGGCGGTTTTGGGCGTGTTTGACATGCAAGACCAGATTACGGCAACGTTCGGATAAACGGTCATGAAAAAAGTTAAAAAAAATTCTAAGCAATTTTCGATTTTAGATTTTAGATTTTTGATTGCAGCAGTATTGTTTGCTATAATGTTGGTCTTGGCTTGGGTGTTTTCAGGAACGGATAAAAAATTTGTGCAAGCAGGAGAAGAACTGTTTGCTCTCAGCAATAAGGTGAGAGTATATTACAGCAATCGTCCCGATTATTGGGGATTAAACACACAAAAGGTTTTGTCTGACAAAATACTTGATGATAGTTTGGCGAAAGATGCTAAGATTATCGGCGTTTTGGGAAACGAGATTATTATCGGCCAAGGAATCGAAGGCAATGTTACAATGCCCAGAGTTAAGAGCTTTGATGTGGTTTACAAGAACTTGAGCAAAACGCAGTGCAGAGCCTTGGCGGCAATGAAGATGGACGAGAAGCAGGCTTTGGGGCTTTTGAGCGTGACGATTAATAACGGACTGGAAGCTAAGGTTTTTGCATGGGGAATTGATACGAATCCGCTGCCGGTGTCTTATTCCAACGCCAAAAAACTTTGCAATGACAACAGTGATATTATTTGGAAATTTGAATGATGAAAAAAAGAATGATGAGATTGCCGCGCTGCGCTCGCAATGACGAATTTATGGAGAGCGGGCGTTCGATGATTGAGATGCTGGCAGTGCTGGCAATTGTCGGTGTGCTTTCGGCCGGGGGAATCGTGGGTTATTCCAAAGCAATGGAAAAGTTTAAGGCGTATAAAACCAACGCCACAGTTTCAATGATTATGGCTAATGTGAGGACGGCATACTCCAAGCTGAATGATTTCAGCGGGCTGGATACAACAATGGCGGCAAAGTTAAATATTATTTCAAAAGACATGATGAACTCCGATAACACAAAAATTGTAAACCCTTTTAAAGGCTTGGGGTTGGTTGGCGCAGTTGATTTAAACGCGGCAGATGGTGGCAAAGAGAAAGGGGCTTTTGCAATTTCTTTTGACGGAATCGGCAGGAAATATTGCAATGAAGTTATATCTTCGAATTGGGGAGACCTAGAGGAGTTTGTGGGTATATTGATTGATGATACAGATGCAGGTGCGACAATTCCCTCTGAGGCCATAGCTTCTGGTACTTTGACCAATGGTGAGATAGGCTCTAAATATTTTCCGCTGCCGCCGACAAGCGTGCTTGAACTTTGCGGAGAGAAAAATACGGTTACCTGGTTTTATAAATAATTCCCACATAAAGCTTTACCCTTGCGATTATGTTTTTATGTTATGCCGTTTTTTTAATGAGGATAGAAATTTCAATTTGGGCACGCCTTGCTTGATGGATTGCGGCTCGGGGGCCGCAATGACAATATTGAGGCATGGGAGATGGTTTAATGTATTATGTTTATCTCTTGAGCAGTAAAAAGTATGGGACTATTTATCTTGGGGTTACCAATGATTTGGTTAGAAGAACATATGAGCACAAGAGCAAAGAGATAAAAGGTTTTACCAAGAAATATGATGTTATGAGGCTGGTTTATTTTGAGAGGTTTGAAACTATCGAATCTGCAATATTGAGAGAAAAGCAAATTAAAAATTGGAAGAGGCAGTGGAAGATAGATTTGATAGAAAAAGACAATCCGCATTGGGTTGATTTGTATAGTGATATAATTAAGTAAGAGACTGGAAAGAAGTCAGACGTGAAGCTCCACTGGCTAAAGCCGGTGGCTTCTGTTCTTGCACGAGTCATTGCGGTCTTGACCCGCAATCTATTGAGAAAGGCTTGCCCAACCGGATGTTTGTTGCCTATGGGAAAACCGATATACTCTAAAAACATAATCTGCCTTGCTTGATGGATTGCGGCTCAAGGCCGCAATGACAGTGAGGGCGAGAAAATTGCGGCTTGGGGGTGTAATGATGGTGTTTGTTTTGGGAAAAATATGCCTCAACAAAACATTAATAATCCTTAGTACAAAAAACATTTTTCACTTGTTTATTATTTTTTAACACTTTATACTTATTCTTGTTTTCGTTAGAGATTAACTTTTTTGGAGAAAATTAATATGAAAAATTTTAATAATCAATCAGGTCGTTCGATGATTGAAATGCTTGGCGTATTGGCCATCGTTGGCGTATTGTCAGTTGGTGGTATCGCCGGTTATTCTAAAGCTATGGCTAAGTTTAAAATGTCTAAGACAACAGATCAAGTGTCTATGATGGTGGCAAATGCCAGAACCACTTATGGCAATTCTAATAATTTTTCTGGTTTAGATAATCAGAATGCATGTAAATTAGGAATTATTCCTTCTGAAATGTTAAAGGATAAGGCATGTGTTGCCTCTGCTATTGATACAAATGCTTACTCTGGAGAAATGCTGATTGAATCTGTCGATGGTGACGCTGCTTTTGGTGTTTTATTGAATGCTATCCCTAAAGACGCTTGCATTTCTATTGCCAGCTCTGATTGGGGCGGTGATACATCTGCAGGCTTCTTAGGATTAGAGATTGCAGCAAGTGCTGACCTTACTTCCGGTGGTATACATGGATCAGGACTTCCTACTTGGTCAACAGATAAATCAAGCCCTGTTCCTGCTAATGATCTTCCTTTGACACCTATTGAAGCAGAAGCCGCTTGTGATGCTACTAATAACATTACTTGGTACTTCAACTAATATAGTTGTCAGTTAAAAGCAAAAAATTGAGCCTCTGTTTGGAGGCTCTTTTTTTTGCTTATTCCCACCGCGTCATTATGAGGCATATTGTTGATTTTTCTCTGTTGAACGAAGTGAGCAGAGATAAAAAAATCAACATTAGACCTGACTCGAAATTGTTTTTTTATGTCATTTCGACGACTTGACCGAAGGGAATGAAGGAGAAATCTTATGCGTCGAGGTAGATTTCTCCTCCACTTACTACGTTCGCGTCGTCGAAATGACAACAGTTCTTAATTTTGAGACAGGTCTAATGTGCCGTGATAATCCAAGATGAATTTGCAATATTATTCCGGTTGGATTGCCGCGCTTCCTCCTTCGCTCTTACAGAGCTACGGCGGACAGGTCGCTCACAATGACATTGATAGGTTATGTGGATTAGTTTTTTTGTTTTTTTAGCAATCTGTTAAGAGATGGGTGGTATGGTGGGGGATAAGGATTTGTTGTTTGACCTGGATCCTCGGGTCAAGCCCGAGGATGACAAATAAGGATAATTATTTTGGCTGGATTGCTTCGGCAAGCCTCGCAATGACGAAGAAAAAAAGGGCTCGCAATGATAATGTGGATGGGTGGCTTTGTCACCCCCACCCTAACCCTCCCCCATCAAGGGTGAGGGGAAAGTAAGGGGCTATCCTCCCCCATCAAGGGTGAGGGGAAAGAGTAGATCCTGAAACAAGTTCAGGATGACGTGCGGATCGCGCAATGGCGGTTTTAGAGAGAAAGGACTAGAAGATATGGTTACGCTTAATGCAGTTAGTTTTTCAGATATTTATATTACGCCGGAAAAGGTGGCTTATATTCCTGACGGACGCACCGAAAACGGGTTGGAGGTTTTTAAAGCCGACGATTTTGAGCAGTTTTATAATCTCTTGGAGCGCACCTGGGACGGCAAAAACCCCAGCTATTCCGTGTTATATGAAAAATATTTTTACCGCGTTGAACGTTCAATGTCTCTTTACGGCGTACAATATTGCGCCCGCAGAATGCCGCAAAAAACTCCTTCTTTCAACACCCTTGGTTTTGACTTTGAACTGCAAAGATATTTAATGACGCTCAGCAATGCTTCCGGACTTATTCTGTGGTCGGGCCCGACCGGCGCCGGTAAAACAACCTCTATTTCCTCGCTTTTGAAAGAATATTTGACCATGGAAGGCGGATTTGCCTACACCATTGAAGACCCCTCTGAAATGCCTTTAGACGGCGTTTATAAGTCTGCTGCAGGCGGAATCGGGCTATGCAAGCAAACCCTGCCGCCCAAAGGCAACTGGGGAGAAGGTTTGAAATCGGCCCTGCG
The DNA here is from genome assembly GCA_031550205.1 of Alphaproteobacteria bacterium. Lineage (GTDB taxonomy): Bacteria > Pseudomonadota > Alphaproteobacteria > RF32 > CAG-239 > JAVBOV01. The sequence continues at coordinate 55,617 of JAVBOV010000040.1, forward strand.
CTCAAAACCGCGCTTTATTCTGGTGGGCGAGATTAGAACGCCAGACACCGCCAGCGAAGTGCTTAGAGCCGCAACATCAGGCCACTTGGTACTTTCAACCATTCACGCCAACAATGTGACTGACGCAATTAACTCAGTGGTGAAATATGCCGCATCAACCTCAATGAGCGAAGAGCTTGCTTATGATTTATTTTCTCGCGGAATGCTTGGCGTTTTGCACCAAACCTTGAACGGAACCAAAAGCAAAAAGCCGTCAATTTCCTTCCTGTTTGCAAATCCGGACACGACCAAAGGCGACCAGGTGCGCGGCATTATTAAAACCGGAAAACTCAACCTGGCAACCCCGATTGAAACTCAAGCGAATCGTTTGGCACTTGGAAAGAGCATGTTCCCGGATTTAAGCTAGCGAAGCTATTCACTCTTCACTTTTAAATCTCTTCCAGTTCGCCTGTCTTAATTTTATCTATATTCATGATTTTTTTGGGTTTGTATTTGTCGGCTTTGGCTTTGATGCCGTAAATATATTCAACAATTTCATCGTTTCCCCATTCGGCGGCGCCTTTGATGCGGCCGATTTCTTCGCCGTGTTTATTGACCATTACGGTATGAGGGAAGCTGAAAATGCCCAAATCTGAGGCCAAGGCACCCCTTTTGTCATTATAAAAATCGACGTCCGGAGCACCGCGCTTTTCTAAAAAGGCTTTTTCCTCATCTTTGGAACCCCATTCTCCGGCAGGAGAAATGAGCACCAACTTAATGCCGTTGTCTTTGGTTTTATTATGAAACTCATTTAAGTCGTCAAGCTCTCTGATGCACGGACCGCAGGTGCGCGACCAAAAAACCGCCAGCACAAATTTGCCCTTGAAACCGCTGAGTTTATACGGTTTGCCGACGCGGTTATAAATTTCTGATTCAGGCACGGCGCGCGGAATGCTGTATACGTTGACGTTTTTTTCTTCAGCCAGAACTGAGGAAGCTGCGAAAATAAAAGATGAGACTGCCACGGCCTGAAGGCCTCGCAATGACGTCTGTTTGATAAAAGCAAAAATAAATAAAATTTTTTTCATCTTGATAACTTGTTTTTAATATCCATTGGCGTTTAATAGGCTATATACTATTTGAAAAGGGTTAAAAAATGAAAAACATTGTGAACATTCTTTTGGTGCTGGTTCTAATTTGCATTTTCTCCGCATGCGGCAGAACTTCTAAGCCGGAACCTCTGGAAGGCAGCGGATATCCGCACACGTATCCCAAAAGATAAAGGAGCTTTTTGATGATTTCGCAAGACGATTTTATTGATGATATGATTCCATATGTGGAATTTGCCGACAATGCCAACGAGCGAACTCCCTGCGTTTTGGTGTTGGACTGCTCCGGCTCTATGCGCGGCGAGCCGATTAAGCAGCTTAATGCCGGTTTGAAAGCTTTGGAAAAAGAGCTGAAAGAAGATATTGACGCCAGCTCGCGCGTGCAGCTTTTAATTATTAAGGCGTTCGGCAAAGATGAGGCAGAGGTTTCTTCCGACTGGGTTGATGCGATGAACTTTAAGGCGCCGACCATGGAAGCCGGCGGACTGACCCCTTTGGGCAAAGCCATGGAGCTTGCTTTGCAAAAAATTGAAGAGCAAAAATGTTTGTATGATGCCTGCGGCGTGACTTCTAAGCGTCCGTGGATTTTTTTGATTTCCGACGGCGAACCGACGGATTATGACTGGGATATTGTGGCCGAAAAATGCCGCTATGCGCAGACCAACAAAAAAGTGGTGGTGCACGCGGTGGGAACCCAGGGCGCAAATTTGGAAAAGCTGGCCAAGTTTTCTTTGATGTCGCCAAAAAGGTTGACAGGCCTCCGGTTTACCGAGTTCTTTTTGTGGCTTTCCCGAAGCGTTTCCTGCATTTCCAAAGCTGCTCCGAATATTCCGGACATGTTAGAAGATATTGGCGACTGGAATGACGAAGAATAGAAAAATTATTGTTCGTTCGGTTAGAATTCAGGGACATGTTCACTCAGCCAAGGGTGTGCCTTGTCAGGATTATCATTCACACAATAATCGCGGCAAAAATTTTGTGGCAGTGGTTTCAGACGGTGCGGGCAGCGCCAAGTTTGGCAAAATCGGCGCCAAGATAATCTGCGAGACAATGGTTGACATGCTTTCCAATGCCGATTTTAAGCAGATTAAACAATGTGTGCTAAACGCGGTTAATTCTTCCCGAGAAAAACTTATTTGTCATCGTTTGAACAAAACAAAAGATGAAAAAGGCTTGAGCCTTTTTGCAGCTACTTTGGTGGGCGTGGTATATAACAGCAACAAGGGATATTTTTTTCATATCGGCGACGGAGCGGCGCTGGCTTTGAGGAGCGAATCGGTTGAAGGATTTGTGCTTTCCCGCCCCGAGAACGGCTGCTTTTCCTGCGAGACATTTTTTTATACGATGAATGATTGGAAAGCTTCCTTGCGTTTTACGCATTTGGGTAAAATAAATTCTTTGTTTTTAATGAGTGACGGTTTAACCAATTTTGCTTTCTCGCAAGATTTTAACAAGATTGAAGAAGGTTTTATTTTGCCGATTAATGATTTTCTTTCAAAAGAAAAAAATAAAACAAAGGCGGTGCGGGCTTTGGCCAACACGCTGAACACCGACCAAGCCAAGCGGCTTAATTCTGATGATAAAACTTTGGTGTGGGCCAAGCTATGATTTATTATAATGCAATATACCCCAGCGGTCATTTTGAGCAGATTTTATTGGGCGATATGATTCACCGCGGAGGCGCTTCAGGCAAGATATTTTTGGTTGAGAATAAAGAAAACTCTGTTGCCAAGATTTTTCATGACACAAAAAAAAGCGCTACCAACCGCCAAAAACTAGAGAGTATGCTTTTAAACCGGCCGGTGTTTCCGCCGGCGGTGCAAGACGGTGTGGAATATGTGCAGCTGGCCTGGCCGGACGCGCTTTTGGAAGATGAAAACGGGTTTTGCGTGGGTTATTTGATGCCGCTGATACATATGGAACAGGCGGTCTCGCTGGACCATTTGATGCAAAAGGCAATCAGAAAAAAATTAGAACTGCCGGACAAGTATGCGTACCGGGTTTTTGCGGCTTATAACACCGCCTCAATGGTGAGCGCGCTGCATTCCAAGGGGCATTATGTGGTGGATTTGAAGCCGTCGAACGTTTCGGTTTATAAGGCCAATATGATGGTGGCAATGGTGGACTGCGACGGCTTTTCAATTAAGGGCGAAAAGAATCGCTACCCGGCGGAGTTTGTGAGCGAGGAATATATTTACCCCGAGGGGATGGATTTATCTTGTGAGGAAATGGGCGAGGAGCAGGATAAGTTTGCTCTGGCGGTGATGATTTTTAAATTGCTTAATAATGGCATTCACCCGTTTTCAGGCGTGCCTAGAAAGCCAAGCGAGGAGATGCTGACCATTCAGCAGCGAATCGAGAAATATCATTATGCATACGGCTTATGGCCGGACGCTTATCAGGCGCCGCACCCCTATTCTATTCATGAATATTTTCATAAAAAAACTTTGGAGCTTTTCGAGCGGGCTTTTGTTAAGGGGGCGGTTCGGCCGAGCGCTAATGAGTGGAAAGAACATTTGTGGCAGCTTTTGCAGAATTTGAAGATTTGCAAAAAGAATTCGAATCATGTTTATTTTACCTCTAAGGGCTGCGGTTTGTGCGTGGCCGACCAGAAGTTTGATGAGCGGCTTAGCAATGTGAAGATTAAGAAAGAAACGCCGCAGACGGTTCGCGGCATGGAGCTTTCAGAGATTTCGGTTGAAAAAAACATTCAGAACCGGCAGGAAAAGACGCTTAAAGATATTAGGCTCAGAAATGCATCTTTGAGCGGCTTGGCGGTTTATATGCTGTTTTTTACGTTTTTGTTTAAGATGATTCAGCCTTTTAAGGAAAGCATTGCCTCGATGGGCTTTGGTTTGCAGATGATTGGGGTGACGCTGTTGATGGCGGGGATTAACCTGCTGATTAAAAAATTTGCGACAAAGCTGCCGATTTTGCAGAACAAGGCTTTGATGCAGGCGGTGCAGGTATATGCACTGATTTGCATGATTATTGCGCTGGTGTCGATTAATGAGCTGCCGAAGGGGATGTTTGCTTTGGCGCTTTAGGGAAGCGGTCAGAGGCAGTGACACGGATGGTTTGTTGAACCCCTCACCCTAGCCCTCTCCCGCAGGGGGAGAGGGGAAAAAAGGCTTGATTTTGACAAAAATTGTGGTAACGTGGGGTTTAGTTAAAATAAGTATTAATTTAAATTATTATAATTATGAAAGGTAAAACATTACTCGGATTGTATGAAGGTTTGCAAGACGGAAAGACTTGGCTGACAAACCTTGAAAAAATTATTTATCATGACTGGCTGATTGTACTGGTTCAAGACACTGTGGACGAAGACGATGAAATGGCCAAGAAGATGAAATTTGCTTATATATGCAAAAACGATGAGCGATTTAAACGCGATGACAATGTGCATTTCTCCATCGACTTTTCTTATCTTGGTTATAAGTTTTTGGACTTTTGCGCAGCTTTCAAACACCGTACAATGCCCGGATATGCCTATAGGATTGTGTTTGAGAATGGCGCAGAAGCTAGAGCAGATGATTATAGCATACTGGCAGACGGCATTCTGACTTATGGTGAAGGACGAAAGCCGGCGTATATTAAGTATGACAAAGAAGGCAAAGAGGTTGTCAAGTTTCCTGATGAATGCGGCAAATTGGAAAAGATTAAAGGGAATTTTATTGTTTTTGAAAATGATAAAAAGTATTTCCTTTTTAACAATTTGACCAATGCTTGGGCGGTTCATTCGCCTTCGTCTGCGATGAAAACTACCGGCATTAAGTTTCGCGATTTTTATGTTGAGGTTGAATGCTTGGTTGACGGAACGCAGAAAGCCTTCTTATTTGATGCCGAAGGCAGACAAATGAACAAGATTGAGTAGCAAAAAACAAACCCCTTATCAGTTTAGAGACTGGTGAGGGGTTTGGTTTTGCCTTGATTCTGTCATCCTCGGGCTTGACCCGAATATCCAAGTTTAAAAATCGGCTATATGGTTGACCTGGATCCTCGGGTCAAGCCCGAGGATGACATAGAGGGAGACGAGGATGACATAAAGGGTGGGTGGGAGGAGGTAAAATTAGAAAAAATTCTACACAAATTGATTTTTTTGTGGTATAGAATTGAGTTGAGTGTTCACTTTAAGGACTAAATATTTGAAAAAACTTAATCCGATTATGATTTCCGGCAAAGAAGTTTTGCCGCTGATTGAGGGCGGAAAAGGCATTAATGCCTCTGACGGCCGCTCCTCGGGCGCTTGGGCGCACGAAAACTGTGTGGGAACTTTCTCAGGGGTTGCTCCGGACTATTATGACAGCCTTGGCAACCGCATTAAAGAAGTGTTTTATAAGGCAGCCCGACGCGACCGGCAGGCCGAGATGATTGAGCAATCAATTAAGGGCGGCGTGGCTCAAGCCCAGGTGGCTCACGAGATTTCTAACGGCAATGGCCGCATTCATATGAACATGCTTTGGGAACTGGGCGGCTCAGAGGCAATTTTAAACGGTGTTTTTGAAAGAACCAAAGGCATTTTGCACGGCGTTACCTGCGGTGCCGGCATGCCCTTTAAACTTGGCGAAATGGCCTCTAAATTCGGCGTCTATTATTACCCTATTGTATCTTCAGCCCGCGCCTGGCAGATTTTGTGGAAGCGCGCTTTCAGCAATTTTAAAGAGTTCTTAGGCGGCGTGGTTTATGAAGACCCGTGGCTGGCCGGCGGACACAACGGATTGTCTAACGCCGAAAACCCGGAAATGCCCGAAACTCCTTATCAGCGCTTGGCAGCCTTGCGCGCATCGCTAAACGAAATGGGGTTAAAAGAAACCCCGATTATTTTGGCCGGCGGCATTTGGAATCTTAGCGAATGGGAAAATTATATTGATAACCCGGAGATTGGCAAAATTGCCTTCCAGTTCGGCACCCGTCCGATGGTGACCAAAGAAAGCCCTATTTCCGAAGCCTGGCAAAAGCTGATGCTTAATTTGAAAAAAGGCGATGTAATTTTGCAAAAATTCAGCCCGACCGGTTTCTTTTCTTCAGCCATTAAAAACACTTTCTTAGAAAGGCTTATGGCCAGAAAAGACGGCGAAGTGGCTTTCAGCACCGAGAAATCTGAAGAGTTTTCTCATCCGTTGGCGGTTAGCGACACCAAAACTATTTATATTAAATCGGCTGATAAGGAAAAAGCCGATAAGCAGCTTGCGGCCGGGTATACCGAGATTAAGGAAACGCCAGACAACACGGTGGTGTTTATGACCACTGATGAATGGGTGCAAATGCTGCAAGATCGCAAAGAATGTGTGGGCTGTTTGTCGCAGTGTCAGTTTTCAAGCTGGGCGCAAGCCAACGGCACAACCGGCAGACTTCCCGACCCGCGTTCTTATTGCATTCACAAGACCCTTTATGACGTGAGCCACGGAGGCAGCGTTAAAGACAATCTTTTGTTTGCCGGACATCAGGTTTATCGCTTTGCTACCGACCCGCTATACCGCAACGGAATTCCTTCAGTTAAGGAATTGATTGAGAAGATTAAGAGCGGAGAGTAAAAAAAAGGAGCCAAACGGCTCCTTTTTTTAGTGGTCAGGGGCAGTGGCCGGTGGTCTGTGATGGAAAATTTATTCTATGACTTCTTTGTTGTATAGGCCGAATAGACTGGTGCGGGGGAGCCAGCCGGTGATGTCATCGAATCTGATTTGGCAAAAGGCGCTTTCTTCAGGACAACGCTTAATCTCTCCGACCACGCCGTCTTCAACTTTGGCAATGATTTTTGATTTTGAGTCT
>JAVBOV010000069.1:0-22063 GCA_031550205.1 Alphaproteobacteria bacterium
AAAAAGGTCATCTCTTGTCGGCTGAAGACATTGCCGGGTTAAAATCCGCCGGCATATATTTCATCAGCGGCGTTAAAATCACCGACGCTCATTTGGCTGCAGACATTGCCTTAAAACAGCTTGCAGCCAAGCTTTGCGGAGACAACACTGCATATTCGGTTTCCGGCGGCGAATGCAAAATTGCGGCAAGCCGCGACGGCATCTTTGCGGCAGATGTTTCGCGCATTATAAAATTTAACTCTCACTCGCCTGAATTTATTTTAAATTCCGTGCCGACATATTCATATGTAAAAAAGAATCAGGTCATTGCAAAAATAATTATGCGCGCTCCATATGCGGAAGAAAAAATATTAAATGACATTTTGCTTTTTCTCTCCGGCAACATTGCCCTTTTAAATGTTGTTGAAGCAAAGCCGATTAAAACGGCGCTTATCTACACCAATTTTTATAATAATGCGGATGAGAAAAAATATTTTGTGGCCGCAACCAAAAAAATTATAAAAAAATTTCCGCATTTAAACCTGAGCAGAGAATATCAAACCAACCATAATGTTGAAGACATCTCCAACATGGTTGAAAAAGCCTGCAAAGACGGCTTTGGCGTAATCTTTGTTATCAGCGCGCGCCAAACCTCTTCGGCGGAAGACACCGTCCCCCTTGCCTTAAAAAGTTATGCAGATGAAATTGTAAATTATTCCTGCAGCGATGTTAACGCGCCGGATGTAATTATTGCCGCCAAGAAAAAAAATAAAATAATTTCTCTTCCGTTCAATTATGCGCAAACGGAATCTACTTTTGCCGATGAGCTTATTTTAAAATCGCTTGCCAAAGGCAAACTTTCTTCTTTTGACTTCAAAAAAGATAAAACCGCATTTTTAGAAAGCCCGCAAATTCTGGAAGAAAAATTTTTATCAAACTTAATCGTCTCTCAGTCCGGCTCTCAAAAAAACAATGTTGCAATAATCATTTTGGCGGCCGGAGAAGGGCGCCGCGCCAAAACCAACAAACTCTTGAGCGGCAAAAAAGATCCGTTGTTTTTAAAATCCGTCAATGCCGCAATCAAGTCTGCCTGTGGTCCGGTTTTCTTAATCACCGGTTATCAGGCCGATATCATGGAAGAATATGTAAGTGATTTAGATATCAACATCATCCGCAATCAAAATTATGACAGCGGTGTTAAAGGCTCAATAGATTTAGGCCTGAAATCTGTGCCGACTTTTTGCGAAGGTGCAATTCTGCTTCCGGCCGATATGCCCAACATCACTCCGCAGCTTTTAAAAAAAATGTCCGCCGCTTTGCAAAAAGAAAAAAACAAACAGGTTGTTTTGCTAACGCACAAAGGCATAAAGCACAACCCAATCCTCTGGAGCAAAGATTTGTTTGAAGTTGCCGAACTTGTGCCGGAAGGCTCGGACATCCGCCCGGTCTTAATGGCACATAATGATTATATCACCGAGGTTGAAGTTAAAAATGAAAAAGAAATCACCGACATCACCTTTCCCAGCGATTTATAAAACAAAAAACTCCCTTTCGGGAGTTTTTTCTTACGACTTATAAATCTCATCCAAATATTCGGCCAGCGTTTTTTCTTCTTCTTTTATCGGCTCGGTCTTTTTTTCTTCTCCGGCCACCATCGATTGATTGTTGCTATAAACGCCGATGCTCTTATGCTTTTCCGTCACCACGGTTGTGGTTTCTTCATAAATCCCGGAAGCGGCCAAAACCTCAATGGCACTTTTCACATAGGAAGAAGTGGTAACAATCTCTTTTCTCTCTTGTTCTTCTGCTTGCTGCTCAAGATTTTGCTTTCTGCGCTCGGCATCTTCTGCGTTTCTTTCCCGCACAGAAATATTATTAGAAGCGTCAATCGCCTCAACAAAAGAACCGCTTCTGCCTTCAGCCTTGGCGGCTTTTTTAACAATGTTAACGGCAGAAGAGGGAGAGTCCGATACTTTTCTAGTAGCTGACACACTCATAGCTTTTCTCCAATATACTATCTTTAATCATACCATAATAATAACAAATGCGCTAGCGTTTTACATTAACCTCTTTTTTCTTCATCTGTTCCAAAACCATAGTCGCATCATATTCTTCCTTATACTCCGACAAGCCTTTGTCCACCAGCTTGGCATATTTCGCGGCCGTTTGCTTAACATCAAAGTTGCTGCTGTTCTTGGTTGCTTTTACGGCTTGTTCAAAACGCTCCAAAGATTTTCCTTCCAATGGACGGCAGTTGTCGCAAATGTCTTCAACCTCGGCAGGCACGGTCGTATAAAAACAAACACTGTCGCAGCCGGCATCCAGTGCCTTTTTTGCCTTCTGGCCGAATGTGCCTTTCAAGGCTTTCATATCCAGCGCATCGGCCGCCAAAAGCCCTTCAAAACCAATTTCTCCGCGAATTAAACGTTCGATTCCTTTTTTCGACTGCGTAATCGGGTTTTGCTCATCAATTTCCGGAACCACCATATGCGCGGTCATGCCCATCGGCGCTTTGTGGTTAAACTTAAACGGATAAAAATCTTTGGACAGTTCTTTTAAGGAGAAGTCCAAAAGCGGCAAGGCCAAATGCGGGTCATTAACCGCGCGGCCGTGCCCCGGCATATGCTTAATGCACGGACAAATGCCTTGCTTAACATATTCGTCAATCATCAGCTTGCCGAGCTTGGCGGTAGTTTTCTCATCATCGGAAAAACAGCGGCTCTTAAGAGCCGGGGTTGTGTCGCCAAATGCCATGTCCAAAACCGGTGCAAAATTGACATTAATGCCCAGTTCTTTTAAATCATCGGCAATCAACCTGGCGTGATAAACCGTTGCAGTCTCATCAACCTGTCCCAAAACAGACTGCGGCGCATATGTCCGCCACAAAGGCTCGGCCAGACGCCGCACTCTGCCGCCTTCCTGGTCAATTGCAATTAAAACGTCATCTCTTTGCAGCGTTTCCTTAATGCTTTTGACCAGGGCTTTTATCTGCGTTTTGTCTTTAACGTTTCGCCCGAAAAGCGTAACTCCCATCGGGCTGTGTTTTTCCAAAAGCCTTTTCTCAAAATCATTAAGCCTTAGTCCTTCAACTGCAAAAAATAAGGACTTAATCATCTACTTCTTCTTTACAATGCAGCTTAAACCCAAAGCTTTCAAATCGTTGCAAAGCTTGTCCGCGCCGGCGCGGTCTTTAAAATTTCCGGCCTTAAGGCGATAAAACCTGCCCTTAGCACCCAAGTCGGCCATTTCAATTTCATATTCCTGCCCCTTAAGCGGCGCATATTTTGCGCTCAGCTCTTTCCACGAAGCTTCAACCGCTTTTTTGTTGTTTGATGCCATCAGCTGAACTTGCCAGCGGCCGGCCGGCACTGTGCCCAAATCAACTTTTTCAATGGCTTTTGCCTGAACCTTGGGCTCTTCTTTGGCTTTAACTTCCTGCACCACGGCCTCGGAAATAGACGCCGGTTTCTGAGACTCGGTCTTAATATCCACAATCTGTTTCGGCTGCTCAATCGGTGCCGGTGCTGCCGTCGGTTTAATTATCTCAGGCTCCGGCTTAACCGGAACAACCTTAACCGTTTCAACCACTGTTTCGGTCACGCTTTCCACAACCGGAGCCTGCAGCTCTTCGGTCGGCGGCAAAACGGTCTCAACACTGGTGGTTGTTTCTTTTTTCTCCAAAATGTCATATACGCTCTTGTCGCGGTTAGAAATTTCCATTCCGCCCGGCTCTGAGGGCTGCGCCTTAACCGGCTGCTGCGGACGCCTGATTGTGGGTATCTCGCCGTTTTCATTGGCCTGATAAGTTGGAGCCAAAACAAACCATCCCACAACCAGAGCCAAAGCCATGCCTGAAACCGCGCCAATAAAAACGCTTTTGGATTTTTTCAATTCGTTTCTTTTTTCTTCCAGATTATCAATCGGCTGGTTGGCTAATTTCTGGCGAAATTCATTTAAGAAGTCATCGCCTTTATCTTCTTCAAATTCTAAAAACATGTTTCCGGCCCCTTTTAAAAAATAATTTGCTGATATTATAAAAATAAAAGCTTTATAATTGCTTAATTATCATTGAAAAGAGGCATAATTTCAAGTATAAAAAATATACATGTCTCTGACCACCGACCACCGCCCCTGACCACTAAAATTTGCGGAGCAAATTTTTCATGAAAATCGCAACTTATAACGTAAATTCCGTTAACGCCAGACTGCCAAGTTTAACCGATTGGTTAAAAAAGGCCGAACCTGACATTGTGCTTTTGCAGGAAATTAAAACCGAGTTTGCCGGCTTTCCTTTTTTTGAGCTGCAAGCGCTGGGTTATGAAGCCAAAATCATCGGCCAAAAAAGTTATAACGGTGTTGCGGTCTTAAGCCGCAAAAAAATTGAAGTTGTGCACGAAGGTCTTCCCGGTTTTGAAGATGAAAACGCCCGCTATCTTGAGGTCACCACCCAAGGCATCCGCGCTGCCTGCGTTTATCTGCCCAACGGTAACCCTCCGTACAACGACCCTGATGATGATTCCAAATTTCAATATAAACTCAAATTTATGGAGGCTCTTTATAAACACGCCCAAAAACTTCTGGACTACCGTGAAAAAGTGGTCTTAGGCGGAGATTTTAATGTCATTTTAACCGATAATGATGTCTATAATCCCTCGCTTTTTGTTAACAATGCATTGTTCAGAAAAGAGGTAAAAGAGCGCCTCATGGCCATAAAATATCTTGGTTTTTGCGATTCGTTCCGCGACCTCCATCCTGAGCAAAACGGCTACACCTACTGGGATTATTCCGGCAACGCTTTTAACCTTGATTTAGGCATGAGAATAGATTATCTGTTCTTATCTCCGCTTTTGGCCGATTCTCTCAAATCTTGCGATGTTGATAAATCTGCCCGCAAAGCGGAAAAACCCTCGGACCACACCCCCTTAATTGCGGAGTTTATATGAAAAAAAACTTACTTCTGACACTCTTCACCCTTCACTTTTCACTATTCACTGCTTCCGCTAACGCTAATCAGGAACAAACCCTGCGCGCCATATATGAGGTTGTGGTTGATAACTACGCTGAAAACATTACCGCTGAAAGTTTTGCCGTATTCGGCTTAAAAAAACTCAGCATGATTGACCGCAGCTTGAACATTGCCAATGAAACCGATCGCTTGTCTTTGTATTATAATGGCAGAGTGGTCAAAAACTATGCAAAACCCGGCAAAAACTCCATCAGCCCCTGGGCTGCCGTTTCAGACGGTGTTTTAACCGATGCCGCCAAACTTTCTCCCAAGATTGCCGAACAAAGCTCAAATTTGGTAGACACGCTTATGCTTGAGGTTTTTAAAGAATTTAAAGACGGCTCCAAATATTATACCCACCCTGATGATTTAAGTAAAAAGACTCCCAATAATTATATCAAGAACACTTATATTAACGGCATTCTCTATATCAGACTTCCTGAGATTAACGAGCAAAGCGCTTCCGAACTTGCTTCCGTCTTGGAACAAAGGCAGGAAAGAGCCAAAGGTCTTATTCTTGACTTGCGCGGCAATACCGGCGGCAGTTTGAAGGAAGCCGTTGCCATCGGCAACATCTTTTTGGACGAAGGCATTTTGGTTTCGATTAAAGGCAAAAAGAAATCTGCGGCCGATTTTTTCATGGCTAAGAAGGGCGATAAGCTTGAAGGCAAGCCTCTGGTAATTTTAATGAACGGCAACACCGCATCAGCCTCCGAGGTCATAGCCTCAAGCCTTTCGGAACAGGGCAGAGCCAAGCTGGTCGGCTCCAGAACTTTCGGCAAAGGCAGCATTCAGAGTGTAGTCAGACTCCCCAACGACAGCTTAGTGGCCATTACCTCCGGCTATTTTTATACTCCCGGAGGCAAGGCAATTGATAAGGAAGGCATTCTGCCCGATGTCTGCACGGTTGATTTGCCGAGTTATAAAGACATTGCCAACCTTTTGGAGCGCTCCCAAGACCCCAAGGTCAACGACTGCCAGAGAGAAACCCGCAGCATCAAAGATTTTGACATTAAGGTTGCCTCGGAAATTATCAATACCGATTGGCATAAAATTTATTGACTTATTCCTCTCCCCCCCATCGCCCCATCCACGTCATCCTGAACTTGTTTCAGGATCTCCTCTTCTGTATGACATGGTGATGATTTACCTATTGACAACAACCAAAAAATCTGTATATTGCAACCAACTTAGAACACTTTAGAGAGTAAAAAACATGGCAAAATCAGTAAAAGTAAAGATTAAAATGGAGTCAACCGCCGGCACCGGAACATTTTATATGGCAGAAAAAAATCCGCGTACCCACCCGGAAAAATTGTCTCTGAAAAAATATGACAAAAAGTCCAAGAAACACGAAGAATTCGTTGAAAAGAAATTAAAATAATAAAAAATCCTCTCTCTTGAGAGGATTTTTTTATTACTATTGCTTGCCGCCGTTAAGCTTTTTTCGATATGTTGCGCTAAACGCCGGGTTTAAGTCCTGAAATTTGCTGATTTTTCTTAAATGATTCATTTTTGCGGCGGAAACTTTTTCTCTTTCCACAACACGTCCTCTGATTATATTGCTGCTTCCGGCTGTTTCCCAAAACTGAGATTGATGAGATCTTATAAAAGTCTTGGCATCAACATTTTTAATGTTAGCCCTTTCAATTTTTTTACCAATTCTCTCTTCAATTACCTCAATAATCTCTTCTCTCTCTTTGCAAGGTTCGCTTCTGCACACCATATAAGCCACAGCCAAAGAGCCTTTTTCTGCCCAGCGGTCAAATATATCCACGTTATCTGCTCCCTTAGGCGTGAGAAGAGAGTGCATCTGCCTCATGTTCATGTCTTCCATCAGCACTGCGGCGCCATACCCGGTCAGGCTGTACAATAGGTTCTCATTATCAACATTTTTTGGAGAAGCAATTGTAAATCTGTCATCAGGGTCAAATTGTTTCAAACAAACCAATGTGTGCCTCTCGTCATCTGCAATCATAGCCACCGGAGTGTTTCCTGCCTCATCTTGTGCGGAAAGCAGTCTGACTTTTTGCTCGGTATGCATGTTGTTTAAAAACTTATATCTTAAAAATTTATCGCTGAACGTATGCAGCAGACTTTGTCCTTTATTGTTTCTTTTTGAACAAATTGCGTAAGCTTCCAAAGAGGTATATTCATTAAGGTCTTTAACAACATTTTCTTCCTTCATATAAAAGAAAGGGGTATTTCCCTCGTTATCTTGACTTAAAAATAAATTGAATCGTCCTTTGCGGGTGGAAATCTGAGTTGCGGTGTCTAAAAGCGGCTGTTTAAGCTTATGCAGCATTGTTTTGCCTTGCTTATCTTTATGAACGAGCATCATGTGTTTATATTGCCCGCCGAAATATGTTGCCAGCCTTACAAAATCTTCCGGTTTTATCTGGTGCATCAACGCTTCATTGTCAAAAAACTTTGTTGCCAGAAGTCCATAAGACTTTTTTGGGCCGAGATAATCGGTCATAAAATCTACAACAGTTGCCGACTGGTCTTCATTTAAAGGAAATTTGACATATTTGTTCATAAGCTTTGTAGAGCACTTATTTTTGGTTAAACGAAAAACGTCGGAAAAGTTGTTATCAATATCTTCAATGGAAATTAAAGACAGCGCAAACTTGGTTTCCAGATTCGATTTGCTTATTGTTTCACGCAATTGCCAAATTTCTTTAAAATTTTTATTTAGCGTATGCAATTGCCTTTGTTCAAATACATTATACATTTAAGCGACTCCTTATTGAATTTGTCTATAACATAGCCAAATTTTTGACAAAAGTCAATAAGAATCTAAAAAACATGCTTTAAACAATCCAAAATCTAAAATAACTTTTGATATTCTTTTTTCAAATGCTCAATTTCCACCTCGGTATAACGCTGCGTGGTGGAAAGAGAGGAGTGCCCCAAAAGCTCCTGAATAGAGCGCAAATCCGTTCCCTCGGCCAAAAGATGCGTGGCAAAAGAGTGCCGCAAAGCGTGCGGCGTCAAATTATCCGGCAAGCCAAGGCGGTGGCGGATTTTTTCCATATTCCTCTGCACCACGCGCGCCACCATTCGCTCTCCTCGCGCACCCAGAAACAGAGCTTCTCCGGCTTTAATATTAAACGGGCAGAGTTTAACATATTTATCAATGGTTTTGCTCACAATCGGCAAAATCGGCACAATTCTTTCTTTGTTGCCCTTACCTTTAATTCTCACAAACTGTTTGTTGTCCAAATCGCCCATGTTCAAAGACAAAGCCTCTGAAATGCGCAGACCGCAGCCATAGAGCAGGGTGAAAATCGCCGCATCGCGCTTGCCCTGCCACGGCTCAACAGCCGTTTTTTCAGCCGTTTCAATAATCCCGAACGCATCCTCAACATCCATGGCCTTGGGCAGAGTTTTGGCTTTTCGCGGCGAACCGATAACGCTGATGGCTGAGTTTTTAACAATATCGTTTTCATCCAGCCACTTAAAAAAGTTTTTAACCACTGATAGCTCCCGCGCAATGGAAGATTTTTCCAAATTGGCAATGGAACGTTCGTTCAAAAAAGCCCTGAAATCGCGCACCTCGGTTTTTTCCAAATCGCTTAAAGAAGGATTATGCAAAAAGTCAATAAAACAAGCCAAATCCCGAAAATAAGCATCCAAAGTATGCTCTGAGTATTTCCGCTCATCCCTAAGCCAGCTCTGCCAGTCCTTAATAACCCCCAGCAAATCCGCCTGCGCCCTATAAACAATCTCCTGCTTCATATACAATTCCTATTCGTCATTGCGAGGCACAGCCGAAGCAATCCAGCCGCACCAATCATCCTTACCTCAAAAGCGTTTCATACAAGTCATCCCAGTTTTCATTAACACTCTCAATAAGTTTCATCTTCCTTGCCCTAGAGCTGCCTTTAATAGCCTTTTCCCTTTTTATTGCCTCTTCAATACTATCATAAATCTCATAATATCCAAGCTTATCAGTTCCATATTTAGCACTGAACCCGCCAAATGTTTTATCCTTATGCTCATAAACCCTTTTAACCAAATCAGAAGTAACACCAACATATAAAGTGCCATTTCTTTCACTAAACATTATGTAAAAATATCCAGCCATATATTTTGCCTTGTGTTTTGGCTGGATTGCTTCGGCCTTGCCTCGCAATGACGAATAAAAAAAGCCTACGTCATTTCGAGCCTCTTTTTTCTTCGTCATTGCGAGTGTCGCTTGCGACCGAAGCAATCCAGCCCAATAAATCATCCTTACCACCATACCCCAAAACCCTTAATTTTTTATTTATTGACAAAATGATGAGCCGAGATCGTCACGGCCTAAAGGCCTCACGATGACAGCCCTTTTAAATTCATCCACCACCTTTCACTTTTCACCTTTCACTTTTCACCTTTCACTCTTATAATGCTCCTCATGCAAACCATAGGCGTCTTACTTCCTCTTCCTTTTAATGAACCCTTCGACTATCAGGCCGAGGGCAGCGTTGCCGTTGGCGATATTGTCCGCGTGCCGTTCGGCCGTGAAAAACACATCGGCGTGGTTTGGGAAGCGGGCAAAACCTCAAACCTGCCTGCAAACAAAATCAAACCAATCATCGAAAAACTGCCCTTAGCGCCATTCTCAAGCAGCTTCATCAAATTCATCAACTTCACCGCCGAATATAACATGGCCTTTTTAGGTCTGGTCTTAAAAATGGCCTTAAGCGTGCGCGAAGCCTTAGGCGACCTCAAAACCGAAACTTTTTATGAATACACCGGCAAAACCCTAAAACAAGCCGGCCTAAAAGCCACCAAACAACGCCTGGAAATAATTGAACAAATCATCTATAATCCAAAATCAAAAATCAAAAATCCAAAATCTCTTGTCGCCGCCGGCATCCTCAAACCAATTGTTGTTGAAAAAAAGCCCGAATTCTGCAAACCCAACCCCGCGCATCGTCAAGTTAAACTGACAGATGAACAAAACGCCGCCGCCGCAGAGCTGGTCAGCAAAGTAGGGCAGGGCTTCTCGGTCACTCTTTTAGACGGCGTCACCGGCTCCGGCAAAACCGAGGTTTATTTTGAGGCGATTGCAAAAAACCTAAACCGCTGCCAACAATCGCTGGTTCTGGTGCCGGAAATCTCGCTCACCTCCCAATGGCTGATCCGCTTTGAAAAACGCTTCGGCGTCAAGCCCGCCGTCTGGCACTCCAACCTCACCAAACGCCAACGCATAGACACCTACAAAGCCGTGATTGAAGGCCGTGTGCAGGTCATTGTCGGCGCGCGCTCCGCACTGTTTTTGCCCTATCAAAACTTGGGGCTGATTGTGGTAGATGAAAGCCACGACCACTCTTTCAAACAAGAAGATTCCGTAAACTACCAAGGCCGCGACATGGCGGTGGTTAGAGCCAAACTTGAAAATTTCCCGATTATCCTTTCAACCGCCACTCCGGACTTGGAAACAATCTGCAACGTTGAAGAAGGCAAATATGCCTGCGTTGAGTTAAAAAACCGCTTCGCCGACGCCCTCATGCCCGAGATTAAGATTGTTGACTTGAAAAAAGACAAGCCCGTAAAAACTCCCTCCCCCTCGACGGGGGAGGGGCGGGGTGGGGGTGAACCTTCCTGGCTCTCTCCAACCCTGGTTCAAGCCATTGAAGAAACCCTCGGCAAAAATGAGCAAACGGCGCTTTTCTTAAACCGCCGCGGCTACGCTCCGCTCACCATCTGCCGCGATTGCGGCCACCGCATCCAGTGCCCCAACTGCACTGCCTGGATGACTGAGCATAAAAAACACAAAAGCCTCATCTGCCACCAATGCGGACACTCAATATCTTTCCCCAAAGTCTGCCCCGACTGCAAATCTGAAACCGGCTTAACCGCCTGCGGCCCCGGCGTAGAACGCATTGCTGAAGAAGTTGCCAAACGTTTCCCCGGCGCCAAAATTGCTATTCTTTCAAGCGACATCACCTCCGGAGTTAAAGAAGTTTCTGAAGTAATTGCCAAAATGGAAAAAGGCGAGGTCGACATCTTAATCGGCACGCAGATTCTCGCCAAGGGCCACCACTTTCCAAGCCTAACGCTGGTTGGCATTGTCGACGCAGATTTAGGCTTAATCGGCAGCGATTTGCGTGCGGCTGAAAAAACTTTCCAGCTTCTTTCTCAGGTTTCCGGCCGCGCCGGCCGAGGCGCCAAAAAAGGCACGGTATACGTGCAAACTTTGTATCCTGAAAACGCCGTGCTCTCAGCCCTTGTGAGTAACGACCGTGAAAAGTTTTTAAGCCTGGAAAAACATTCCCGCCGGCTCTTAAAAATGCCGCCGATGGGCAAACTGGCCTCCATAATCATCAGCGGCTCCAACCTGGAAACCGTCGACAGATTCGCCCGCCATCTGGCATCGTTAGCTCCCAACACGGATTCTGTCATAACTTTGGGGCCTGCTCCCGCTCCAATTTTCATGCTAAGGGGCAAATATCGATTCCGCCTGTTAATAAAAACTGCCAAAAACATAAAAATTCAGCATATCATTAAAACGTGGCTTGCAAAAATAAAAACCCCTTCTAATATAAGAATAGAAGTTGATATCGACCCATATAGTTTTAACTAACGCGTCATCCTGAGCGTAGCGAAGGATCCACATTAACCAATTTTCAATAAAAGGATGCCAGAGTATTCCGCATGAAAAAAGATTCTAAAACCAAAATTGCAGGCAAATATGCTCATGCCCTTTATGAAGCTGCAGAGAAGCTTAAAGCCACTTTAAAAGTCAAAGAAGACTGCAGCAAGCTCTCTGAACTCATCTTCGCAACGCCTGGTTTCATCAAAAACTTTTCCAATCCTCTCTGGGATGAGGCGTCAAAAAAAGAAGCGCTGAACGCCGTTGCCAAAAAAATCAAAATTTCCAAAGAAACCCTAAACTGCTTAGATATCATAGTCGCCAACAACCGTTTCAAAGAGCTTGATTTAATTTTGGAACGCTATGTTGAAATTTATAACCAGAAAAACGGTTTTATCAGCGTTGATGCAATAAGCGCTGTCAAACTTTCTCCCGCACAGGAAAAATCTCTTAAGGCAAGTTTGGAGAAAATGCTCAAATCCAAAATAATTTTAAACAGCCGCGTTAACCCTGAAATTTTGGGCGGCTTGGTCATTAAATATGGCTCCACCATGATAGATGATTCTATCGAAGGTAAGCTGAATAAAATTCAATTCATTATGAAAGGCGGACAATAATGTCTATACACGCAAGCGAAATATCTTCCATTATCAAAGATAAAATTGCCAAGACCGACGCAGATATAAACATGTCTGAGGTCGGCCGCGTTTTATCGGTTGGTGACGGCATCGCCCGCATCTACGGTCTGGAAAAGGTTCAGGCCAACGAGATGGTGGAGTTTTCCAACGGCATTAAAGGCATGGCCTTAAACCTTGAGGAAGACAACGTCGGCGTGGTTATCTTCGGCTCCGACCAAGACATTAAGGAAGGCGACATTGTTAAACGCACCGATAAAATTGTGAGCGTTCCGGTCGGCAAAGAGCTTTTGGGACGCGTGGTCGACGCCCTGGGTCAACCCATAGACGGCGGCCCGGCATTAAAAGCCAAAGCCTCCAGTTTTTCAGAAGTTAAGGCTCCCGGCATCATTCCCCGCCGCAGCGTGCACGAGCCTGTTCAAACCGGCCTCAAAATTGTTGATAGCTTAATTCCCATCGGCCGCGGCCAGCGCGAGCTCATCATCGGCGACCGCCAAACCGGCAAAACCGCCATTATCTTAGACACCATCATCAACCAAAAACGCATCAACGACAAAGCCAAGTCTGAAAAAGACAAGCTATATTGCATTTATGTTGCGGTGGGTCAAAAACGTTCAACCGTTGCCCAGGTAATGAAAACCTTAAAAGACGCCGGCGCGCTTGAATATACCATCATTGTTGCCGCCACGGCCTCAGACCCTGCGCCAATGCAGTTCATTGCGCCATATTCCGGCTGCGCCATGGGCGAATATTTCCGCGACAACGGCATGCACGCGGTCATTTTTTATGACGACTTGTCCAAACAAGCCACCGCGTATCGCCAAATGTCTTTGCTGCTCCGCCGCCCGCCCGGCCGTGAAGCATATCCGGGAGACGTTTTTTATCTGCACTCCCGCTTGCTTGAGCGCGCCGCCAAGATGAATGAAAAATACGGCTCCGGTTCCTTAACCGCTCTTCCGGTAATTGAAACCCAGGCCGGCGACGTTTCCGCCTATATTCCGACCAACGTAATTTCCATTACCGACGGCCAGATATTCTTGGAAAACTCTTTGTTCTTCTCCGGCGTTCGTCCGGCGGTGAATGTGGGCATTTCGGTTTCCCGCGTGGGCTCTTCAGCCCAAATCAAAGCCATGAAGCAGGTTGCCGGCAAAATCAAACTCGAACTTGCCCAATATCGTGAGATGGCGGCTTTTGCTCAGTTCTCCTCAGACTTGGACGTTGCCACCAAAAACCTTTTAGCCCGCGGCGAGCGCTTAACCGAGCTTCTAAAACAGCCGGTTTATCACCCCATGCCGGTTGAAGAGCAAGTGGTTTCAATCTTTTCCGGTGTCAGAGGATATCTGGATAAAATCGCTGTTAAGCAGGTTAAGGATTTTGAAACCAGAGCTTTAAAAACCATTAAGGCTAATAATAAAACCATCTTGGAGGAAATCAGAAAAGAAAAAACCATCTCTCCTGAACTGGAAAAAAGCCTTATCAAGTTTTTTGACGATTTCATCAAAGAGTTTTTAGGTAAAGAAGAGGCGGCTTAAACATGGCAGGGCTTAAAGAACTTCGGGGCCGCATCAACTCCGTTAAATCCACGCAGAAGATTACCTCTGCGATGAAAATGGTTGCGGCGGCGCGGCTTAGAAAAGCCCAAGCCTTAATCGGCAAATCTTCTTTTTACAATCATAACATATTATACAGTGCCAACCGTGTTTTGTTTGAGCTTAAGGAATATGAAAAAGCAAGCGGCCAGGTTGTTGAATATCCCAAACTGGTTGCCGGCACCGGTAAAGATGACACATATTTGCTCATTGTCTTTTCTTCAGACCGCGGCCTGTGCGGCGGCTTTAACTCAAGCATTGCCAAAACCGCAGTTGCTGAGGTTGAAAATCTGCATGCCCAAGGAAAAAATGTTAAGATAATCTGCATTGGCAAAAAAGCCCGCGATGTTTTAAAAAGAAAATATGCCGATTTAATTCTTGATACTTATGAAGGCATTGCCAAAAAGGGCGCCAAATATTATGAAGCGACCGATATTGCCATTAAGATTTTGGACATGTATGAGAAAAAAGAGTTTGATGTCTGTAAATTGCTCTTCACTTTCTTCCGCTCGGCGATGAATCGTGAGATTATTAATGAGCGCGTTTTGCCGCTGCAGATTGAGATGTATCCTTATAACCGCCTGCATGAGCCGACCAACGTGGTTGAAGGCGCGTTTTATGACTATGAGCCCGGAGACAAGCTTAAAATGTTGGAAGGACTGGCACCGCTCATTTTCCGCTTAAGCATTTTTCAGGCGATTGTTCATTCCCAGGCTTCCGAGCACGGCGCGCGCATGACCTCCATGGACAGCGCCACCAGAAACGCCAAAGACATCATGTCCAAGTTAACATTAAAGTATAACGGCATCCGCCAAACCGCCATCACCACCGAATTAATTGAAATTATCTCAGGCGCTGAAGCGCTGTAACCACTCCCTTCTCCTCCCCTTTTAAGGGGAGGCCGGGAGGGGTCAGATTTTTAGGAGAAAAAAATGAGTAAAACAGTAAAGAAAAAAGTAGAGATAAAGAAGGTTGTTGTCAAAAAAAACAGCAATAATCCAAAATCAAAAATTTCTAAAAAACAGGTCAGCCGGGCGAAGCCCGATGACTACGGAACGTCATTCTCGGAGTTAGCGGGAGCGAAGTCGACTGCTAAACCCGGGAACCAAAATCAAAAATCAATTGGCTTTGTAAGCCAGGTAATGGGCGCAGTGGTTGACGTCAGGTTTGAAAATATCAAAGACCTTCCGGAAATTTTAACCGCTCTGGAGTGCAATAATCACGGCCACAAGCTGGTTTTGGAAGTTGCGCAGCATCTTGGCGAGAACATGGTCAGAACCATTGCCATGGACACTACCGACGGTTTGGTCAGAGGTCTGCCAGTGGTCAACACCGGCCAGCCGATCAAAGTTCCGGTAGGCAAGGGTTTATTGGGGCGCATTGTTAACGTAATTGGAGAACCGGTTGATGAAAGAGGCGCGGTAGATGCCAAAACCTATTTCCCGATTCACCGTCCGGCGCCAAGCTTCGTAGACCAATCCACCAGCACCGAAATTTTCACCACCGGCATCAAGGTAATTGACCTTTTGGAACCATACGCCAAGGGCGGCAAAATCGGCCTGTTCGGCGGCGCCGGCGTAGGCAAAACTGTTTTGATTATGGAGCTGATTAACAACGTGGTAAAAGGCCACGGCGGCTATTCTGTGTTTGCCGGCGTGGGTGAAAGAACCCGTGAAGGCAATGACCTTTATCATGAAATGATTGAATCCGGAGTAATCGACCTCAAAGGCAAAAACTCCAAAACCGTGCTGGTATACGGCCAGATGAACGAACCTCCCGGTGCACGCGCCCGTGTGGCTCTATCGGGCTTGACTCAGGCTGAATATTTCCGCGACGTTGAACACCAAGACGTAATGTTCTTTGTTGACAATATCTTCCGCTTTACTCAGGCCGGTTCAGAGGTTTCGGCGCTGCTTGGCCGCATTCCTTCTGCCGTGGGATACCAGCCGACTTTAGGCACCGACATGGGCGCCATGCAGGAGCGCATTACCTCCACCAAAGACGGTTCCATTACCTCTGTGCAGGCCATTTATGTTCCGGCCGACGACTTAACCGACCCGGCTCCGGCCACCACCTTTTCACACTTGGACGCCACCACCGTGTTGTCTCGTGCCATTTCAGAGCTTGGCATTTATCCGGCCGTTGACCCGCTCGATTCCACCAGCCGAATTTTGGACCCGATAATTGTTGGTGAAGAGCATTACACCGTGGCTCGTCAGGTGCAGGAAGTTTTGCAAAAATATAAATCTCTGCAAGACATCATCGCCATTTTGGGCATGGATGAATTGAGTGAGGAAGATAAGCAAACCGTTTATCGCGCCCGCAAAATTCAAAAGTTCCTGTCTCAGCCTTTCCACGCGGCTGAAGTGTTCACCGGAACTCCGGGCGTATATGTGAAGCTTGAAGACACCATTAAGGGTTTCAAGGGCATTGTTGAGGGCAAATATGACCACATTCCCGAGCAGGCTTTTTACATGGTGGGAACAATAGAAGAAGTGTTGGCCAAAGCCAAAACTCTGGCCCCTGAAGAAAACCGCAAAGAAGAGAAAAAATAAATGGTAAAAGAGATTATATTCAGAATATCTCGTCCTTATAAAATCACGCGAACCACAACGGTTGCCAAGGTTGTGGTTCCGGCTGTCGGCGGCAATTTCACCGTTATTCCCGGCCGCGCCCCGACGCTTCTTTTGCTGACAAACGGCGTGGTGCAGCTTTTGGATTTTAATAACAAGGTCTTAGAGCGCTATTTCATCAAAGGCGGCGTTGCCGACATCGCCCGCGACCGCTGCGCGGTTTCTGCTGAAAAAGTAACCGAATTTGACGAGATTGACCTGGAAAAAGCTAAAGCAAAAAAAGAAGAAGCCCGCCACCAAGAAGACAAAGACTATTACCAAATGATAACTGATTATTTGAACCAGAATAAATAACCCAAAGCCCTCATCATTGTCATACTCGGGCTCGACCCGAGTATCCAGGTCAATAAAATAGCCAATTTTCTTAACCTGGATTCCAGATCAAGTCTGGAATGACAAGGATATATGTTTAACAAAAAAGCCGCTCTCCCGAGCGGCCTTTTTTTAAAAAACGTCATTGCGAGCCCTTCAGGGCGTGGCAATCTCAGCCGAATCAATAAAACTCAATCCTCATCTTCTTATTATAAAGCGCTGCCAGCTTATTAATCAAACTGACATCGCGGTCATATCCCATTTCCAAACGATATATGGTCAATTCATCGAGCCTCGTATGCTCCGCCACTTCCTTAACGCTCAAGTTAGCGTTAACTCTAAACGCCCGCAAATCTTTGGCAAAAGAATGGCGAAAAGCCTCCAAATTTATCCTAATTTCTTTAGCATTTAACATTATTCAAACTCCCAAGTTTTGTAAATCTTCCATCCTCGTCATCCTGACCCTAGAGCGTAGCGAAGGGGAAGGATCCATGGATTCTTCGTTGCACTCAGAATGACGACATGGAATTATCTTTAGTTAAAACAAAACCACCTTTGAAAAAATCAAAGGTGGGGAGTTCGTAACTGTTCAAACACAGTCCGGGGTATTTGTCATAGACTTATTTCCCCAGCTCCCCGATAGGAGAGTTGTTTGTTTGAAGGAGCCACGACACTCCATCGGCAGAACACCCGCCGACAAGCAAATACTAACCCAAAAACATAAAATTGCAAATACAATTATTTGAACATAAAAAATTTACGCACTATCGATAGTGCGTAATTAAGTCTTCAACCACTTTTCACTTTTCACCATTCGCTCTTCACTGACTACCGACTACTGACTACCGACTACCGACTACCGAAAAAAGCCGCTCTTTCGAACGGCTTTTTTTAAACCATAACTTAATTAAAAGTTATAATTCATACCCAAACCAACCAGATGGATGGATGTTTCATAATCAGCAGAGAAGCTTCCTTTTGCTCCTTGATCCGGTCCTGCCAAAACGCCTTTAGCTTTCTGACCGTAAATATAAGTATATCCGGCATTGAAAGTAATTCTGTCGTCATACTTATATTCGGCGCCCACGGAATACCAATATCTGTCGGTATCCGGTACGCGCGGCGTGCGATAATGCATGTTAACCGCAGCCTTATCATAAGCAAAACCGGTTCTGAGCTTCCATTGGTCGTCAACTTTGTAGTTGGCGCCGATGGAATAGAAAGTTGTATCTTTCCATTTCTCAACGGTGTTGCTGTCCAGACCTTTGTTGCCGTAAATTTGCAGTTCTTTGAAAGAAGACCAATAAGTGCGGTCAACTTCGGCCATTACTGCCCATTTATCATTAATGTCGTGATAAATACCCATGTTCAAAGAAGCCGGAGTATCTAAGCGCGCATTAATGTCTTGATAAACAAGATTCATGCCTGGTCTTTCCGGAGAAAATTTAACCTTGCCCTTAAGCTTGTGGTTAACTTCACTGCGGTAAGCCACGCCGACTCTGGTTTGCGGAGTAAAATCATACATTGCGCCCAACACATAGCCGATATCAGTGGTGTCGCCTTTTAAAGATGCAGCGGTTTCCAGAGCCGGGTTTGGCAGAGCACTGTTCTTCAAACGCGCCTCAACGTGCTGAATCTGCATGCCTGCGGCCACAGCCAGTTCCGGAGTTGCCTGATAAGACATCATCGGCGTTAAGTTAATTGTCTTAACATCCGATGTTGTGCCGTGAAATCTGCCGACCCAGTCCGCATCATATTTGGTAATCAAACCGAACGGAGTGGTCAAAGAGATTGCTCCTGTCCATTTATCGTCAAACTGATGAGAAACATAAGTGGCCGGAATAACGGCTTCGCTTATAATCTGTCCGTCATTATTTCTTCCGCTAATAGGTGCTCCGCCTAATGCTACAGGTGCCGTACCTGCGGCATTCTTAGCTTTTGAAACCGGCTTAAGATATGTGGCATTAAAGTTAAAGTTATTTCCTTTATGCCTTGATATCGCGGCCGGGTTAAAGAAAGAATAAGAGATATCTTCGGCTCCGGCGGCTGCACCGGCCATAGCATTACCCATGGCGGCTGCAGATTGTTCTCTTAAATAAAAGCCGGAAGCGTGCGCACTGGAACATGCAATAACTGTTCCAATTGCAGTTAGAGTTAATAGTTTTTTCATGTAAATCTTCTTTAAAGTTAATCCAATATTTGGTGTAGAATCAAAAAATTAACTTTAGGGATCGTCCCCATCCGGTGGCCCTACGCCAACATAAAATCTTATAAGTGTATTTGCGCAAAAAGCAAGTTTTCATTTATCCCCTTGGGAAAAAATCAGAAAAAACAAGCTTTTTCAAACATTTAATCACACAATATTACAAAATGTTACAATAAATCAATTTATTTCTTTACAAAAGAAAATATTTTATGTCTAATAGCCCAAGTTTGAACTACAGGAGATTAGAGACTTGAGAGAGTTTGTAAGATTTTGCTTAAGGTTTGCGCTGAGGTTTTTGAAAGCCAGCTGCACCATCCAGTTTGATGAGAAAGATTTGCCCCAAAGAGGCGTATATGTTTCAAATCACGTTTCCTATTTAGACCCCGTTTTGTTGTTTGCTTTTCTTCCCGGCAACCCGGTATTTGCCTTAAACGGCCACCTTTACCGCCGCCGCTGGATACGCTTTTTAATGAAAACGGCAGATGTGGTTTTGTTTAACCCGATTGAACCCGGCGACATTAAAGATCTCATTGCCAAGGTAGACAGCAACCGCTTATGCGTTATCTTTGCCGAAGGCCGCATGACCCAAAACGGCGGCATGATGAAAATTTATGAAGCTCCCGGTCTGGTTGCCGATAAATCAGGCGCTCCGCTCATCCCGATCTGGATTTCCGGTCCGCAATACGGATATTTTTCCAAAACCAAAGGCAAGCTTCCGCATCGTCCGCTTCCCCGCATGAAAATAACCGTCGGCAAGCCGCGCAGCTTCAAGTTGAAGCAGGAATTGCGCCGCCAGCGCGACCACATTTCCAACGAAGTATATTTAATTCTGCGTGAAATGGGCTTTGATGCAATTTATAACCCTAACATTTCTCTTTTTGCCCAGCTGATGAAAACCGCCAAGGTTCACTCCAAAAAAGGCTTTTTCAAGCGTCCGCTGGTTATTGAAGACATTCAAAGAAAGCCCGATTCCTATAAAAACTTAATCATTAAGTCTTTTGTTATCGGCCGTTATTTCAAAAAGCAGACCGTTCCCGGTGAAAATGTTGCCGTGCTGCTGCCCAATGTCATTGCCAACGTTTGCGTTTTCTTCGGCCTTTCCATGTATGAACGCATTCCGGTAATGCTGAACTTCTCTTCAGGCGTCAGAAGCATTCTTTCCATGTGCAAAACCGCCATGGTCAAAAGAATTATCACTTCTCATGCCTTCATCAAAAACGCCAATCTTGAAGACGTGCTTGAAGCCATTAAGAAAGAAGGCTACGAAGTTTTCTTTCTTGAAGATTTAAAAAACAAAATCAGCTTGTTTGAAAAAATCAGAGGGCTGATAAGTTATAAGCACAAATATGTTCCGCACCGCGACGGCGGAGATAAGCCCGCCGTAATTTTGTTTACCTCCGGTTCGGAAGGTGCGCCCAAAGGTGTGGTGCTGTCTCATGCCAACATCATCTCTAACATTAAGCAGGTTTCCACCATTGAAACCCTTAACGTTACAGATGTTCAGTTCAACGCTCTGCCCATGTTTCACAGCTTTGGCTTAACCATCGGCACGCTGTTCCCGTTGTTTGAAGGCTGCAGACTTTTCTTATATCCGTCTCCGCTTCATTATCGCGTGGTTGCGGAGCTGGTTTATGAAATCGGCGCCACGGTCATGTTCGGAACCGATACTTTCTTCCGCGGTTACGGCAAAATTGCCCACCCGTTTGACTTCAACAACATCAGGCTTATTTTCTTGGGTGCGGAAGCCGTTAAGCAAGATACCAGAAACATGTGGTCTGAGCGTTTCGGCATCAGACTTTTGGAAGCCTACGGCACCACTGAATGTTCTCCGGTTTTAACCGCCAACACCAGAGAGTTCAACCGTTTCGGCTCAATCGGCAAAATTTTGCCGGCCATTGACTATAAGGTTGTTCCTGTAGAAGGCATTGAAAAGGGCGGAGAGCTCTGGGTCAAAGGTCCCAATATCATGACCGGATACCTTCTGCCCGACAACCCCGGCGTTTTGGTTCCGCCCAAAGACGGCTGGTATAACACCGGCGACGTGGTTGAGGTTGATGAAATCGGCTTCATCTATATCAGAGACCGCATTAAGCGCTTTGCCAAAGTCGGCGGAGAAATGGTCTCCTTAAATGCCGTAGACACCATGGTCAGAGAAGCCTACAAGCTTATGGGCGAAGAATATGAATATGGCGTTGTTGCCGTTCCTCATGAAAGCAAAGGCGAGCAGGTTGTTTTGGTAACCAACAACCGTGATGTTAAGCAGGAAGTTTTGCTTGATTATATCAAACGCAACGGCATGTCGGAGCTTTATCTTCCTCGCATTATCATGTTCAGAGACGGTGCTCTTCCGGTTTTTGCCACCGGCAAAATGGACAACATCACTCTGAAAAAAGAGGTTCTGGAAGAACTGGCTAAAAACAATTAAACTCCAATATTCCTCCCCTTTTAAGGGGAGGTTAGGTGGGGTCAAATTTAACCAAATTATTTTTAATATTATGAACATAAAACCGATTGAACAATTTGCCGAATGGGAAGCAATGCAGTACATTAACACGTTCTGGGTTAGAAACCATGAAAGCAAACAAATGCAAATTGCCAGATATTATGTCTGCAAACGCTTGCATGAAATTTGGCACGAAAAGTGCAGATATCCCGGTTTCTGGAAAAAAGCCAAAAGAGACTTGGATTTTTATGCCAAAAGAGAAAGCAAAGATCTGGCCGAATACGGCATAGACCTGCTTAAAGCCCAACTGCTCCTCAAAGAGGTAGAAAGTTTATGAAAAAAAAAGCTCAAGGCCAAAACCCTTGAGCTTTTTTTATAAAAATACATCCATAATCAAAAATCTAAAATCCAAACTCAAAAATAATATTATAATTTTTCTTTTAAGTATTTGTAAGTATACCCATTGGCCTTCTTCACCACTTCCTCGGGCGTGCCTTGCGCCACAATCTTTCCGCCGCCATCACCGCCTTCGGGGCCCATATCAATAATATAATCCGCCGTCTTAATCACGTCCAAATTATGCTCAATCACAATAATCGAGTTTCCTTGGTTCACCAAATCCTGCAAAACTTTCAGGAGGCGGTTAATGTCCTCAAAATGCAGACCGGTAGTCGGTTC
>JAVBOV010000067.1:0-4007 GCA_031550205.1 Alphaproteobacteria bacterium
GGAATTGATAAAAAGAACTTCAATTTGTTCTTGAAAGAGTGCGAATGGAGGTTTAATATTGGGGGACCAAGAGAGCTTTTAATTGATTTGAAAAAGTTGTTAAAAGAGTTGTTTTAAAAAATCTCAGGTGTCAGCCCCAAAGAAAATAATAAAATCTAGCATCAAGATTCAATATAATCTTTCACATTAAACGCCAGCTTTTTACACAAAGGCTCTTTGCTTTTAGGGTTCGTAAACTCAAAATGAAAAGGCCTTTTTGCTAACATTTCAGGAACCCAGACTTTGTCCGAAGCCCACATCTTACCAAGCGGAATATCCCTTATTGGCACCCATAATGCCGAACACTCATCGTTTTCTTGTTTCAAGCTTCCTGAAAATTTTTCCGCATAAAAAACTTCATTATAAACCTTGGTGTCCTTTTCCAACCAAATAAACTCCAATATCCCTATCAATTTGGGGTCTATCGGAATAATTCCTGTTTCTTCTTCAGATTCGCGAATTGAGTTGCTTTCAAATGTTTCTCCATTCTCAAGCTTGCCCCCGGGAAAGTTGTAATTTCCTTCTCCCCAGCCGCGCTTATTAATAACCATTAGAATCTTCTCCGACGAAGGGTCAACAACGCAACAAAGAGTAGTTTTCACCACATCCATTTTTCCCCTCCTTCAAAAAAGTAAAAATCTCTAATGCCTCAAACCGAATACTTTTTCCTCACACAGCGGAAAAGTCGGAATTTTGACATTCTTAACATTCTTATCCGCCCCGATTCTCACCTTGCAGCTGCCATAAAACACGGCATTTTGCGAATCAAGCGGCGCCGTTGAGGTAAATTCAAAATATTCTCCCGGGTCAAGCTCCGGAATCTCGCCCTTAAACCCCCAGGAATCATCAGAAAAACGATTCCCTTTATCATCGGTAATATTCCAATTTTTACCAACCAAAGAAATCTTGCTCTTAGAGCGGTTTTCAATACAAAGATAATAACCCCACAAACGACTGTTTCTGGACTTCTCAATCAACGTCGGGCAAGCCGAAATTGCAATACCGTCATTCTCTTCCGTAAAAAAATCTACATCATCAATCATAATCTTAACCTCTAATTAATAATTGATTCATCTGAAGAGATTCGCAATTGTTCATCAAAAACTATGCACAAAAAAAGACCGGTTATAAAAAACCGGCCTTTTCGTAGAGAAACCGCAGTTAACTTAAAACTCGCTATACCTTCACCAACATTGATAAAAGCTTTTGTGTGGCATCTTGGTGCGAAAGCTTCTCGCAAACCGCCACTTCCGACGCCAAACGATCCAAAGCTTGTTCATAAATCTGGCGCTCTGAATAAGACTGTTCGGCAATATTTTCATGACGGTGCAAATCTCTGACCACTTCGGCAATTGCCACCGGCGAGCCTGAATTAATTTTGTTTTCATATTCCTGCGCGCGCCTTGACCACATCACTTTTTTAACTTTGGCTCTGCCCTTCAATGTTGTAAAAGCCTCGCTGATGGTGTTGGCCTCGGAAATTTTGCGCAAACCCACATTGGTGGCTTTTGCCATCGGAATTCTCAACGTCATCTTGTCCTTATCAAAGTTCACCACAATCAGCTCCAGCTCGCTGCCGGCAATCTGCTGTTTGGAAATATTTGAAATTTTGCCCACGCCGTGAGCCGGATAAACGACAAAATCACCCGAATTAAAGGGTGCCTTAGCTGCTGCTGCTTTTTTAGCCATAAAATTTTCCCCAATTATTATTATGATTTTCTAAAAACTAAGAGCACTATACCACATTTTAAAGCCCAAATCTACTACTTTTTTGTCAGTTTTTTCGGGAAAAGTTGATTTTGGCGCAAAGCCTCGCCAAGAACAAGAGAAGCCGATACCGCCACATTAATCGAGCGCACGCCCTCCACCATCGGAATAATTACCCGCACATCGGCCATATTATGCACCTCTTCAGGCACTCCGGCGCTTTCCCGCCCCAACAGCAAAATATCATTGGGCAAAAACTCAAAATCTGCATAAGGCTGGCTGGCTTTGGTGCTCAAAAGCACAATTCGGCCATACTCCTCTCTATGCCCCTCGCGATACTGCAAAAAATCTTCCCAACTGTCATGACAACGAAACTTAACCTTGTCCAAATAATCCATTCCGGCGCGTTTCAAGGCTTTTTCGCTGAATATGAATCCGCACGGCTCAATAATATCCAGCTCCACGCCCAAACAAGCCCCGAGCCTCAACAATGTCCCCGTATTTTGCGGAATATCCGGCTGAAAAAGTGCGATTCTCATAAAAATGCATCCACAATCAAAAATCTAAAATCACACGTTAAACAAGAAATGCATGACATCTCCATCACGTACAATATATTCTTTTCCCTCGGAACGCATCTTGCCGGCATTTTTACAAGCCTGCTCTCCGCCAAGGGTCACAAAATCATCATAAGCAATGGTTTCAGCCCTGATAAAACCGCGCTCAAAATCCGTATGAATTACCCCGGCGCATTGCGGCGCTTTATATCCTTTTAAAAATGTCCAGGCTCGAACTTCCTTAACCCCGCAGGTAAAATAGGTCAAAAGCCCCAAAAGTTCATATCCGACGCGAATAATTTTTGAAAGCCCGGTCTCTGCCAAACCCAAAGCCGACAAAAACTCTTGTTTCTCATCTTCACTGTCCAACTGTGCCACTTCCGATTCGATTGCGGCGGAAATTACCACCGCTTTTGCTCCTTCCTCCTTGGCTTTTTCAAACACCTTGGCTGAAAAATAATTGCCGATTGCCGCTGATGCTTCATCCACATTGCAAACATATAAAACCGGTTTTGCCGTCAGCAAATTAAGCATTTTATACTGCTTATATAAATCCTTCTCCGCCTCGCTCGGTGCTGCGGTTCTGGCCGGTTTACCCGCTTCCAAAGCCTTAATTACCGGCTCCATAACCGCCGCCAAAAGCTGCGATTCTTTATCTCCGCCGCTTTGCGCCTTTTTTTTGGCCTGGTCATAACGACGCGCCAAAGATTCCATATCGGCAATCATCAGCTCGGTTTCCACAATCTCCGCATCGCGTATCGGGTCAATCTTGCCTTCAACATGAGTAATATTCTCATCTTCAAAACAGCGCAAAACATGAATAATTGCATCCACCTCGCGAATATTGGCCAAAAACTTATTACCCAAACCCTCGCCCTTGGAAGCGCCTTTGACAAGGCCGGCAATATCCACAAACTCCAAATAGGTCGGAATCACCGCCTGCGGCCTTACAATATTTGCCAGCGTATCCAAGCGCTTATCCGGCACCGCCACCCGTCCGGTGTTCGGCTCAATCGTGCAAAACGGAAAATTGGCCGCCTGCGCCGCAATCGTTTGTGTCAAAGCATTAAACAAGGTAGACTTGCCGACGTTAGGCAAACCGACAATTCCGCAGTTAATTCCCATTTTTCAACTTCATTCCCAATAAATTAGAAAACTTATCCATTCCGTCTTTAAGCAAAACGCCAAGGTTTTCAACCACCACCCAAGTGTTTTTTTCCAAAACATCCATCTCGGCGTTGGAAAAAGAAGAAAGCACATGCGAAACTGCATCGCCATTCTTGCCCACCCCGATTCGAATGCGGTTATAATTTGGGCTAATATGCGCATCCAAACTCTTCAAACCGTTATGTCCGCCTGTTCCACCGCCGATTTTGGCTCTAATCTGCCCCAAAGCCAAATCGATGTCGTCATGAATAACAATAATGTTTTCCGGCAAAATCTTGTAAAAATGCGCGGCCTTAACCGCTGAATTGCCGGATAAATTCATAAATGTCTGCGGTTTTAAGAGCAAAACCTTCTCGCCTTCAATCTTTCCCTCGGCAGCAAGCCCGTCAAACTTAGCCTTAAAAGCCGAAAAACCGTATTTATGAGCAATCTCATCCACCGCCATAAAACCCACATTATGGCGCGTGCACTCATATTCCGCTCCCGGATTCCCAAGTCCCACAATAAGAAACATCAAAGAACTCCCAAAATACATAA
>JAVBOV010000058.1:0-17214 GCA_031550205.1 Alphaproteobacteria bacterium
AGAAGGGTGCCAAGGTTGTCCGCTCGCTGCAATTTGTTGGTGAGAACATGGTCTATTGCCCATATCAAATGAACGTTGAGGCCTCCAGCAAAATTGCCGACCAGTTGACCCTGGCCGATTATAAAAGAAAAGTGATGGAACACACCACCGGCCAAGAGGGCTGGATTCTGCGCACTTCTGCGGTGGAAGTTCCTTTTGAAAAAATTGCCGAAGAAATGCTTGAGCTTCGCAAAATTTATGATGACCTGCGCATTAAGGCCCGCACCGCCAAAGCGCCATATGCTCTTTATTCCAAAGACAACCCGTTGTTTGAGCACGTCCGCAAACACAAAGGCTTAAAGAAATTGGTGGTCGATTCTAAAAAAACGGCTGAAGAATTTGCCGATGCAAACTTTGCGGTAGAAGTGCAAAAAGAGCCTTTCAAAGAATTTTTAATTGAAGATGCCATTGAAGATGCCTTATTGCCTGAGGTCAAACTAAAATCCGGCGGCCGCGTGATTATTGAAGAAACCAAAGCCTTTGTTTCCATAGATGTTGACAGCGGCAATGACAAAGCCAACGGCGCGGTTACCCGCCTTAATGAAGAAGCAGCCTTTGAGATTGCCAAACAGATTCGCCTGCGCAATTTGTCCGGCAAAATCATCATCGATTTTGCGGGCTCTTCAGAATATAAGTTCATGAAGCCGGCCATGGAAATTTTGGAAGAAGAGTTCAAAAAAGACATCACCAAAACCAGAATCTTGGGGCTAAGCAAAGCCGGCAACGTTGAGATAATCCGCACCCGCCGCCGCCCATCATTAAGGGATTGCGTCAGTGCTAGATAAAAACAAAAAAACTCCCTCCCCCTTGATGGGGGAGGGGTGGGGTGGGGGTGTAAACCAACCATCTAAATTAATTAAAACCCGCAAATGCCCCATCTGCGGCAAACTGGAAGCCGAAAACAAATACAAGCCTTTCTGCTCCAAACGCTGCGCCGATGTGGACCTTGGCAACTGGTTCAATGAAAGCTACGCCATCCCCGCCGAAGAAAACCAAAAAACCGCAGAAGACATAAACGAGGAATAGTCCACCATTTCTCCTTCTCTTAATTTTAAGGGAAGGTTGGGATGGGTTTAATCAACCAAACCATCCATACAAAAAGGTTCTGTCATGCCTCAAAAACACTTCTACATTTTCCGCCACGGCGAAACAGACTATAATGCAAGCAACAGATTGCAAGGTCAGGGCATCGACGCATCATTAAACCCAAAAGGCAAAGAGCAGGCCTCTCTCCTGGCTTCAGAATTTGCCGGCATAGACCTTGACATAATCTACACCAGCCCGCTAAAACGCGCATCTGAAACCGCCCAAATCGTCGCAGATGCCAAGAATATTAAAATAATAGAGTGCGGCAATTTAAAAGAATGCAGCTACGGCACAGCCGAGGGAAAACAGTGCGAAGAGCTGGATGCAAAAGATTTTGCGCAATACAAAGGAATTTCCCCAAACTTCAAATTTGCCTGCGGCGAAACCCAATTAGAAAGCGCAACCCGCGCCATGACTGCGCTTAAAGACATTGCGGAAAACACTGATTATAAAAACATCGGCATCTCAACCCACGGCGGAATCATCCGCTTTATCTTGTCCCACCTGTTAAACACCCCGACAGAACTGGGCATAAAAAACGCCAAACCATATCACCTTGTGTATAGCAACGGGCAATTCACAGGTTATAATAAAGATAAGTAAATGAGGAATAATGTTACAAGTTCTAAAAGACACATTTAAAACTTTCATAAAAAACTGGCAGATATTAGTGTTGCTGGCTCTGCCTGTTATTGCAATCAATGCTTTAGGTTTCTCTTCTACCGCAAAATCAATCTTAACTTCCATCTGGCTTCTCATCGCCCAACTCCTAACCTACATGTACCTCCTCCGCCCTAAAGAGTTTCACAGATTAAAATCAATAAAATTTGTTGGAAAATTTCTTTTCATCTGTCTGGCTCTGGGAGCATTCTTCGATTTATTTGGTTTCGTCACAATTTACTTGGCTTCGATTAACCGATATTTTGCGATTATATTTTTTCTTTTTATTGTTTTCTATTTAATAGCAAGGATAAACATTCTTGCACCTATGGCTGTTATGGAAGAAAACCTATCAACAGAAAACTTCTTAAAAACAACATCAGAAACTTACATCAACTGGATGCTGGCCGTTGCAATAATATACTTACCCTTAAAGGTTGGAATATTATCAAGTGGAGAGGGAATATTATCTTCTGTATTTCAAGCTTTAGAAACCTCTCTTCATTGCTGCTTTGGATTTGCCTTTTATATAAGAAAGAAAAAACTATAAGCCCACCTCTAACCTCTTTATTTTCACCTCAAGATTAGATACTTCAGACTGTGTTTCAGTTATTAATTTCAATAAATCAGATTTGCGTTCCATTAAATATTCTTTCTCTCTCTTTGTATCTTTCACCTTTTCGTTAGCAACTCCCATTCCACCAGAAAGTCCTCCGACTAACAAGTTCACTCCTTCAATTAAGGGTGTCTTGGTAAGTGTTCCTACAATTTTAGCCATATTACCAGCACTATCGTCTGCAGCCTGCATACCATCATAAAATCCTTGTTTGCCGGTGCTTAAAATATCCAAGGATATCTCTGACAACCTATCTTCAATATCCTTAATCGCTTGGTCATAAATCGGCAGCATGCCATTTTTATAATCAATCAACGCCCGTATCTCATCAATTTCTTCTTGCACCTTAGCCTGCGCTTTCTCCTCAGATACAACCGGTTTATATGGAAGCGCCAAACATCGGCAGCCAAAGTCCTCCCCCGGATGCCCGCCTTCCGGCGGCTCATCCCAAGAAAAGACCTCGCCGTCTCTTTCCTCATGCTCAGAGCGTGTTCTTTCATCTCCAACACATCTCCATACATAATAACCTTTGGGACTCTCATTCCTGTCATCTTCCGGATACAAGTTCTTAAAAGCCTGCTTTACAATCTTTTGAGTTTCATCATAATCCGGATTAAACTTATCATTATAAGCATCCGTCCTCATCAAAGATTTAACTTCATTCTCATTCATATTTTTTCTCCTTTTAAAAATAAAAAAAACCGCCAGAATCGGCGGCATAAAACAAAAGAGACAAGTAGTTACACTTGCCCCTTTGTATAATTGCAGTATATAAATCATTCAACTAAAAGTAAAGAATATATTCCTGTTTACTCACAAAATCTTATCTCAAAGGTCGCAGGTCGACCCGCGACCTAAAACAAACTATCCACCACTGCCCACTGACCACCGACACTGTCCACTTTCGCAATTAAATGCTTTGCATTTAATCACGAATAAAACTCGCCTCAATAATCCTGCTCTGCCTTGCTTCATCCAAATCATAATTGGCTTTAACGTTGAGCATCGGCGCAATATCGGCAATAATTTTGCCGGCGGTCGGCACGGCGTTCCAGCCCGAGGTCACAAAACCCCAGGTATCCTTGGTTGCTTTCGGTTCATCCATCATAACGAGCAGTGCGTATCTGGGAGATGATGCGGGGAAGGTTGAAACAAAAGTCGCCATCACTTTCTTGTCAACATACTTGCCGTTTGCTGAAAGCTTGTTGGCAGTTCCGGTCTTTCCGGCCACTTCATAACCCAATACATTGGCCTTTTTGCCGCTGCCCTCAAGCACCACTTTTCTAAGCAAATCGCGCATCGATTTTGAGGTGTTAAAAGACATCACTCTTGAGCTTTCTTTGCCCTTATGCGCATCTTTAACCAAACTCGGCGGCGTATATGTTCCGCCGTTCACCACTGAAGAAAATGCGGTCACAATATGCAGCGGCGTAATCGAAATTCCATAGCCGTAGGCAACCGTTGCCACCGTTTCCTCGCCCCAGCGGCGCGGCACAATTGGGCTGGCTTTTTCTGCAACTTCAACATCAAGCGGATCCAAAAATCCCATCTTGCCAATAAAGTCCTGCTGTTCTTTTTTGCCAACTTTTAAGGCCATCTGCGCCGAGCCGATGTTTGAAGAATAAATCAAAATCTCCGGCACTGAAAGCCAGCGGTTTTCCGGACGATAATCTTTAATGGTGTTATATCTAAGCTTCAAAGGCTGAGTCGCGTCAAACTTGTCTGAAACCTTAATCGCGCCGGAATCAAGTGACATTGCCGCATTAAAAATCTTCAAAACCGAGCCCGGTTCATATAAACCTTTTGTGGCAAAATTAAACGCCGCGCGGCTTTCCGGCTTAACCGCCGTGTTCGGGTCAAAGTCCGGCATTGAAACCAAAGCCACAATCTCGGAACTCTTCACATCCATCAAAATCGCCGTGGCGCCAACCGCATTAAACTCTTTAACCGCGCTGCGCAAATGCTCGCGAATGGTGTCCTGCACGCCGGCATCAATCGACAACACCAGCGGAATATCCGATTCCCTCAAGCGCTCGTCCATGGCTTTTTCAATGCCTGAAATTCCCATGTTGTCAATGTTGGTATAACCGATGATATGCGCAAATAAGTTCTTATGCGGATAAACGCGCTTTTCCGAATTTTCAAAATCAAGCCCGGGAATGCCCAAAGCGTTGATGTCATATTGCTGTGAAGGCGTCAGGTTTCTTTTAATATAAACAAAAGAATGTTTGGATTGCAGCTTGTCCAAAATATCTTCATACAACAAGTCAGGTAAAACTCTGCTTAAGCCGGCGGCGGCGTTCTTGGCGTCTAAAATTTTTTTAGGGTTGGCATATAAGTGAACCGTGGGCAGAGAGGTGGCAATAATTGTGCCGTTGCGGTCAACAATATCGGCGCGCTTAATCGGCAGAGCCTCAAAGTCCGGCGCAATGCGCTCGGCGGTTTGTTCAACATTATCGGCCTTGGAAAGGTTTGGCAAAATGCAGACACTGAAAAGGCGCGCGCAGATAACCGCATATATAAAAGCCATCATAACTGCGGCAAACAGCACGCGGTTTTTGGCCACATGCAGTGGGTCTTTTTCGCATGAAAAATTTCTAAATGATACGCTCTTGCTAACCTTTATCTCTTGCCCCGGAAGATAAAAAAGATTCTCGTTTTTTTTGGAAAAATACTTTCCCGTCATTTTTTTGCCCAAAATCCAAAAGCTCTAGCGCTCCGCTTTAACAAGCCTTTTAAAGCTTCGGTTGCGTTCCGCCTGAGAGTTGATGTTTTTTCTGGCGGTCTGCTTTCTGCTAGATTCGCCATTTTCATATTCAAATGGTAGCGCAGAATAGTTAATAATTTGTTCAGGCTTAATCGGATTTAGGGCAATATGTTTTTTTGAAAGCTCGCGCAAACGGCCGGGGTTGTTCAAATGGCTCCACTCTGCTTTCAAAATGTGAATGGTTTTAACGTCTTCCTGAATGGTTCGGTTAATTTGTCCAAGTTCGCTTTCCAAGTTCTGCACCTGATTTTTCATCACAAACATGCCGAAGGCCACAAAGCAGGTGAGTGTTGCCCAAAGACACAAAGTAGCTGTTTTCGTACTGTTCATTTTCATAAATCCTTTCTAGAATTTAACTGCATATCTGAGCTTGGCCGAGCGCGCACGCGGGTTTGCATCTCTTTCTTCTGAAGATGGTGCAATCGCCTTGGAAACATTGCTCAGCAAAGCTTTTTTCTCCTGTTTAATCTCCGGCATATAACGAGACACGCCCTTGGTCTTGCCGGATTTCTCATTAAAGAAATCCTTCACAATTCTGTCTTCCAACGAATGAAAGCTGACCACAACCAGGCGTCCTTTGGGCTTTAAAATTCCGCAGGCGCCGTTAAGGCCTCTGCTCAACTCGCCAAGCTCATCGTTAACGGCGATTCTGATTGCCTGAAAAGTTCTGGTTGCCGGGTCAATTTCGTTGGGTTTTTTCCTAATAACCTTATAAATAATTTCCGCCAGCTCTTTGGTCGTTTCAATCGGCTTGGCTTTACGAGCTTCAACAATTTTGGCGGCAATCCGGCGGGATTTTTTTTCTTCGCCGAACTGATAAATAATGTTTGCCAATTCTTCTTCCTCAGTCCGATTAACAATGTCAAAGGCCGATGTGCCGCTTTTAGACATTCTCATATCCAAAGGCGCATCTTTGGCAAAAGAAAACCCGCGCTCGGCTTGGTCAATCTGCATTGAAGAAACGCCGATATCAAACACCACACCGTCAACCGACTCAAAAACCAATTCTGCCATATCACCAAAACAGCCGGCTCTGAACTCAAAGCGGCTGCCAAATTCTTTTTTAAAATCTTCTGCGGTAGAAGCAACCGAAGGATCGCGGTCAAGCGCAATAAGCTTGCAGTTTGCAGCGTTTAAGATTGCTTTGGAATATCCCCCGTTGCCGAAAGTCGCATCCACATAAACCTTTCCGTCTTCAGGGTTCAGGCTTTGCAGAACTTCTTTAAGCATAACGGGAATATGTCTCATTTGCCTGCCTCCGCTTTAAGTGAAGGACGATTCTTTAAGGCTGCGGCTCTGATGCGGGCTTCTTCAACTTCCCAGTTTTTCGGGTTCCAGATTTGAAACTTGCGGCCTTTGCCCACAAACACGGCCATATCGGTAATTTCGGCGTGTTTTAAAAGCTTATCGGATAATCCGATGCGGCCTGTGGAATCAAAGGTAAAACGCTTGGCGTCGCCAAATATTAAATTGGTGAGGTCATCTTGAGTTTGAGAGAAAAAATCTAAAGAGCTTTCCATCTCGGATGCCAGCTTTTCAAGCATATCTTCCAAACATCCCTCAATGCACGGGGAGCTGAGCGAGCGGTAACAGACAATTTCAGATTTCGATTCTTTCACAATGGCGCGGTAATCCGACGGCAGCGAAACCCTGCCCTTAGGGTCCGCTTTGTTAACCACCGTATCCATAAAAAGAAAAGTTTTTCTCAAATCAACTATCTCCCTAATCGTCATTGCGAGCGAAGCGCGGCAATCTCATTCAAATCATCCGAATCTTCATTAATCATTGTATTTAAATGGTATATCATGGGATTTTATGGGAATCAATGGTAAAAATTAGTAATTTATAAACTTTTTTAATGTATTCGCAATCTATAGTGCTCACATTTAAACAAACCACAACATGTAGTTTCTCGAGTCGCAAAAAACATTATTTATTGAAATTTATTTGTGGATAACAAAAAAACCGCCTCCAAAGAGACGGTTTTAAAACAACATCATCCGAAATCTCTATCTGCCTTTGCCGGCTTTCGGATTATGATTGCTGGCCACCAATTGACCGTCAGCCTTATCCAATCCTGCAGTCACCAAATCCTTTTTTGTTTTCTTTGATATGCGAAAATAAGTGTAATAAGTTTCCCCTTTTTCATTTTTGTTCTCTTGAGGTACGATTTTTTCAAAATCTTTAAAAAATTCATTATGGTGTCTCACATAATCTTTTCTTGCCTGAGCCATTGTTTTTGTACCTTGGTTTTTCTTCACCATTTCTTCAAATCTAGCGTTTTCTTCCGCAGTAAAAGGCTCCGGAGCCGGAGTTGTTGCCATCTTGTCTGCGTTTGCCTCGGTTTTTGCTCCCTGATTCGGTTCATCGGGGTTTGCGGCGTGTGCGGCCGTGCCGACCGAAGCCATGCCCAACGCTGCCATGGCTGTCAGTTTTGCTTTTCTAATTTTATCTTTAATGCTCATCGTCCACCTCCTAAAACTTCTCAACTAACCACAAGTATAGCAAGAATTATACTTTTTGTCAAAATATTGTCGCATTATTTCATAAAAAGATTATCATAACGTTAACTCTTGCTTTTTTTATCGTTTTTATATAGCTTATGTTTCAAGGCGGTCGGATAGCTGCTGCATTGCAGAGGAAAGTCCGAGCTTCAAGGAAACAAAACACCGGATAACGTCCGGCCGGGGCAACCCGAGGGAAAGTGCCACAGAAAACGCACCGCTAACCCAGGCAAGCGTCAGGGCAGTAAGGTTGAAAAGGCGAGGTAAGAGCTCACCGCAAAGGCAGTCATGTCTTTGGCAGGGCAAACCCTGTTTGAAGCAAGACCAAGTTAGGACATCAGGTTTTCCTGAGAGTGGGAGGTTTCCAGCCCGGTCCAGAGGTAGGTCGCAACGAGCCGTTTGGCAACAACCGGCCCAGATGAATAGCTATCGATAACAGAACTCGGCTTATAGACCGCCTTATCCCCCATTTCTCCCTCCCTTAATTTTAAGGGAGGGGTGGGGTGGGTTTAAAAACTCAACGCAAAGAAAGTGTCTTCATGGTGCAAAAACAACAAACGCTAAAAAATCCCGTAAAATTGCAAGGCATCGGCCTGCATTCCGGTCTTCCGGTTAATTTAATTATCAACCCGGCGCCAGAGAACAGCGGCATTGTTTTCAAACGCACGGATCTGCCTTCCAAACCTGAAATTAAAGCTCTTTATTCTCAGGTGGTTGATACCAGAAACTGCACCTGCCTGGGCGATTCTGCCGGCAACCTTGTTTCCACTGTTGAACACATCATGAGCGCGCTTTATATCTGCGGCATAGACAACGCCCTGGTTGAGGTCGACAATCAGGAAATTCCGATAATGGACGGCAGCGCTGAAGTATTTTTTAAGGCCTTAAAAGGCGCCTCTCTTGAAGTTCAAAGCGCTCCGCGCCGTTTTTTAAAAGTTAAGAAAGAAGTTTCTTTTGCAGATGACAAAGGAAACCAAATCAGCCTCAAACCTCAAGGCGAACTCCGCATTAAATTCACCATCGAATTTCCCTCGGAAATTGTCGGCTGTCAAACATTCGATTCCGTAATCAATAAAAAAGTTTTTGAAGAAGCCGTTTCATTTTCCCGCACCTTTTGCGAAAAATATCAGGTAGATTATCTTAAATCTCAAGGTCTTATCAAAGGCGGCAGTCTTGAAAACGCGGTTGTTTTAGACGGAGACAATGTCTTAAACCCTGAAGGATTCCGCTGCGAGAATGAATGTGTTAACCACAAGGTGCTGGATGCAATCGGTGATTTATATACTTCCGGCTATCATATTCTTGGTGAATTAAACGCACTCAAAACTGGACACTTCCACGCAAATCAGTTATTAAAGAACTTGTTCGCAGATAACTCAAATTATGAATTGGTATAGAAAAATGTTCAAAAACCTAAAAACGTCATTGCGAGGCAGCTTTGCTGCCGTGGCAATCTCGGCCTTATTCTTAGCCTCCTGTTCCTCCAAACCTGAAGAAACCGACCAAACTGCCGAGGTCATCTATTTGGAAGCTCATGAAAACCTTGAGAACACCGCATATAAAAAAGCGGCTGAAGGCTTTGAAAAAGTTGAACTTGAATACCCATATTCCAAATGGGCCACCAAAGCCAAAATCATGGGCGCATATGCCCACTACCGCAACCAAGAATATGACGACGCGCTCATGAGCCTGGACCGCTTCATCAAGTTTCATCCCGGCAACCAAGACATTGCCTATGCATATTACCTAAAGGCTCTCTGCTATTACGACCAGATTCCGCAGGTTGCCAAAGATCAAAGCAATGCGCAAAACGCGCTTGATGCCCTGTATCAGGTTGTTACGCGCTTTCCCAGCACCGAATATGCCAAAGATGCCAGCTTCAAGATTGAACTGGCCAACGACCATTTAGCCGGCAAAGAAATGGAAGTCGGCCGCTATTACTTGACTCAAAAAAATTATCTCTCGGCCTTAAACCGTTTCTCGGTTGTGGTTAACAACTATCAAACCACTTCTCATATTGAAGAAGCGCTTTACCGCCAGGTTGAAGTTTATCAAATTTTGGGGCTGAATGATGAGGCTCAAAACGCTTCCAAAGTTTTAAGTTATAACTACCCCAAAAGCAAATGGGCTGCCAAAGCAAAGGCTTTAATCAAATAATGTTGGAATATCTCTCGGTTCAAAACGTTGTTTTAATAGATAAGCTGGACTTAAACCTAAAGCCAGGCTTAAGCGTTTTAACCGGAGAAACCGGCGCCGGCAAATCCATCTTGCTCGATTCTCTGGGGCTGGCTCTCGGCAGCCGCGCTGAAACCTCGCTGATTAGAAAGAGTGAAGAAAAACTCTCCGTAACTGCCGCCTTCAGCATCAAAAACAAAAAGCACCCGGTTTATGCGCTTTTGTCAGAAAACGATTTAGACTTTGATGAAGAGCTGGTCATAAAAAGAAGCTTAAGCCGCGACGGCAAAGGCAAAATCTTTTTAAACGACCAGCTGATTTCCGCCAAAATCTTAAAAGAAATAGGCCAGCTCTTGGTTGAGGTTCACGGCCAGTTTGACAATCACGGCCTGCTAAACCAGGCCAACCATCTGGACATCTTGGACAGCTACGCCGGCAGCCAATGCCTGCGCGATATTACGGCTGAAAAATATCAAATCTATAAAAACGCCATGCAGGAACTGGCGCAGGCTTTGGTAGACATTGAAAAAAGCAAAGCCGATGAAGAAAGCTTAAAACATTGGGTTTCAGAGCTTGAAAAACTAAAACCGACCGAAGGCGAAGAAGAAACTCTTGCCCGCCGCCGCTTAGAGCTGATGAATGCTGAAAAAATTATTGAAAGTTTAAGCTTTGCCGGCTCGCAGCTAATGGGCAGTGTTGACGTGGTTTCCAACATTCGCTCGGCTCAAACCGCGCTCTTAAAAGCCAACACCTTAACCGACGGCAAATATGACGAGATTGTAAGCTTGCTTGAACAAGGCATGATAAACGTTTCGGAAGCGGCTGCAGAAATTGAAGAAGCAAGCTCCAATATCGGTCACAACCAAAACGAACTTGAAAACATTGAAGAACGCTTGTTTGCGCTCAAAGCCGCCGCCCGCAAACACCAGGTTGGCTTGAACGAACTTCCGCAAATCTTAATTGACTTGAAAAATAAACTGAACAACATTGAGCAGGGCGAAGACGGCCTTAAGGCTCTGCACCAAAAAGTTGATGCCGCCAAAAAAGCCTTTTTGGAAAACGCGCAGGATTTAAGCCAAAAAAGAACCGAAGCCGCCAAAGTCTTGGATAAAAACGTGATGAACGAACTTCCGGCGCTTAAAATGGAAAAAGCCAAATTTGTTACGGTTATAGA
Organism: Alphaproteobacteria bacterium; assembly: GCA_031550205.1. Classification (GTDB taxonomy): domain Bacteria; phylum Pseudomonadota; class Alphaproteobacteria; order RF32; family CAG-239; genus JAVBOV01. The sequence goes on from JAVBOV010000058.1 coordinate 11,022, forward strand.
GCCTAAGGATGAAGCGCTGTGGAACGAGAATGGCATTGATAATGTTTATTTCACCGTTTCCACCAATCCCGGCTCGCCGCAGGGCCCCTTAAACAAAATTGCCTCCGGCGGTGAACTGGCTCGCTTCATGCTGGCCTTAAAACTTAACCTGGCTGTCAGCTCGGATATTGTTGCCATGATTTTTGACGAGGTTGACACCGGCATCGGCGGCGCCACGGCTGAGGCTGTTGGAGAGCGTTTGGCTCGCCTGGCACAAAACGTGCAGGTGCTGCTGGTGACCCATTCCCCGCAGGTTGCCGCCAAAAGCAGCCATCATTATAAGATTGAAAAACAAACCAAAGGTGATATAACCACCACCAATGTTTTGGAACTTGATAAAGAACAAAAGAAAGAAGAAATTGCCCGCATGCTTGCCGGAGAAATCATCTCCGACGAAGCCCGCGCCGCCGCAAAAGTGCTTATAGGATAACCTGTCTCTCCCTCCCCCTTGACGGGGGAGGGTTGGGGTGGGGGTGAACAAAGGAAAACAAAATGAAAAATGAATTGGTAGAAAAATTAGTCGGCTCAGATGTCAAAGACATCTCATATTGGGAACAAAAGTTTCCGCCTCGTAAAGAAGGCACAATCGTAACCCGTTTTGCCCCAAGCCCAACCGGTTTTGCGCATATTGGCAACATATATACTTCCATGCTGGCAGAAAAATTTGCTCACCAAAACAATGGCGTGTTTATTTTGCGTATTGAAGACACCGATGGAAAAAGAAGGGTAGAGGGCGCTGTTGATGTTATTGTTAACTCGTTAAAAGAATTTAATATTCATATTGATGAAGGTGCGCTTGATGAACAAGGGCATGAAAAAGGCAGTTACGGACCATATTTTCAAAGCAGCCGTCAGGAAATTTATTTAAGCGGCATCAAACATCTTTTAGAAAAAGGTTTGGCTTACCCTTGCTTCACCACGGAAGAAGAGCTGGAGCAAATCAGAAAAGAACAAACCGCCTTAAAGCTTCGCCCCGGATATTACGGCAAATGGGCAAAGTCTCGCAACCTTACAGAAGAGCAGATTGCGGATAATTTAAAAACCGGTAAAACTTTTGTATTCAGGTTTAAAGCCAACGGCGATTGGAACCAAAAGCGTTTTTATACAGACGCTTTCCGTGGCAAAATTTCCATGCCTGAAAATGACATGGATGTAGTAATCTTAAAATCTGACGGCTTGCCTACTTATCACTTCGCCCACATCATTGACGACCATTTTATGCGTACGTCTCATGTGATGAGAACCGACGAATGGCTGGCATCATTGCCATTGCACGTGCAAATGTTTGAAGCCTTTGAGTGGGAGCTCCCGAGCTATGTTCACGGCGCCCCGATTCAAAAACTTGATGATGGCAACAAGCGTAAATTGAGCAAAAGAAAAGACCCTGAGGCCAACGTTGCTTTTTATCTTGAGGAAGGTTACCCGATTGAGGCGGTTAAAGAATACCTGATGAACTTGCTCAACTCAAATTTTGAAGATTATAAAAAAGCCAACCCTGTAAAACCGCTTGAAACGTTCGAGTTAAAACTTGAAAATTTGAGCGTCAGCGGCCCGCTTTTAGATATGAAAAAACTTGAGAACATCAGCAAAGAATTCATCGCCACGCTTTCATCATCAGAGCTGTTCAATCGCTGGTACGCTTGGGCAAAAACCTATGACAAAGCCTTGCAAAAACGCCTTGAAGACAACAAAGAATATGTCTTAAAAATTCTCGGCATCGAGCGCGACGGCTTTGAAAAAGTCCGCAAAGACTTTTACAAAATGTCCGCCATCTGGAACGACGTTATCTATTTCTTTGAAGACCCTCGTCATTCTGAGCAAAGCGAAGAACCCACTCCTCTTAACCAAAAACTGCTTCAAGATTTAATTGCAAGCTACAATGAAGCACACACCAAAGACGAATGGTTTGAAAACATCAAACGCATTGCCGAGCAAAACGGTTTTGCCCTAAACGGCAAAGATTTCAAAGCAGAACCTCAAAAATATAAAGGCACAATCTCAGACGTTGCCGGCTTTTTCCGCCAGCAAATCACCGGCCGCGCTCAAACCCCGGATCTTTACGCCATCATGCAAATCTTGGGCAAAGAAAAAGTCTTAAAAAGGCTGGAGAAATAACTGACCATGTCATCCTGAGCTTGTCGAAGGATCTTGATAAAAGGCAGGCTTTGTGCTTGTTTAAAAAAGATGCTTCGGCTTTGCTCAGCATGACAAAGATATATAATCTAGCACTCGCACTTTTTGCCTTTCTTGCGTGAAGGAAGCTCCGGCTTCGGCACAATGTTCGCCTCTTCATCCAAAGCCACGGTTGGTGTAACCGGCATGGCCTCGGTTTTTGTAATCTGAATATAGCCGATATCCGGCTTGGCCGTGCGGTGGCGAATTGTGAATAAAACAAAAGAAAAAGAGATAATGGTAAACGCCCACATATACCAGACATCGCCAAAGCGTTCCATGGCAAAAGAAATTATAATCGGTCCAAAAATCATGCCCACGCCCTGCAGCAAAATAAGCTGCCCGCTGGCATGCACGCGCTCTTCATCCGTCACCAAATCATTAATGTGCGACACGCAAACCGGATAAATTACCAAAGCGCATGCCCCGAGAGCAAAAGCGCAGGCGGCAATATAATTTCTGCCCATTTCCATAAAATGCGGAAAGAACACGGAAACAACCGACAACAACAAACAGCACCACATTAAAACAATTCGTCTGTCTCTCTTATCCGAAAAACGGCCGACCGGCAGCTGCGCCGTCATGCCGCCCAAAATTCCGCAAAACATAAACAAAGAAGTATCCTGAATATCAAGCCCGATTTTGCCGGTATAAACCGCGCCCAATGCAAAAAAATTGCCGACCATCAAACCGCTGGTAATGCAGCCGATAACACCCACTGGCGTAATTTTATAAAGCTTGAACAAAGACATTCTGGAGGCAACCTTAATGTCCGGTGTTGAAAGCGAGGTCAGCGCCACCGGCAGCAGCGCCAGAGAAAACAAAATTGAAATCACAATATATAAAACCACTTGGTTCGGGTCCGGAATATTAAGCATCAACTGCGCCATGCTGGAACCAACATAAGACGTAATCATATACAGCGCCACGATTCTGCCTCTGGTATCATTCTTAATTTTGGAGTTAAGCCAGCTTTCCAAACACATGGTGGCCGCGCCGATGCAATATCCTTCCAAAAAGCGCAAGATGCCCCACAAAACAGGCAGTCCGGAAAAATAATGCAGCAATGAAAAAATGGAAACAATTGAAAGATACGTTCCAAACGCCCTGATATGTCCCACGCGGTTAATAATCTTTTGCGCGGTTAAGGCCGCCCACACATATCCCACATAATAGCTGGCCATAATCATACCGGCAACTGAGGCCGCCGTGTGCGTTGCATTAAGGCGCACGCCCAGCAAAGATGTCAATAAACCAGAGGCCAGACAGAACAAAAGCGTTCCCAAAAAAATTGCCGATAAAGGCAAGACAATTGTTTTAACCCGATAAATTTTCCTGGCAATAAAGTGCATTTTAATTCCCCTTCCCTACAATCTATGCTAGATTCTTAAACAAGGAGTTAAAATTTATGAAAATAGTTACGGCCGGCCTCATTTTTTGCCAAGAAAAAATCTTAATTGCTCAGCGCAAAAAAGGCAAAGCTCTGGAACTGCTGTGGGAATTTCCCGGCGGCAAGCAGGAAGAGGGCGAAAGCCTTGAAGCATGCCTCAAAAGAGAAATCAAAGAAGAGTTTGGCAAAGATATTGAAATTGAACGCTTTTTTGACCAAAGTGTTTATGAATACCCGGGCGGAGCAATTTGCCTAAAGGCTTTCTTCTGCAAATCTGCCGATAAAAACATTCCGTTTCTCGATTCTCACGAGCAATGCCGCTGGATATCGCTTAATGAACTGCCTGAATATGAATTCTGCCCTGCCGATGTTCCGCTCGTCACTCGGCTCTCATCCTGCGGTTTCTGCCGATAACCAGCCCGCGCTCATAAGAGAACAACAATATTCCTGAAATAACCAGCGGCAGCAGATAATATATCACGCGGTAAGCAATCAGCGCGCCGATAATCTCCACGCCGTTGTCTCCAGGCAAAATATAAAAGAACAGGCTCTCAAACACGCCCAATCCTCCGGGCACCTGGCTGAACACACCCAAAACCTGTGCAATAATAAACACGCCGATAAATACATCAAACTGAATGTCCACAAACGGAATCAGCGCAAAATAAAGTACCAAAGACGCCAAAAGAATATCCGCCGCGCCGATAAACACTTGTGCAAGCGCCATCGGGAAAGAAGGCAAATTCAGTTCAACCTCTTTAATCACAATCGGCTTTTTATAAAAGAACGGGGCAACCAGATAAATTGCCAAACCCACGGCTGAGACAATGGAAACAATAATGGTTGTGGCCTTAGAAACAGACTCTCCGCCAAAAGCGTGCTCCGGAGTTAAAAAATATCCCAATATAATCAAAAAGAAACAAGCCACCAAATAAGTAAACCCTGAAAAAGTTACCATTCTCAAAATTTCCGAGGCATGAAATCGCCATCTGGTATAAAGCCGATAACGAATAGACCCGCCGGAAACAATGGCATGCCCCGCATTATTGCTGATGGAAAAGCCGATAAACCCGGCAAAAATCCACTTCCATGCGGAAAGCTTTCGCTTAATATATCTCAATGCCAGAAAATCATAAGAGGAAAGGGCCACATAACCAAAGAAAGACGCGGCGCAGGAAAGCAGCAGATTTTTCTGCGGAATATTAAACAAGGAGTTTTCAATTTCTTCCATATTATATTTTGATAACTGCCTGTAAATCATATATGCCGCCAAGGCAAAGAAAAACAAGCCCGACCACGAAACAATTTTTTTCAACAATCTCTTTGTCTTAAAAGACATATAATCCTCCTGTTAAGCAGCTGCCGATAATCAGCGGAATGGAAAAGTTATCATCCAGATGCAGCTGTTTTTCATAAATTTCTGCGAACATCGCAATGACAATTCCCAAAACTCCCCATAATATAATTGTTTTATCCAGTTCAAGCAATGGGGTTAAAAATAATAATAAAAGCAGGCAGGAAACCAAAAATGCCAAAGCGCCTTCAACCGATTTTCTGCCGCCGTTAATTTTGTGCCTGCCGATCTTGCGGCCTATAAGCGCCGCTGCCGTATCTCCAATCAGCATTGAGGCAAAGGAAACAACCGCAACCGGCGGCGTAAACAAAACAACGCACATTAACGCCGAAGCCAAAACATATGGCGACCCGCTTAAAGAGAACTTATCAGTTTTTTCTTTAGAGCGCAACATCCCGCCAAAGAGTTTTCCATAGGTTTTGGTGCAAACGCTCCATTTTTTATAAAACCCGTATTCCAATATAATGTTTGCAGCCAGCAAAAATGCAAAAATGCCCGCGTTTAAGCGGGGAGGCCAAAAAAACATAACCGCAGCCATCCACAAAGAGCTAAGATGCACGCTTTTTCTTAAAACTTCCTGTTTATATGAAATATTTTCCATATTTTTTCCTCAACAATTCTCCACGATTTTAGTGGATAATCAGTTATTATCAAGCAATATCTTTTTAATTGCTTTTTAGGCTCAGATAAGCTTAAATACACCCAACGATAACTAAGGAAATTGCCATGCGCATATATCATCTGGACTGCTCATTAAACAATGAAGAACAATCGCTGACCAGAAAATATTCAAAATTAATTGTCGACCGCCTGATTGTCAGCCGCGGCACCGCTGAGGTCTTCTACATAGATTTAACCAAAGAAAAGATTCCCTTCATTAATAAAGCATATGAAACCGCCATGTTCAAGCCGGCGGGTTTAAGAGAAGAGGCTGATAAAAAAGCGCTAAACACTTTTGACATTGCCCCTTTTTTGGAGGCGGACGTATACGTTTTTGGCGTCCCCGGCTACTTCTTTAATGTTCCGGCAGTCTTCAAAAACTGGCTTGAACACCTGTTTGTGTTTGACCTCACCATCAGCCAAAACTGGATAGGCATGCTAAAAAACAAAAAAATGTATGTGGTTTCGGCCTGGGGCGGCAGCTACACCAACACCACCATCGAGGCTTCTTTTGAGCACGTAATTCGCAAATCTTTTGACCTTTTCGGCATTAAAGACATTAAAATATTCAACATTTA
>JAVBOV010000068.1:0-8340 GCA_031550205.1 Alphaproteobacteria bacterium
TACGGCAGACTCATAAGCGTGACCGCCGGCCAAGAGTTCTTTAACCAGCTCTATCATCTCGGGGATAAATTCGGTGGCTTTGGGACGAAAGTTCGGTTCCAAAACGTTAAGTTTGTTCATATCATCAATATACCACTGCAAGGTTTCTTTGGTAATGTCTGCAATGGGGCGCTTGGTTTCAGCGGCTTTTTTTAAAATCTTGTCATCAACATCGGTAACATTGGAGACATAGGTCACATGTTCCGTGCCGTAAACGAGCCTTAAAAAACGATAAAAGACATCAAAGATTACGCAGGTTTTGGCATTGCCTAAATGGGCGCGGTCATAAACCGTGGGACCGCAGACATACATGCGCACATTGTTCTTGTCTATGGGTTTGAATTCTTCTTTTTTTCTTTTTACGGTATTGTGAAAATATATTTTCAATTTGCCAGCTCCAGATTTTCTTGGTTTTGTTTTTCAGTTGAGACTATTGCGGTTTCAAAATCTTCCAGAAACCAGCCCATGTCTTCATCCGCGTCCATTACCATTTGGTAAAAGCGGCTGCGGTACGATAATATTAAGCTGGCTTCAGCAAGTTTAATGTCGGTAATTTTAATCCGGCTGCCGGTTTTATCAAGTCGAAAAGTGACCAAAATGTTATTATTGACACCTTCCTGGTTTGACGGCAGCTTAATGTTGACCACAACATTGGTATAATCTTTTTCTTCGGCAGCGCCGGCGACGTCAAATTTAATCTTGTTTTCAAACGAGAGTGGAAAGCTTTTATAAACTGCCAGAGCATAACGCTTGAACAAAGCCTGATATTGTTTTTTTTGCTCAGAGGTCATTTGGCGCCAATATTTGCCGATGACAAATTTGGAGATGTAATCCAAATCAATGTAGTTCAAGAACATTTCATCTAAAACCTGATGTTTTTTGCTTATGTCTTTTTCTCCGAAAGCGTCTAAAATTTTGAGCCCCTTGTCCTGCACCCAGACTTTTGCCTCAGCCGCAGGCACCGGCGCGGCATGAGCAGGCAGCGCGAAGAAAAACGCGGAGGTAAAAATGATAACTTTCAAAAAACTCTTAACTATCATAAAATTTTGCCTTATATTTCATATATTGATGAGATTATAATAGAATGGTTAAAAAAATGAAACTGAAATTTTTGCTGATTTTGTTTTTTACGGCAATTGCCGCAAACGCTATGGCCGATGACGTCGGAATTCGCCAGATTGCAGCAAGGGGCAAGGTTTTGTGCGGCTCTGATCTTGAGTTTGAGAACTATGCTTATAAAGACAAAAACGGCAAATGGCACGGAATGGACGCCGATTTGTGCAAGGCTTTTTCTTTTGCCATATTCGGCAAAGAAGACAATTTTGATTTGGTGAGCATGAACCCCTTAAGCGCCAAGCAAGATTTGAAAGACGGTAAAATAGACATTATTTTAAGCGGAATGCCCTATTCCGCCTCTTTGGAAAGCGAAGGGAACATTGTTTCCGCCGGAGTTTTATATTATCAGCGGCAGATGTTTTTGGCAAAAAAAATTGAGGGCGCGACTTCAATGGAAGCTTATAAGAACAGCAAAGTCTGCGTTGCAAACAACTCCGAAGAGCTTGCCAACTTGGAAGATTATAATCAAAGATATGCTCTGGGACTTAATTTTTTGTTCTTTCCCGATTTGCAAAAAAGCAAAGAGGCGTTTTTTCTGAAGCGGTGCGATTTGATTACGGGCAACGAAATTTTGCTGAAAGGAATTGTGGATAAGGGCATTTTAAAAGACAGGATTGAGGTTTTGCCGGAGGTGATTAACGTTAACCCCATACACGCTTTGGCAGCCAAAAACAACCCGACACTGCAGGTGGCGGCCAAGTGGATTTTAAATGCTTTGGTGCTGGCTGAAAAAGAAGGAATTACCTCAAGCAATGTTGATATTTTTATGTTTGATGAAAGTCCTTCCACCAAAAATTTGCTGGGGCTTAACAAAAAATTATGGATGAAGTTTAATCTTCAGCCGGACTGGGTTGTGAAATATGTTAAAACCAACGGCAACTTTGGGGAAATTTTTGATAAAAATCTTGGAGAGGCATCTAAGTTTAAATCGCCGCGCGACAAGGGTAATCTGATTAAAAACGGCGGACTGGTTGCTCCGGAATCTTTCTTATAATCTCTGTTTGATAAATTCTACGGCAGTGTCCACGCCCTGCTCGCTGATGCGGTGCTGGCCGCCGTTGATTATGGAAATTTGAGTTTTAACGCCGATATCTTTTAAGCACTGATTGGTGAAGTCAAGAGCGGAAAAACGAACCAGGTTGTCGTTGGTGCCGTGGATTAGGAGTGTGTCGGGCTTGCTTTGGTAGTGTTTCAGAACATAGGTATGCGGAGCAAGCATGCCGCTGAAACTTATGCAGCCGGCAATTTTTTCAGGCAGCATCAGGCTTTCATAAAGAGCCAAGGTGGCGCCTTGAGAAAAACCGCACAAAAACAAGCCCGAATAACCAAGTTCGTATTGGCTGAGAACGTCTTCAATATAAGAACTTAAGTAAGCCTCAGCTTCTATCAGCCCCGGTTTCATTTTATCATAAATGGCGATGCATTCTTCCAGAGAAGGGACGGTTTTTCTATCGTCATTGGGGTCAAAACGGTGCATGGAATACCACTGGCGTTTTTTCTCGTGAATTTCACAGATGTACGGAGCCTCGGGAATGTGGATGGCAACATTATCCAGATTATCAACAAGATTATGAAGATAAGATTCTGCCGAAACCGCATTGTCAATATAACCATGAAGAAAGATTATCAGCTTCTTCGGGTATCCTTTAACATGAACAATTTCTTCTCTGATTTCAGACATTTCGCTCCTGCTTGATTGCTGCGCGCAAAATAGCATATATTAGTTTAATTTTAGTTAAGAAAAATAATTTTAATAAGGCTTGCAACCCCCTCTAACTCCCCCTTTTAAGGGGGAGAAAAAGGAGGCTGTTTTTTATTTTTAAACCTTGGGATATTTTTCTTTAATATCCTGCCATTTTTCAATGATATCTATCAGTTCATATGGAAGTTCATTCCCGTCCTGCAAAACCATATCAAATGCTTTTAAAACGGCATCCAACTGGTCGCCGACGGCAAGATTTTTTTCATATGCTCTTTTTCTTTTTTCCCGATAACTTAGTTTTTTTGGCATTTTTATCTCCATTACATAATTTGTTTAGAATCGTTAAACATGCCGGCTCCGGCTGAGGCGCCTTTGGCTCCGGCATTGATTAAAGCTAACCGTTTTTTGGCTTTAATATCTTTAATGCGGGAACGGTAGCCCTGATTATCAAGTTCAAGATTGGTTTGAAAGTTGTCTATTTCTCTTTTTTGAACCGCCAACGCCGAGCTGCTTGAGCTCATGCCGAGAGCTCCGAGCTTTGCCCGACGCGCCGCCAGCTGCTCTTCAAGCAAATTCTTTTTCTGCAAAAAATTGCCCTGCTGCTGACGGCTGATTTCCTTCATATTGCGGTTGGATTGTTTTTGCTCTTCAATAAGATTATAAGCACTGATGCCGGCCTGAGCGGCCGGAGCTGCTATTCCTCCCATTTGTTTTCTCCTTAATTTTTAAGTTTAATTTCGTTTACAACAGATAAAAGCGTGAACGGCAAAGGTTCATTGCTTTGAATGCTCCACATGGGAACATTCATATCGCGTATCCACCCCAAAGATCTTAGCCTGATATCTCCAGAATATCTGACGGGGGCGGAATCCAAGACCTTTTCATCTGACATGCGGCGCAGCGGAACGTCAAAATAACCGTTGCCGATGTCTACTCTGAAAGAACCGGTATCAATGATTCTGAAAATGCTTGATATGACCCGGAAAGCTTTGGGAGGATAAGGTTTTGCAGAATCCACCATATAGGGCAGCGGCTCTATGCGGTGAGAATACGGGTAGCCGACTTTGATGTTTTTTGCCTCATCAAGAAGTGTTATTCTGCCGTTGATAACTTCATGAAGTCCGGCATTAAAACCGTCGGCAACAACCATAACTTCTCCTCCTTCAAACAAGTCTAGACCGTCAAAAATTTTTGCAGGAGCGTCTTTGTTAAATTCAAGGGCGCAGTCTACGTAAAAATCTTCATCCAGAACTTCAATGAAATATCGGTTATTGCGGCAGATGCAGAAATAAACATTATCTCCGCTGATGCAGCCGGAGATAAATTTTCCTTTGGTGTTTATCTTGCTCCAGGCGGTTACCTGTTCCGTGCGATAAGAGGTTATGCAGGCAATGTCTCCTTCCTCCAGAACCATATATAAAACATTTTCAGAAGCGCTGAAGCAGGCATCTTGAGGCTTGCTGATTATGCCCTGAGCCAAAAGAGTTAAATCTGTTGACTGATATGCCTGTTCGGTATCAGTGTATAAAAGCTCGCGAAGCTGTTTGCCGTTATGCGAAACAAACACCGTTGCGCCGTCTATTTGCTGCGGAATAATCAGATTTTTGGTATAACTGCCGATATTGGTTTGGCGGGTTATCTGGATGCTGGCCGGAGCCAGCGGTTCACCGGTTACCATCCATTCGGCTCCGGTGGTGAAGACCAAAAGATGACGGCTGGAAACAACCGCCGTGATGGCATTGACCTGGTCGGAGAGAATGGCAAAGTCGATGGAATCGTCATCCAGACCCTTGCCGACATCAAAGTTGAACAAGTCTGAAGATTTGGAAAGCCACAAACGGTTGGGCAGCGTTTTTGACCCGCCGATAACCATGCGGTCTTGGTGAAAAGTTACCGAACGCGGCCAGCCCCGATATTCCGTGAACACTTCCTCCTCCCAGTCGGAGGTGGTGACTATGGAGTCAGGAAGCTTTAGGCCGTCGAGATAAATTTCTCTCGGGCTGCAAATTTCTCTTACTCTTAAGCAGCCGTTGTGCACTTTTATTAAGGTGCCGAGATAACCCGCATGAAAAATATCTTGGTCGGCAACAAAGCGGTAATTATGTGTGGAAGGACGATAGATTACCACCTCAACGTTTTTTTGATAAAAGTTGAAATAAGGGCAATAAACCATTCCCTCTTCCTCATGAAATTTCCAATCTTCAATTATCCATTCTTCGTCTGAAATGCGGCTCAGCTTTTTGGGCTTTAAATCAGGATGAACGACAAGCAAAGTATCGGCGCTTTGCGTAAAATTGAGTTCAAAAAGATATTTTTCCGCCCACGGGGTTTCTATGGTTGCAACGCACTCCCCGTTTTTATAGGCTTTTAATCCGCAGTCATAAAGCGCCAGAATGTAAGTTTCTTCCGTGTTAAACTCGAAAGAAATGAGTCTGGTTTTTGCCGGCAGGGAATCCAAAAATTTAAGACCTTTGCGTCTGGATAATCCTCCGGTGGGGTGGATTGTTACATTTTCAAGAGCCTTGGCGCCGTTTTCAAAAATGCTCAGATCCGCACGGCCGAAGATTTTTTCAGAGACCTGTCCGGCCGTGAAATTGGTTTTTATACAAAGCTGCTCGCTCATTTTCTGACCTCCGTTAAAACAAAGTCTGAAAAGCCTTTGGGCGTTGCCTGCTGAGAATCAATTAATCTGGCTTTGGCGGTTAAGTCTTCTGCATATCTTTGCAGAACTTCCGCACGAGAAGAGCTTTCAGTTAAGGGAAGGCAAAGCTCAGAGGCAAGTTTGGCCACCAGGCATTCAATGAAAAATGCCGGGAAAGTGCTTTCATGCGCTCTGAAAATGTAGGTTAAGTTGACCTCGGATAAGTCCGTGTGCAGTTCTTTTTCATAGATGCGGTATCTCATGCCGCTGCCTTTGCCGCCGCTTCCGGCAGAAACAACACGCAGAAAGTCATTGGGCAAAAGATATGAGTTTTGGTAATCGGCCAAGGGGTTCTCCGCCAGTTTGACCAATCTTTTTTGCGCTGTGGCAAAGCTCCACGGATATGACGATAAGAGGCTGTCGCGCACCAGCGGATATAAAGCGCTGACCGCCTCTGATTCCGCTGTGCCCTCTGCAAAAGAGGTGATGCTGTCCGCACCCAATTTTAGCAAAGCCTGCGAGCATATGCTGATGTCGGTGTAAGTCATTTGGTTTTCCTTTAAAAAAGACGGCAGGCTGAAAGCCTGCCGTCTGTTGCGGTTTATTATGCGGTTAAGCCGACAACGGTTACTACGCCGTTTTCAATTTTAGTTACAACTAAAATTGAGCCTGCAACCGAAGCGCCCATTCCTGAGGATATCATAATCATATCTCCCGCTCTTGCAAACTGGGCCGTTTCGTTAAAATATCCGGCAGCTTTAACTGCAGTCAGGAGATCGGATGTTGTGTAGCTCCACATGGTGAAGCCGTTGGCATATGCCATTACACTAAAGTTTTTGCTGTTAAACATTGTTGTTTTCCTTTTTAAAAAAATTATGCAGATGCTTCTTTGCACTTCAATCTTACCGCTCCGGACTCGTCAATCAGACAAGCGCCCTGGCTCATCATATTATTAACGAAGTGAGCAGCATGGTCGCCGTGCCAGCTGATGTCGGTTTCAACATCCTGGCCTGAAGCGTGGCCGATTGCCGTTTTATGAAACAAGAAACAATCCCTCTTGCCGGCATCAAGCGGAAGACCGGTGTGCATAATCCAGTTAATACCAAGCCATTTGCGGCTTTCAGAGCCTTTTAAGAAAGGCATGTTGTCGCCGGCATAGGTTGATTTAGAGAACTCTTCCAAGTTCAGCAAAGCATTCCACTGGTGCGGACCGACAACGGCAAATCTTTGGCCGTCATCAGGAACGTTGTTTTCATTCAGCCTGGCAAATGCGTCTAAAATATCTTTTTTAGACAACACTCTGGTATAATCGCCGACATCGTTGGCAGCCGGCGTTTTTTTCAAAGCTTCAATGATAAGTTCATCAGTCTTGCGGCCCAAAGCATATGCTCCGGCATTGGCAATTACTCTTTTCTCATCAATTGAAATTTTTTGTTCGTCCAAGGCATCTACCCAATCGCCTGCATAATAATCCTGCAGTTCGCATTCTACCGGAGAGTGGTCGATGCTCATTACCGGAACCAAGCCGTGACGAGCTTTTTTGGAAGCAACGCCTTTGCCGACCTTTTGGAACACGGTTGAAGAGCCTTTAATATTGCCCTGAGAGCGGACGGTGTTTTTTAATTTTGAACCCATCTGTTGATAGGCCAAATGTACTTCTGACTCAAATTGTTTGATAAACGCTTGAGATACTTGTGTAGACATTTTTTTATATCCTTATAAAAAGTTTGTTATTGTTAAAAGGGAAAAAATGTTGGTTCTACTGGATCCCCGATATGCCGGCTCCCTGGCGGGAGCAGCTTCGAGGATGACAGGAATCTAAGGTTTGCAAAAGGCAAACCAAGATTGCTGTCACTTGTGTAGACATTTTTTTATATCCTTATAAAAAGTTTGTTATTGTTAAATTTTGCCGAGATTGTTGGCCCCCTCCAACTCCCCCTTAAAAGGGGGAGAGTATTGAGAGCTCGCAATGACATTGTTTTTTGGTTATTGCTTTTGGCCGGGATAAAGTTTTTTAAAGCCGCTTGTTACTTTGGCAATATAAGCTTCATCCTTGTCGCGCCAATAACGCGGGTCTTCCATCATTTTGCGCAAGCCCTGTTCGCTCAGCTCTTCTCCAAGTTCAACATCCTTTCCGAGCATCGGCTCGTTTGAGGACATCATTTTGTAAAGAGCAACAACGCCGTCGGCCGTGGTGGCAAGAGCATCATAAACCTCTGGCTTAAGATTGGTTTTGGCCCAGTTTGAAATTTGGCGGGAAACTTCGTTAAATTTCTCCGTTCCGCCAAAATGGTTTTGTAGTTTTTCAAGCTGTTTTTGAGCCTCAAAATCTACAGTCATGTTATCTAAGCACGGAATGACTCTTTCTCCGGCCAAGTCATAAACCAGTTGAGCCTGCGCATTGGTAAAGCCGTTTTCATGGAGACGCTTCAAGACATCATCGTCTCTGTCCAGCAGAGGATGAGGAATTTTTATCTCATATTTTTCGAAGCTTTCCGGAATGCCGCGGTTGTTTTGCTCCACCAGATTATCATCTCTTTTAACTAAAGACAGATAATCGGCCAGCAATTCTTCCAGCTTCACGGCTTGTTTTTCTTCATCCCAAAACTTTTCAGGCAAACCCAAAGGCCTTGCAGATTCAGATTTTTCAAGCAGATTGTTATTTTCCATTTTTTGTTTTCCTTTCAATTATTTTTCACTGATGAGCGATAAAATGTATCCTACTAAATGCCGCTGACCTTCCAGATGTCTTAAGGCATCTGCTGCGGTGTCCGGCCCCAGATATCGCTCAAGGGTAATTCTTTTTAAAAAAGAGAGGACAATTTTGCCCTCTCTTGAGATA
>JAVBOV010000016.1:0-8149 GCA_031550205.1 Alphaproteobacteria bacterium
CTGTGAATTATACTAATATTGTTTCACAAAATTATCAACAACAGATTTCATATATAGTATAATTTTTAATTTTAATTGACTACACATTGTTTAGTATAGTATCTATATAGTAAAAGTAATCTGTATAAGGGTCATTATCAATGCAAATATTCAAAAAAATCAGCATGCTTTATCTGGCGGGTCTTCTTGCCGGCTGCTCCACGGTTGTCTTTCCCGAGATTGAAGATAACGACTACGGTTTTGCCCAAACTGAATCTGAAAAAGATCAAAAAGTTATCAAAGAGGGTGAAACTCTTGGTTCTGACGACCAAAACAAAGCCTACGAGGGCGATGAAAACACTGTTTCAATAGCTGATAATAATCCGGAAGGTTATAAAGACGTCCATGTTCAGACCAATGATCCCAAGCTGAACAAACTGCTTGAAACCGGAGAACCGGGCGTTGAGCAAAAGGCGGATAACGTCTCTTTCAAAGATTCCAGCTATGAAGAACCTAAAGCCGCAGAACCTGAACAGCCCAGAATTTTAAGCGTTCACTATCTGGCCGACACTTTCTACTTTGATAACGGCAGCGATTATTTATCGCCCGAATATAACAGCCGCATCAGAAAAGTTGCCAAACTTGCCAAAGAACGCAATGCCGTTGTTAATGTTTACGGCTATTCCTCAAGCCGCACCGGCAACACCGATTTGGCTTCTCATAAGCTGGCCAACTTTGAAGTTTCTCAAAAACGCGCGGATTCTGTCGCCAAAGCCTTGAAACGTGCCGGCATCAAATCCAAAGACATGAATATTGAAGCGCTTTCCGACACCAACCCCGCTTTCTTGGAGGTCATGCCCGAAGGAGAAAGATTAAACCGCAGGGTTGAAGTTTATATCAGTTACTAAATTAAATGGAAAACCTAAAAACCCTAAACCGCAACCGGATTAAACTGGTTAAAGCAGACGAACAAAAGGCAGAGCTTATCACCCAGAGATATTCTTTGCCTTTTTTGGTTTCTCGCGTTCTTGTTTCGCGCGGTTTTGGGGTTGAAGACATCCCCGATTTTATAGAGCCAAAAATCTCCAATCTGCTGCCCAACCCCAGTGTTTTAAAAGACATGGATAAGGCCGCTTCCAAAATTGCCGAACACATTATTGCGGGCAAGCCGGTCGGCATCATCGGCGACTATGACGTTGACGGCGCCACTTCTTCCGCGCTTTTGAGAAAATTTCTTGAAGACTGCGGCATCAAGGTTTTTCCGCACATTCCCGACCGCGATGAAGGCTACGGCCCGAGCCGGCTCGCTTTTGACAAATTTTCATCATTAGGCGTTGAACTGGTAATCAGCGCAGACTGCGGCACCACGGCGTTTGAGCCGCTGGCATATGCGGCTGAAAAAAACATTGCGGTAATTGTTCTTGACCACCACGAGGCTGAAACCAAACTGCCCAAAGCGTTTGCAGTGGTAAACCCCAAACGTCTTGATGAAGAAAACCAAGTGCCGCACCTTGAATATCTGGCGGCTGTGGGTGTGGTTTTTTTAAGCTTGGTTGCAATCAACCGCGGCCTCCGCGAAAAAGGTTTTTATAAAAACAGAGCCGAGCCCAACTTGCTCTCATATCTGGACTTGGTGGCCTTGGGTACCGTGTGCGATGTTGTGCCGCTTCAAGGACTTAACCGTGCTTTTGTAAAGCAGGGCTTAAAAGTTGTTGCCGCGCGTTCCAATCTCGGGCTCAAAGCCTTAATGGATAAGGGCGGAGTTAATGAAACTCCCAACACCTTTCATCTTGGTTTTGTTCTTGGCCCGCGCATTAATGCCTGCGGCCGCGTCGGCGATTCGTCTCTGGTCAGCCACAATCTCTTGTGCGCCAAAGATAACGTCACGGCCGAGCAGCTGGCAGAAACGTTAAACAACTTCAATTCTCAAAGAAAAGAGATTGAAAACTATGTTCTCTTGAGCGCCATAGAACAGCTTGAAAGTTCTCACCAGGAATATCCCATGGCTTTTGTGGTTGGCAAAGACTGGCACCAGGGCGTCATCGGCATCGTTGCCGGCAAATTAAAAGAGCGTTATAACCTTCCGGCTTTTGTAATGTCGATTGAAGGCGGCAGCATAAAAGGCTCCAGCCGCTCGATTCCCGGAATCGACTTAGGCTCGCTCATTATTGCCGCCAAAGAAAAAGGGCTGCTGACCTCCGGCGGCGGCCACGTCATGGCGGCGGGTTTTTCCTTAAATGAAGACAAGCTGAATGATTTCAGAACATTTATCGGTGAACATATTAAAAACAAAATCGGCGAAGAAGATATTGAGCCGATAATAGAGGCGGATTCTCACCTTAATCTTAACGCCGTTAACGTTGATTTGGCTGACAAACTGGAGCTGCTGGAGCCGTATGGCGCCGGCAACCCGGAACCGAAGTTTATCATCAAAGGCGTCCATGTTAAAAAAACCTCCGTCGTAGGTTCCGGCCATGTCAGGTGTTTTTTGAGCTCATCAGGTGCATCGGGGGTCAAGGCGCTTGCTTTCAGAGCGGCGGATACTGAGCTTGGCAAAGCTCTGCTTAACCCCGTAAACGAAATGTTTACCCTGATAGGTTATCTTAGAAAAGACAACTGGCAGGGGCGCAGCTCTGTGCAGTTTATAATTGAAGACGGGATAAAAGAATCATGACCAGCAAAGAAGTAATCAGAAGAGCCAGACGCATCAGAAACATCCGTTTAATCAGACAGCGCGGCGTGTTCATGAAATTCGGCGCCAAAATCAGGGCTTATTTCTTCACCGGCATTTTAGTCACTGCGCCGGTTGCCATCACCTTTTACATGGCCTATAAAATTGTAATGTGGATTGACCATGCCGTTGCCAACCTCATTCCCGACCAGGTTAAGATATTTGAACCGCTTCCTTTCACCGTTCCCGGCATCGGCATCTTGGTTCTTTTGGTAGGTTTCACGCTTATTGGCATGTTTGCTGCCGGTTTCATGGGCAGATTTTTCATCAAACTCGGTGAATGGATTGTTTATAAAGTTCCGTTAATCTCCAGCATATATTCGCTCTTAAAACAGGTTTTTGAAACTTTTTTAAGCAAAAAGAAACAGTCTTTTAACAAAGTGGTGCTGCTTGAATATCCGCGCAAAGGCCTGTGGATTATCGGCTTTGTCAGCGGTGACACCAATGGCGAGGTCAAAGATAAATTAAAAGATAAAATGATAAACGTCTTCGTTCCGACCACTCCCAACCCCACCTCCGGATTTTTAATTTTTGTGCCTAAAAAAGATGTAGAGGAACTGGATATGAGTGTGGAAGACGCCCTAAAATTCGTCATTTCCTGCGGCATCGTCACCCCGGAACCAACCGCCAAACTCCCCAAGAAAAAATAATTTGCTGTCAATGCTCCTGCTTTCTCCTCCCCTTTTAAGGGGAGGCTGGGTGGGGTCAAATGGCGAGTTTTGTTTTAACCAAAGTAATTCCTGCCACGTCATCCTGACCCTAGAGCGTAGCGAAGGGGAAGGATCCATGGATTCTTCGTTACACTCAGAATGACGGTTACGGAAAAACACAACAAAACACGGGAGTTTGAAAAATGAACAAACAAGAATATAGAGCACTAAAAAAACAGCTCGGCAGCCAAGTCCTCGCCAAACTCTACAGCAAAAACATTAAGATAGAGTTTGATTAATTCGCTCACTGCCCCCTGACCACCGCCCCTGGTCACTAAAAAAGCCTCTTCAATCGAAGAGGCTTTTTTCCTACATTCCTTGTCCGCCGCCATATGCGCCCATTGGGGCATAGGTTCTGGTTCCGCCGAAAAATCTGGTAAAGAAGCCCGGAGTGTGTCCCAAGGTTTCGGTCTTTTCTTGGGCCACGGCCACTTCCTGTCCTTCTTTTCTGGTCATCCTTTTAATATCGGCCACTTTGTTATCTTTGTTAAATTTAATGGTAAGCAAATCTCTGTCAACTTCCTCAGGTCTGAAAAACGCTACTCTCTTAACGTCGGCCGACATATAAAGCCAGGTGTTCTGGTCTAAAGAAATCACTGCCGAAGGCGTTCCAAGCAGTTCCTGCACGTCCTCTTTGCTTTGTCCGATTGCCACTTTGGCAATTTTTTCATCAACCGGCATATTGCCGTTGTGCGTAATAAACAAGTCTTTATCGGTTGAGCAGGCGCTCAATACCAAAAGCAGCGCAAACACTCTAAGCATTGACATATTATTAATCCTTATGTATTAAAATCTTGCACAACGATAACATAAGGAAAATCTCAATGCAAAATATTTTTTCTTATCCCATACTTATTGATGACTTAAACGCCAATGAGAAAAAATATAAAATATCCGCCGAGCCCGAGCATCTTCCGTATCTGACCGAGGTCTTAAAAGTTCCCGGCGTGAATATGTTAAGCGCCGAATTTGTGCTTAAAAACAACAAAAAAGAGCATCTCTTGAAAGTTCGCGGTTAGGTAAAAGCCGAAGTCAAAGAACAAAGTGTGGTCAGTCTGGAATATTTCAATCAACAATATAAGGATGTTTTTGAGTTGAGCTATGATACCAAAGCCACCATAACCTCCCAAAAAGGTTTGGAAAGAAGCCTGGACGAAGACATTCCAGAAATCATAATTGGCGGAAAACTTGACCTGGTTGACCTCGCAATCGAGCAATTGGCTCTGGTTTTAAACGATTACCCCCGCAAACCCGGAGAAAATTTTGAGTTCACCCCAAGCTTTGATATCAACGAACCAATAAAATCCAACCCGTTTGAAGTTCTGAAAACTCTAAAGAAATAAGCAAACCATCATTAATCAAAAATCCAAAATCAAAAATCCAAAATTCCTCTTGCATTTCCCAAACAAATGGTTTATTAATGCACCTCGAATATAAACATTTATCTAAAAGAGTATAAGAAAATGGCTGTACCTAAAAAGAAAACTTCCAAATCACGTCGCAATATGCGCCGTTCTCATCATGCTTTGGGCAAAAACGCCCACATGGAGTGCCCGAATTGCGGAGAGCTGAAACGCCCTCACAATATTTGTGATTCTTGCGGTCAATATGACGGCAAAGAAGTTGTTGCCAAAAACACAACAACCGCTGAATAATTGAACTGATTTTCAGGAGCCGGCTTTGTCAAACAATCTGGTTATATCAATTGATGCTATGGGGGGAGATGATTCCCCCAGAGTTGTTATTGAAGGCTTGGCAATTGCTGCCGGCAAAAACACCGACGTGAATTTTCTGCTTTTCGGAGACGAGAGCAAAATCAATCCCATTTTAAAAAATCATCACATTTTAAAAGACCGCTGCAAGGTGGTTCATGCCGGCGAAGTGGTGAAGAATGACGATAAACCTTCTCAGGTTATCAGAAACCGCAACACCAGCATGTTCATGGCCATAGACGCCGTTAAAAGAGCCGAGGCCGAGGCCGTTGTTTCGGCCGGCAACACCGGCGCCTTAATGGCAATTTCCAAGCTTTCGCTGCGCACCATCCAAAAAATTCACCGCCCGGCCATAGTCAGCATCATGCCGCACCAAAACGGCAAATATGTTATGCTGGACTTGGGTGCCAACACCGAATGCGATGCCATTAATCTGGTTGAATTTGCGCTCATGGGCAATATTGTGGCCAAGCACGCCTTGGGTATTGAAAAACCTCGCGTTGCGCTGCTTAACATCGGTGCTGAAGAAATGAAGGGCAAGGAAGAAATTCGCCAGGCCGCAAATATCATTAAAAATTCCAAGCTGAATATAGACTTCATCGGTTATATTGAACCGCATGAAATTCCCAACGACGTGGCCGACGTGGTTGTGGCCGACGGTTTCACCGGCAACATTGCCTTAAAATCGATTGAAGGAACGGCCAGGTTATTGCTGAGACTTCTTAAACGTTCTTTCAAAGAGTCGTTTTTTGCCAAACTTGGCCTGCCGTTTTTGCTTGGCCCGTTGTTCAAGCTTAAAAAAATTATGGACCCGCGTCTTTACAACGGCGCCATGTTTGTAGGCCTAAACGGTCTGTCGGTTAAAAGTCACGGCGGAACAGACGCTTTGGGCTATTCTGTGGCGGTTGAAAACGCCATTAGACTTGTTCGCAAGAACTTTGTTTCCACCATCCGCCAAGAGCTTGAAAAAGTCGAGCTCGATGAATTATCTCAGGAAGTTATTTATGACATTTATTAGGAGCCGGATTGCAGGCTTTGGTCATTTTTTGCCGGCCAAAGTGCTGACTAATGACGATTTATCTAAAATGGTTGAAACCTCGGATGAATGGATAACCGAGCGCACCGGCATAAAATCTCGCCACATTGTTGAAAAAGAGCTTACTTCCGACATGGCTCTGGCTGCCGGGCAAAAGGCCTTGGCAAGAGCAGGGATGAAACCTGAAGAGCTCGATGTTATCATTGTTGCCACCATCACGCCGGATAATACCACGCCCTCAGTTGCCACCAAGGTTGCCGGCCAAATCGGCGCCCGTTACGGCATGCCCGCTTTTGATATTTCCGCCGCCTGTTCCGGATTC
Source organism: Alphaproteobacteria bacterium (assembly GCA_031550205.1). Lineage (GTDB taxonomy): Bacteria > Pseudomonadota > Alphaproteobacteria > RF32 > CAG-239 > JAVBOV01. The sequence goes on from JAVBOV010000016.1 coordinate 6,491, forward strand.
GTCTATGCCTTAACCATGGCCGATAACATGATCAAACTCGGCCAGGCAGGCAGCGCTTTGGTAATCGGCGTTGAAAGCCTTTCCAAACTAACCGACTGGACCGACCGCAACACCTGCGTTTTGTTTGGCGACGGCGCCGGGGCGGTTGTTTTGCAAAAAACCAGCGAAGACACCGGCATTTTATCCGCAAAACTATATTCCGACGGCACCCAATATGACAACTTAAAAACCTTGGGCGGCGTTTCTTCCACCCAAACCACCGGTTTTTTGTTTATGAACGGCAAAGAAGTTTTCAAAGCCGCCATCGGCTGTTTGTCTGAGGCCGCTGAAGCCGTTGTTGCCGACGCCGGTTTTAAGATGGAAGATGTTGATTGGATCGTTCCGCATCAGGCCAACACCCGCATTATCGACGGTGTGGGCAAAAAGTTGGAAGTTCCGGCAGAAAAGGTTATTGTTACTGTAGACCACCACGGCAACACTTCCGCCGCATCGATTCCTCTGGCTTTTTCCGAGAGCATGGAATCCGGCAAAATCAAAAAAGGCGATTTGGTGGTGTTTAATGCCATGGGCGCCGGTTTTACCTGGGGCGGAGTCTTAGTTCGCATATAACTGGATAAATGCAATAAGTATGTTGTTTTTGATTTTTTTTTGATATAATTATAGTCTGTAATTTTTGAGGAAACGTATAAGATGAAAACCATTACCAGAGTTGATGTTGCTGAAACCATTTATGAAGAAGTGGGTCTGTCTCGCAAGGATTCCGGAGAAATTTTAGACATGGTTATGGATGAAATTACTCAAAGTTTAAGCCGTGGAGATGAAGTTAAGCTTTCATCATTCGGCACTTTTTCCCTGCGCGATAAAAAAGAACGCATCGGCCGCAACCCCAAAACCGGTGTTGAGGCTGTTGTTTCCAAACGCCGCGTAATTTCTTTCAAACCGTCTCAAAATTTAAGAAAAAGCATTAACGCTTAAGGTTTTTCAAAATGGCCGTAATCAACAAATCCAAAGCCGCATTCCGGACTATTGCTGAAGTTGCAGACGAGCTTGGTGTGGCCACGCACGTACTGCGTTTTTGGGAAACCAAGTTTTCGCAGATTAAACCGATGAAAAGAACCGGCGGACGCCGTTATTATCGCCCTGACGATGTTGAACTGGTGAAAAAAATTCAATATTATCTGCACCACAAGCGCTATACCATCGAAGGCGTGCAAAAGCTTTTCAAAGAGAAGGGCTTAAAAAAGATTTTAGGTGAAGAAATTCAAAAAGATTTTTTTGCTGAAGAAAATAATCATGAATTGAGTCTGGATTCTGCCGGCAAAGAAGTTGTAAAATCCATGATCGCCGACCTAAAATCCATGAAACATGAACTTCAGGAAAACTTAAGCAAGTTGAAATAACATATTATTATACACATAACGGGATGTAGCGCAGCTTGGTAGCGCACTTGCATGGGGTGCAAGGGGCCGTAGGTTCAAATCCTATCATCCCGACCAAATAAAAAAACCGCTTTACGCGGTTTTTTTATTTGGTATCCGGTGGTTGGGTTAGAACCTACGGAGAAGTAGGTTCACTACCAAGCGCAGGGCAGCCGGAAGTATGCCCGCTCTTGCGCTGCCAGTAGCAACTCGAATGAAATGAGAGTAAATCCTATCATCC
>JAVBOV010000010.1:0-5583 GCA_031550205.1 Alphaproteobacteria bacterium
ACCACTGACCTGGTTTTCAAGACCAAAGATGAGGAAAAATGGCAAAAAGCCATAGATGATTTGGGGATAGATGTAAGCCGTCTGGCTGATTACAGCGGCCACAGTTAACCCCAAAAGCGTCATTGCGAGGACCGCGAGGCGTGACGCGGCAATCTCGTTCACATCGTCATCCTGAACTCGTTTCAGGATCTCATCCATATCATTAGGCGTGATGATATCGGCAAATTCCAAATTTTCTCTTGCCAGATAATATTTTGTGTGCTAGAAAGGCACAACTTTTTAATAAAACAGTTTGAAATGAGGTGATTTAAGTGGTTCAAGTTACCGTATTAGGTAATGATGTTGCTCAGTCTTTGAAGGTATTGAAGAAAAAAATGCAGCGTGAAGGCGTTTTCCGCGAAATGAAGCTGCGCCGCCATCATGAGAAGTCTTCAGAGAAAAAAGCACGCCGCCAAGCTGAGGCCGTTCGCCGCGCCAGAAAACAGCTCCGCAAACGCTTAGATACTGAAGGTTTCTAGATATATGCAAAAAGCCCGCCAACCGGCGGGTTTTTTTATTTTACTTAAATAAGCCAGCATGAGAACCAATTCGATACAAATATAAAATGCCGTTAGTTGCTCTGAATACTAGCAATAAATCAGGTCTTATATGACACTCCATATAGTTTTTATAATTGCCGGTCAGAGGGTGCAGGCAGTATTTTTTATCTAATTCTTTTTCCTCAATCAAGCAGGTTAGAACGTATTTCAGCTCTTCCAGAGCACGCTTGTCTTTTATCTTTTTTACATCTGTCTTAAATGCAGAGGCTCTTTTAATTTCCAGCATCTTAAATCCCTAAATCTTCAAACAAAGCCTCTTTACTGCCAAACTTGGCAACGTTTATATCATTATCCGCATCTTCAATAACTTTTTGCGTCACCTGGTTAACTTCCCTGACTGTAGATGGCCTGAACGGCAGACCTTTCTCGACAGTTACTTGGTTTAAGAACAAGCGCACTCCGTCGCTGATTGAAAGCCCCATGGCATTAAGAACTTTCTCGGCGTTTTTCTTAACCTTGTCCTCAATCCTGGCTTGAATAATACAATCTTTCATCTTCTTTCTCCTTAATAATGTATATGTATTGTAATACATAGGTCATACATTGTCAATATGCAATTAACAATCTCAAAGTAAAATTGTAACAAAACTTTAACATAAAAATCGTTGAAAATCTTGTGTGTGTGTGTGGTACTCTGGAAGAGTTAAATCGGTATTTATTATAGAAAATTATTAATCATTAAAAATAAAAAATTATGAAAAAAAACAACATTTTGATTGGATTGGCCATAGGTCTATGGTTTGCCGCAGTGGTACTCATTTTCTTGGGAACCGCATTTGAAGCATCTAAACATTATGTCTCAGCCCTTATTCTTGGTGGATTTGGTGTTTTAGCATGGTTTATTTGGCTACTTTTTCCTGAGACAAAGCCTAAAGCTTCTGAAAAAGAACCAATGGCACCGCTTCAAAAAACAGCACCGGAAGAACTCTCTAGATATGCCGAAGCCAAAGCCAAGCTTGAACGGTTTCTTCAAAAGAAGAAACAGCTTGAAAGCCAGGGATATACGGAAGAAGGGCTAAGAGCGGCTATGTGTGGCGCAAGTTACGAGCTTCTAAATCTAAAGCCTGAAGAATCTATTTTGCAAAAAGCAGATTTTCAGAAACTTTTAGAGAAGTGCGGCGAAAAGGATATTGATATCAAAGATATAAGCCTGCACAAAGGTTTAAATCTTCGTTGGAGAGATTATTGGTTTCACCTTCCATCGCAAAGACTTTGCTTATTGCCAGCGGGATTGAAAGAGATTGAAAAGGTCCCTGTTGGTCCGTCTCAGCATACGGTTGCCAATAATACCCCCAAAGGATATCCAGTGCTTATAAGGTATGATGGCGAAGCGATCACATACTCTATCCTTTTCAGAACTGTCCCCACAAAGGATGAAGATGGTAATATAATCTATGAAGAGACCAAGTTAGTCATTTATGCTGAAAAGTGTGATTCTATCTTGCAAGTTATTAATGATATAAAAGAATTAGATTCCTATGCCAGCGTATATTCAGCTTTCTGGTCTTAGTTTTCCCATAATTTAAGCAACAAAAGCTCTCCAATCGGAGAGCTTTTTTGTGTTTTTGTCATTGCGAGAAGCGAAGCGACGCGGCAATCCAACCAAAATAATTAGCCATATTTTTGACCTGGATTCCAGCTTTCGCTGGAATGACATAGATGTTTTTCCTTAATCATTAATCTCCGCCTCATAGGCGTAGACTATTTCGGCGTCTTCTTCTTTTTTGGTGCGGCTTAGTTCGCAGACCAGGAGTTTGTCGGCATCTTCCAGGCTGTCAAACACATTTTCTTCAATATCTTCAAGCAAAATGCTGTCTTTGGCATTGCGATACAAAACGGCCGAACCTTCAGCGCGGTTCAGGTCGATGTGCGATTCGTCGGGTTCACCTTCCTGATGATAAATCAGAAGCATAACCTCGTCTTCTTCATTAATCAGAAAGTCAAAAGTCTTAAATTCATCCATGATAAAATCCCTTATTAATTTGCCTTAAAGGCTAACATGGTTTATGCTATTTTTCAAATAATAGCTACGCTTTATTAACAAAGGCATAAGATGCGCACCATACTAGGCAAAATCCTCTGGCTCTCCAAGTGGCCCATAGCATTGTTCATGCTCTGGTCTCTGCCGGCATATTTCATGTCGCTGCGCTATTTCAGCTTTGCCCGCTGGAGCTTTGTTGCCTTTGCCGCCGGCATGATTATGTTCTTTTTCATGGGCACCATGATGGATAAATCTGTCCGTCAGGTGATGCAAACCCTTTCTCACGAGCTGACTCATGCTTTTTTTGCGCTGCTCTCTTTTCACAAGGTTAAAGGCCTGCGCCTAAACCCCGATGATTCCGGCGGCAACACTGAACTGGATGACGGCAATATCAACTGGCTGATTATCATCTCGCCATATTTCTTTCCGCTGTTTGCCTTTCTTTTTATGGTGGGAATGGATTTGTTCATCCGCCTCACCTCATCAAATCTCATCTATAACGGCGTTTTGGGCTATTTCATGGGTTATCATTTCGACACGGTTTTTTCGCAGGTTAATGAAAAACAAACCGATTTGCCGCGCGTTTCATATAAATTTTGCTGGATGTTTCTGCCCGGCGCCAATCTTTGGGCTTTAGGAAGCGTCATGGCTTTCAACTCCCGCGGCTGGGAAGGCTTGTTCTTATACCAAAAACTAATCTGGCATTTAAGCTTTAACTGGCCGATGAGTTTGTTTTAGGCCTCAACCACGCATTTATCTGCGTCTAGCTTAATCTTCCCGCCAATCGGCAGAATATAACGCTTGTCTTTGTGGCCGTATGGGAAGTCTTTGATAATGGGCATCTTCAGGCCCTTGCAGAAGTCTTTGATAACATCGTCAATGCTGCCGTCGGCTTTGGCTTGCGGCTTGCAGTCTTTGAAATCACCGAAAATAATGCCTTTAACTTTATCAAAATTTTTACATTGCCTCAATTGGGTCAGCATCAACTCAATCTTATAAGTATATTCGCTCACATCTTCAATCAGCAAAATCTTGTCTTTCAAATCCGGCAGATATTGAGTTCCGCACATCGAGCGAATCATGCTCAAACAGCCGCCGATTAAAACGCCTTCTGCCGTTCCGCCATGCACGGTTTTGCCGGCTTTAATGGTTTGGCTTTCTTTGTTCAAAACAGCTTTCAGGCTGCCGGCCACAGTTGGGTTCAGCTTTTCGGCTTTAAAATCGCGCACCAAAGAAATGCCGGTATAACCGACCGCTTTGGTCTTGGCATAAATACCCAGCTGCAAAGCGGTATTATCGCTCAAACCAAATATCGGTTTCGGGTGCTTCTTAATCACTTCATAATCCAGGCAATCCAAAACCATCTGACTGCCACAGCCGCCGCGGGCACAAAAAATCGCCTTAATATCGCGGTCTTTATAAAAATCCATAATATCAGCCGCGCGCTCTTCCGGCGTGCCGGCCATATAACGATGCTGTTTTTTCAAATTTTGCCCCAGGGCCACCCTATAACCGATGCTTTCAAAATATTTCACGGCACGTTTCAAGTTTTGCATTGCCTCCGCGTTTAAAGAGTTTGACGGGGCAATAACGCCGATTTTTTTAAATTTCATTCAATATCTCCTCGCAGAAATCGGTTAAGGTGTTGTCGCGCGCGCCCATAATCACAATGCGGTCGCCGCTTTTAGCATTTAACAAAAGAAACTTTTTAATATCTTCTCTGGTTTCAAAAAACAAACCGTTTTTGCCGAGTTTGGATATGTGGTCAATTAAATCTTTAGATGAAATGTCGCGCTTAACCGTGCCGCCGGCAAAGAAAATCTCCGGCATCAAAAGCACATCTTGCTCTTCCATATTCTTGGCAAAAGCTTCCATAATTTCTCTGCCCATCATTCGCATAGGAGCAAAGCCGTGCGGCTGAAACATCACCATCAACCGCCCCGGATAAGAGCGCAGCGCCGACATTGAGGCGTCAACTTTGTCCGGATTATGCGCAAAGTCGTCAATCACCGTAATCCCTTTTTTAGATCCGATAACGTCCAAACGGCGCTTGGTTCCCAAAAACTTTTCCAAAGCCAAAGCCGCGTCAAATTTATCAACTCCCAAAACCGAGCAGGCGGCAATGGCGGCCAGAGCGTTGGAGACGTTAAAATCACCAATCAAATTAAGCTTAAACAGTCTGCCGCCGAAAGAATATTGCACGCCGTTTGGAATTGGTTTAATGCCGGTGGCATAAAAATCGGCTCTGGGGTTTTTAACCGAGAATGTGAGAGTTTTCTTGTGTGGGTGTTTAATATCGCGCGTGTTCGGACAATCGGCGTTCACAATCACCGCATGCTTGGCGCGCGAGGCAAAATCAATAAACAAATCGCGCAGCTCGTCAATGGTCTTGTGGTCAATGGAAATATTGTTGATTACGGCAATGTACGGATGATATTTTTCAATCGACCCGTCGCTCTCATCAGCCTCAATCACGCAGGTGTCGCCGTTGTTATAAATAAAATTCGGAATACCCTTGTTTTTTTCATAGTTTTTCAAAAGGCCGCCGTTAACCATGCACGGCATCAAGCCCAAAATATCCAAAACAAAGCCAATCATCGCGGTTACCGTGGTTTTTCCTGAAGTTCCGCCCACGGCAATATTGTTGGTGTATTGATGAAAAATCTCCGCCAATAAATCGGAACGTTTTTGAATCTTAATGCCTTTTTCCAAAGCCGCCTTAACATCGGGAATACTTTCTTCAACCGCTGTTGAAATATACAGACAGTCCAAATCTTTGACAATGGCTGAGCCGTCTTGGGGAAATAGCTTAATGCCCATGTCCAAAAGCGCCTGTTTATTCTTAACGTCGTTTCCCTGGTCAAAACTGCGGTCTGAGCCGTTAACCTCAAAGCCTTTAACGCGCATAACTTGGGCCAAAGCACTCATGCCGCTGCCTGAAATACCGCAAAAACTGACTTTTTTCATTTTTTTGTTCCTTATAATGCTTCCAGAGTTTTCTGG
>JAVBOV010000053.1:0-8479 GCA_031550205.1 Alphaproteobacteria bacterium
AGCATACAAAGAAAACGTTACAAGCCTAGCTGCGTAGCCCCGTCCAAATTGTTAAACAATTTGGTTTTCGCCATAAAAAAGCCGCCCCGAAGGGCGACTAATTAAATGGGGCGAAAGACGGGGCTCGAACCCGCGACAACCGGTACCACAAACCGGGGCTCTACCAACTGAGCTACTTCCGCCATAAAACCAAGCCTTTTTACAAACAATCCCCGCATAAGTCAAGCAAAAAAACTCTCCTTACTACACAAAATTAAAGCTATCTCATTTTAGTCCCAGTATCGATAATTGTATATCGATATTGGGACTAAAAAAATAAATCCGCCACTGACCACCAACCACCGCCCCTCTCCACTACAAATTTAAAAAACTCAAATGAGTTTTTTAAATTTGTTAACCTTTTGTTTGCTTTTTTAACCTAAAATTTGCGCATATTTGTTAGAAAGAAGCGTCAATGAAGAAAATCGTACTATTTTTAAGTCTTATATTCTGCCTGTTTGCGGCCAATCCTGCAAATGCGGCAATTTCTTCCATCATGATTGACGCCAACTCCGGAAAAGTCTTATATTCCAAAAATGCCGATTTACAAAGATACCCGGCCTCTTTAACCAAAGTAATGACACTATACATAACCTTCGACGCTTTGGAAAAAGGCCTGATAAAAACCTCAGACATGTTAACCGTTTCCCGCACTGCCGCCAACCGCTCTCCTTCCAAGCTGGGCTTAAAAGCCGGTGAAAAAATCTCGGTTGAAGACGCCATCATGGCCATAATCATCAAATCTGCCAACGACTGCGCCACCGTTCTGGCCGAAGGCCTTGGCTATAGTGAAGAAAATTTTGCCAAAACCATGACCAAGGTTGCCCAGGAACTGGGCATGAACGACACTGTTTTCAAAAACGCCTCAGGCCTGCCCAACCGCCAGCAAAAAACCACTGCCCGCGACATGGCCTTGCTCGGCGCCGCGCTATATCACCATTTTCCGCAATATTACCCGTTGTTTGCAACCAAAAGTTTCTCCTATGAAGGCCGCACTTATTACACCCACAACCGCCTCTTAAAAACCTTTGAAGGCACCGACGGTTTAAAAACCGGCTTCACCAGCGCGTCCGGTTACAACATCATCACCTCAGCTGAACGCAACGGACGCCGCGTTATCGCCGTTACCATGGGCCATAACACTTCCGGTTTAAGAGACAGAAATGTTAAAAAGATGATGGAAGACGGCCTGAACAAACTGGCCTTGGATGACAAAACCAAAAACTCCAAAATTTATGCCAATCTGGAAGAAAGCACCAAACCTAAAAAAATTGAAGAGGTTAAAATCGCCTCCGATTCCGCTCCCGTCTTAAATAAAACCGCCGAAAATTCCTGGGGCGTACAAATCGGCGCCTATTCCAACTACACCAAGGCTCGCAACAACGCCTTAGATATTAAGGATGAGATTGAATCTGAAAACGCCATCAACGTTGAAGCCGTTTCCAAAAAAGGCGCAGTCATTTACCGTTCGCAGATTATCGGCTTTAGCAAAAAAGATGCTGAAAAAACGTGTAAAGATTTGCAGTCTGCAAAAAAACAATGTATAGTCGTCGCTGTTAAGAATGATTCTAAAATTCAACTGGCAAACATAGCGGCAACCAACAATGAACAGCAACCATAACAAAGCTCACATCATCGTCATCAGCAACGAAAAAGGCGGCACCGGCAAGTCCACCATCTCCATGCATTTGGCCATAAAACTCTTAAACGAGGGTTTCAAAATCGCCACCATGGATTTAGACGCCCGCCAGGGAACCCTTTCCAAATATATTGAAAACCGCCGCAAATTCTGCACTGCTCAAAACATCAGCCTGCCCACACCCAAACATTTTGAAGTCCATTTGGGTCAAGAATCTGAAATTGCCGATAAAATAAACGCCTTAAGCTCGCACTTTGACGCCATCATAATCGACACCCCCGGCACCAAAAACCAACTTTTTGAAGAGGCTCACCAATACGCCGACACCATCATCACACCGATTTCAGACAGCTTAATAGATTTAAACGTCATCGCCGACATAGACTTCCAAACCGGAAAAATGATAAAAATTGGGCATTATGCAGATTTTATCTGGGAGGTAAAAAAGAATCTTGCTGCCAAAGGCAAATCATATCTAAACTGGATTGTGGTCGGCAACAAAACCTCCAATTTGAAATCAAAAAACAAAAGCACCGTCTTTTCCCAGCTTGAAAAACTCTCCAAAACCTACGGCTTCCGTCTCAACGACGGCTTAAAAGACCGCGTCATTTATAAAGAATTATTTTTAGAAGGCTTAACTGTCTTGGACATGCGCCATGAAAAGCTTAAAATGAAAATGAACCTCTCACACCTTGCCGCCAAACGCGAAATCCAAAAAATCGCCGAGTTCATCTCCCCGGAATAATAGCTATCGGTATACTGACAAGCACACAAAATACGTTAATTGATATTTTTTTAAAAAGCTCATGCATCACCAATATTTCTTATTCAAACTTTCAATCTATAAATTTACAAATTCATCTTATAAAGCTCAGCCTGTCCTTTATCGTTCTTATCCACAAGACCCTGAAATTGGAACCCAAGCTTTTGATAAAACTTTGGTGCCTGATCAGTATAAACATAAACTTCGTTATATCCAAACTTCTTCAGTGTACTGCAGGCAAAATCAACAATAGCTCTTCCATAACCTTTGCCTTGTTTTAACACCAACAAACTTGAAATCCAAGGTGTTAATTCTGGGTATTTTCTCAAGTTCAATATTTTTAGCCTGCAGAATCCAACCAATTCTCCATCATCATAAACGGCAAATCCACAAGGCAATCTATCTGACCATCTTGCATATTCTTGGGTGAATTCTCGAATTTTATCTTCAACACTCAATGTGGCATTCATAGAGCTCCACTGACTAAAATGCAATAATGCAATTTTCCTCAATTCAACTTCGGGTAAAGAATTAAAAAGTTTTATTTCCATTTTCACAACCTCTCTTCTCAAGATTATAAACAATCAAAAATTCAAAATAAAGAAAATAAAAAAAACACCTCCTGCCCAAAGACAGAAGGTGATAAAACCGGGGAGCTGTTACGCACTCATTAAACGAATAGCTGCTTACAAGCTAACGTGCCGAATTTTTAAAAACAGAAAGCTAAAACCCCAAAATAAACACTTCCTGTGTTTTTTTAAAAAGGCGGATTGCCTTTTACATCATGCACCCCCTCTAAAAACCGCAACGCTTTTTCAGACAAAGTCTGCACGCCGTTTTTAGCTACCGAAAAGCGCTTCCAATTCTTCAACCGCTTCGTTGATTTCTTGGTTTTCCTGGGAACATAGATTGTTTTTTCCATAATAACTAAATTTTATTACGAGTGGGAAAGAAAATCCTCTTAGTGCCTTTTTTGGCATATCTGCGGTTTTGATAAATCTTCCGATACATCTCACCCAAATATTGAACGGCATTAACATGAGCAGTATATCGCTCTTCAATAATCTCCGTCACGGCATAAAGAATTTTTCCATCAACCGTCTCAGTTCTAGTTTTAACAAATCTCATAATATTTATATTTTTTAATAAGTTCCAAAATAATATCATTTTCACCCCAAACCTACAAAATCCTCACAAAAAAGTCAATCATTTAAAATACTACGCGACGCACATCACGTATCACCTCAAACCAACCATCATAATAAAGTTAGCCTTAGTGCAGCTTTTTAGATTTTGTTAGCGCAGCCTTGCGTCATCAAAAATCCCTTGCATAACTCACCATCTTCCCTTGAATCTCCGCTCAAAAATGGTAGATTAGGCCTATTGCGCAAAGGGGAGAAACAAACATGTTAAAAACAGTTAAAACCACACCATATTCAGATCAGAAAATGGGTACTGCCGGCCTTCGCAAAAAGTCCAAAACCGCCATGCAGCCGGGTTATGTTGAAAATTTTATCCAAGCCTTTTTTAACAATGAAGCCGATTTAAACCAAAAAACCTATGTCCTTGGCGGTGACGGCCGCTTTTATAACGACATTGCCATTCAAAAAGCAATCAAAATGGCAGCGGCTAACGGCGTCAAAAAACTCATCATCGGCCAAAACGGCCTGCTTTCCACCCCGGCCTGCTCCAACATCATCATCAAACGCAAGGCCGACGGCGCCGTTGTGCTCACCTCTTCTCACAACCCCGGCGGCGAAGCCGGCGATTTCGGCATCAAAATCTCTGCCTCAAACGGCGGACAAATCTCATCTCAAGTCAGCGATAAAATCTACCAAATCACCAAAACCATTACCGAATATAAAATCTTTGAAGACAAAGATGTCGACATTTCAAAAATCGGCACTCAAACCTATAACGGCATGGAGATTGAGGTTATCGACCCGGTCAAAGACTACGTTGAGATGATGCAAAAAATCTTCGATTTCCCGGCCATTCAAAAAATGTTTAAAAACGGCTTCTCCATGGTTTTCGATTCCATGAACGCCGTCACCGGCCCTTATGCAAAAGAAATTTTTGAAAACGTTTTAGGCGCCAAAAAAGGCTCAGTCATCAACGCCACTCCCAAGCCCGATTTCGGCGGCCTGCACCCCGACCCCAACCTGGTTCACGCCAAAGAGCTGGTCGACATCATGTATTCCAAAAACGCGCCCGATTTCGGCGGCGCCAACGACGGCGACGGCGACCGTAACATGATAATGGGCAGAGCCTTCTTCGTCAGCCCCAGCGACAGTCTGGCCATTTTAACCGACAATTACAAACTTGTGCCGATGTACAAAGACGGCATCTACGGCGTTGCCAAATCTGCCGCCACCTCGCGCGCCGTTTGCCGCGTGGCAGAAAAGCTCGGCATCCCCTATTATGAAACCCCGACCGGCTGGAAATATTTTGCCAATTTGATGGATACAAACCGCATCACCTTCTGCGGCGAAGAAAGCTTCGGCACCGCCTCCAACCACATCCGTGAAAAAGACGGCATCTGGGCTGTTTTGTTCTGGCTCAACATCATCGCCGCCACCGGCAAGTCGGTTCATGAAATAACCTTGGAACACTGGAAAAAATATGGCCGCGGCTATTATCTGCGCTTTGACTTTGAAGAAATTCCTACCGAAATTGCCGATAAACTAATGGCTGACTTGGAAGCCAAACCAAACGTTAAACCGTTTGTTTACACCGACCCTGTCGACGGCTCGGTCACCAAAAACGGCCTGATGATTCTAATGGAAGACGGCTCGCGCATTGTATACCGCCTCTCCGGCACCGGCACCGTCGGCGCCACCCTGCGCATTTACATTGAAAAGCTTGAAAAACAAAACCTGGAGCAAGACGCTCTAGAAACCTTAAAACCGTTAATGGAATTTGCCTTCAAAACCGCCGAGGTGGTTGAACGCACCGGAAAGGAACAGCCGGATGTCATTACTTAAATATATTCTTCCCTGCCTCTTAATTGCCTCCACTGCTTCAGCCGGCTTATATGGCTTTAGCGAAGCAAACCCATACTCAAGAGAAGAAAAAATCTTAAATATCAATGTTCCTCCCAAGTTCATTGTCAACTACCGCCAAGAGATGAGAGACAATATCAACTCTCTTGCAGAATATGCCAAAGAAAAAAACAAAGATTTCATCATCATTGTTCACGAAGGTCAGGATTTGCTCAAAAAATCTTTGTGGGAATATCACCTTGACGGTTATAATGACGCCCGCCGCAAAGGGCTGGACGCCAACGACCCGGCCTTCTTAATCAACCTCAAGCAGTCAGTTCCGGAACTTGAGCCCGAGGTCGGCTCGCATTCCTCTAACTATGCCCAAAACATTGACGGCCTGGCCTTAAACGGCATTTTCTGCGGAAAGTCTTTGCCCGAAACCGCCCTAAAAACCATCTCCGTCAGTTATTGTCCTTCCGGCAACGCCTATAATGCCGCCATTGCCAAATCAATTGATAAGGGCGTTTTGTTGTACGGTTTCATCAACCCTGATACCGCCTTTAAGAAAATAGAAAAATGGCCGATTATTGATGAAAACGCCAAAACCATCTCAACGCTTAATGATGCCCAAAACATCAACCTATTAATAGACGATTCCGCCTATAATACCAAGGCCGACATGCTTGATGCCATTGCCAAATCCAACTTCGATGTGGTGGTCATTAACCCGCTTTTTCACAGCAAAGAAGCTTTTAGCAAAGATGAAATCAGCAGCATCAAATACAAAAAAAACGGCCCCAAACGCCTGATCATTGCGCTGCAGAATATTTCTGAAATCAAAGACACCGATCCCTATTGGAAAAAAGGCTGGACGCTTGGCAATCCTTCTTTTTTAGTGCGCCCGTCTTTTGTTGATAAAAACGGCGTAATCGCCAGATATTGGGACTATGAGTGGAAAAAACTGATGAGCAAATATTTCAAGGCAATTGTTGCAACCGAATATGACGGCGCTTTCTTAACCGGTTTAGAAAACCATTCATACTTTGAAAAACAAACCCCATTGGAATAAAGCAATGAATCCGACACTTGCCAATTTTCACTTTTCACTTTTCACTATTTTTGCGGAGCAAAAATAAAATGACTGAAGCAGAAGTATTAGACATTTCCCGCGAGGCAATTTTCACGCTGATAAAAATCGTCAGCCCGATTTTAATTGTGGCTTTGCTCATCGGCTTAACCATAGGCATTTTCCAGGCATTGACCCAAATTCAGGAAATGACCCTGGCTTTCGTACCCAAAATTTTATGCGTGTTTTTCGCCATTATCTTTTTGTTTCCGTTCATGCTTGGCCAAATGCGTCAGCTGGCTGAAACTATTTTTGATAAAATTATAAGCGGCGGCGGCTAATGACGGAAATTTTAAACATTGAAATTTATAATTTTCTCTTCATCTTCCTGCGCATCGGCAGCTGCATTGCCTTCATGCCCGGTTTCATGACCAATTTTTTATACGCCCGCGCCCGCCTGTGCATTGCCTTAAGCATCAGTGTGGTCTTAATTCCCTTCTTAAGCCCGGAGCTTCCTCCTGTTCCCTCAGATTTTTTAGAAATGCTTAAAATCTGCCTGTTTGAAATCACCTACGGCGCTTTTTTGGGTCTGATTATGCAAATTTTATTCTCTTGCCTTGCCCTGGCCGGCAATTTTGCCGGACAAGCCATAGGTTTTGCCAACGCCCAAATGTTTGACCCCAACACCTTAAACCAGTCCATGGTTGTAGAGGTGTTTTTAACTCTGCTCGCCGTCACCATAATCTTCTTAACCGACATCCACCACCTAATGCTCGGCGCCATCATCGACAGCTACGCGCTTTTCAAAGTTGGCTCTCCGTTACCGGTCTCTGACTTTGCCGAATTCATGACCGATACGGTCAACAAAAGCTTTGTCATGGGTTTCAAAATCGCCTCGCCGTTTATTGCTTTCAGCATTGTTTTTTATTGCGGTCTGGGTCTTTTTTCCAGACTAATGCCGCAGTTAAACGTTTTTTTTCTATCCCTGCCTTTGCAAATTTATTTAGGGCTGGGACTATTATTAATCACCACCCCGATCATGATACTTTGGTTCACCAAATATTATGAAGACGGGTTGGAACAATTTATAAAATAACCACCTGTCACTGACCACCTGCCCTGGCCACTGACACTTTTTTGCGGAGCAAAAAATTGGTCGCTGAAGACGATGATGATGCTTCCAAAACCGAAGCCCCCTCGGAACGGAAGATAGAAAAAGCAAAGGAGGAAGGTGAAACGGCCATCTCGCAAGATGTCCGAAGTTTCATCATGCTCGTCGGCATGGTTTTCGTGGTCTGGCTTATCCTGCCTTTAAGCTTCAAATGGTTTTATACCTTCGGCGTTAAGTTCATTGAATCCCCTGAGAGCATTCCGGTCGGCGACCCCAAACACATGCAGTTTTTAATGTATAAAGTCACCATCGGTTTAATCAAAATCTTAGCAATTCCTCTTGCCGTTTTCATGATTTTGGGCATAGCCGCCAGCGTTTCTCAAACCGGCTTCATGTATACGCCCAAACGGCTGCTCCCTAAATGGGAAAAACTAAACTTTTTTGCCGCTCTGCCCAACTTCATCAACATGAAAAAAGTTGTTGAAAGTATAAAAGGCATCATTAAAATGGTTGTCATCGGCTGGATAGCATATATGGTAATCAAGCCCTATCTGGAAAAAGTTCAACTCATGCCCAGCATGGAAACCATCTCCATCTTAAGCTTTATCCATAAGGTTGTCTTATTATTGATTTTTACGGTGGTAATTGCGGTTTTTGTAATCGCCGTTGCCGACTTTGCCTGGCAGAAATATTCTCACTTGAAAAAACTGCGCATGACCAAGCAGGAAGTTAAAGAGGAATATAAGCAAACCGAAGGAGACCCTCTGGTCAAATCGCGCATCAGGCAGGTTAGAAACGAGCGCGCCCGCCTAAGAATGATGGAAAACGTGCAGAAAGCAAGCGTAGTTATTGTCAACCCGACCCACTACGCCGTGGC